>NZ_JAZDDH010000003.1 GCF_037081715.1 Halalkalicoccus sp. CG83
TCCGGCACCTCGAACATCGCCAACGCGATCGCTCCGCTGGTCGGCAGCGGTGCACTTGAGATGAACCCCGCCATCGTTATTGGCTGTCTGGCTGTCGGCATCGGCACGTTCACCATCGCCCGTCGCACTCTGGAGACAATGGGCAACGACCTCACCGAACTCCCGCTGACGGCGGCCATTGTCGTTGCGACCGTCAGTGCCACGCTCGTAACCTTCCTCTCTTGGATCGGGATCCCCGCGAGCTTCGTCGTAATCGCGACGATGTCAATCATTGGCCTCGGCTGGGGACGGGCGACCCGCCCGCTTACAGTCTCCGAGGCAGTGCGCGGGGAACAACCAATGACGGTCTCCGTCGGGGCGCTGGCCGCCGATAAGGTGGGCGAGGAGCTGCCGCCGATCGGCGAAGAGAACCCCCCGACGATTCCGAGGGCGTCGGACCTGTTCGACCCATCAACGACAGCCCGAGTCATCCTGATGCAGAACCTCGTTCCGGTGATCGCGACCCTTGGGGCGTACCTGACCTTCCGATTCGTCCCCATCTTCGGGATCTGACCCTCCCGATCGATGCAACCTTGCAGGCGCTAACCCGCGCAGTGCCCGAGCCAACTCACTCCTGGTCATTCCAGAAACTCACGTGCTCGCGGGACGAATCAAGTGACTGCGACCGACAGCAGATACGTGATACTGAGGAACGGGATTCCTCGTCCGAGACGATGCTGGGTCCTAGCCCCTGTAGCGAGAGACCAAAGACCAACTCCACCGAAACGACGACAGCGATCGCAAAAGAGCATGAAACGATTCTCATTATCTTCGCAGACACGGTCTTCGCGTTAGCGAGCTGGTGGCGCTTGACTGGGTGTATCTCGATCTTGGTGCCGAACCCAGAGAACTATTGGCTGACGTGAGATACAAGACTCTACTTCCCGAATAAGAGAATGTGGCTCCATCACATGTGCTCGTCCCGCTGGATGGCTCACCATTAGCCGACGCTGCTCTCAATCACGCACTCGATGTCTTTGACTGCCGCATCACTGTGTTGAACGTCATAACGCCGCTCGACGCAGGCATGAGTGAAAGCGGCATTCTGGAGATGGATGAGGCACAGCTCGATGAAGCACATGCTCGGGCCGACCAGCTGATCAAGCGGGCCCGCCACCAAGCAACAGCCATGGACCGCACGGTCGAAGCAGTGGTCGAGACTGGTGAACCGGCGGAGACGATCCTCGCGTACATCGACACTGCTGACGTCGATCATATAGTGATGGGTGGCCACGGAGGGCCCAAAATTGGTGCCCTTCGTCGCTTACTCGGAACCGTTGCAACCACCGTGGTCGGTGAAGCACCTATCTCCGTGACAGTCGTTCGGTAAGTTCCCGTGGACTGGATGCCGCCTCACTTGATGCCTAGAAGCGTCGAGAACAATCGGTAGAGTCCAAATCCGATCCCAATAGAACCCGCCAGTGTGAGCAACCAGAAGGTGATCGTCACGGTGATTTTTCGCCGGGAGACGCCGGCGGTGCCAGCAGCCAGTCCGCCACCGATTACACCCGAAATGATGATATTATTGAACGAAATCGGAATGCCAAGCGTAATCGCTGTTTGAGCGATGATAAATCCCGGAACGAGCGCCGCGATCGAGCGGCGCTCCCCCAACTGGGCGTACTCACGGGATGTGGCCTGTAACAGCCGCGGCGCCCCCATCCACGCCCCCGCAAGAATACCTGATGCTCCAATAACCAGCAGCACGATCCCCGGCAGCCCAAGTTCGACGCCGTACAGCTGCTCCAGCGGCCCCGTTGCGAGTCCGACTTGGCTGCCGCCGCTACTAAACGCAACAATCCCGCCGAGGATGAGGAGAAACGTTCGAATTCCCTGTTCGGTCGATGCGTACACTTTTCGGCGAATGAACTGAAAGCCGATGCCGGCAAACACAATGGTGACGGCAACGACTGACAGGTCGATGCCGACGACGTTTGGACTCCCAAGCACGTATGACACCAGCTCTGCGACTGACCCCTGTGCGCGCTCGGGATGGGGGATCACTCCAAGACGGATATGGGTAAGGATGCCCGCAACGATGGCTGCTAACAGTGGAATGGTGACAGTTTCAGGGACGTCATCTCTGCGAAGGAGTGTTGCCGTAAGAAAGGCAATTCCGCCCGATGTCGGCGGAACGAGCAGCCAGAATGTCCCGATCTGTCGATAGGTATCGAACGCGGGATTGCCGCCAAGCGAGAGGCCGACACCGACCATCGCACCGGTTGTCGCAAAGGCTGCTGGAACTGGATAGCCCGTGTAGACGCCGAACATCATGAATGACGCTGCGACCAGCAATCCCGTCGTTGCAGCGAGCGGCGTGATCGTGGTGCCGAGAATGAGATCTGCGCCGACTGTTTCAGAAATACTTCCCCCCTGCGTGAGTGCGCCTGCTGCCGCGAGAATCCCGATCAGGAAGGCGGCTTGCAACGTTGAGATAGCATTGGCCCCGATCGCTGGTGCGAAGGGGGGCGAGTTACTGTTCGCACCGAGTGACCACGCCATGAATAGGCAGGTCATCGTTGCAAGGCCGACGAGAATCCAGAACGCCAGCGTCATGATCGTCTGCGGATCAGTGTTTCCTTTGTGTGGGGCCACTGGAGAGAAAAAGGGATGCGCTCGTCCTCAGTGGTGTGACACAGGGGTAAGATGACCGTCTTCTCCCGTCTCATAGCGAGACTACTCACTCTACTTGGTCAACATCGGTTGAGTCACAGAGTGGACAGTATTGGCGGCGTATATCGAACAGGATTGACCCGCAGCTCTCACATCGTGTATTGGATTCTTCGACCAGTATTGACTGGCACCCAGAGCACCACTTGTCTGACGATTTGAAAGACACATTACATGATTGGCAGTAATACGTCCCATCGTGTGTTCGAGAGGATCTCTCAGGGAGAAGTGCTCGTGTGAATTTAGCCACGAGGTCCATACTAACTGTACGAGGTGGAGGAAGATAACACTTAACACACCAATCAACTTCGCTACTCAACGGAGGCAGTCTGATCAAGTATGGATGCCGATTAGATTACTCGATGGGTACAGTTCGAACGCAGTCGCTCTTGATGCCGGCTGTAAATACGTTCACCTGGTACTGAAAGATTGGATCGTCCTCTCCATCAGATTTCCCGACGAGTCGCTAGTTTGCTCTCGGTAGGATTATCGAGTTCCATCGCATCGAGCCTCTCGGCAAGCGTCGCAAGTCGGTCATCAAGCTCACTGACAAACTCGTCAGTACGCTCGGTCGTCATTGCCCCCTGCGGAGATGGCTCGATAAGTCCGTCTTCTTCGAGGACTCGGAGTGAATAGCGGACTTCATGATGCTCATACCCACTGTAGTTCGATAATTTCACGATTCCAATCGGCTCGTGTTCATTAACTCTCGTCAAGATATCTAAATTCCGTTCGATCATGCCAACTTCTTTCTCTAGTCGGTCGGTCATCTGTTTGCTCCCATGTTACTCTCGAAGGTAGTGTTTGGTATTCCTACCCATTCGTATCCAAGCGAGCAGGTCCTACTCCTAGTCACTCCTCTGCTTGATCATCGATATCTCTTTCGTGGACCCATACCGTCGAAATTCTGGTCCCTTCAAGGTTCGTTACCTCAATGACATGATCGGCGATTTCGATGCGGTCGCCACGTTCTGGCACGCGGTCGAGGTGTCCGAGCACCAGTCCACCGATCGTTTCAACCTTATCGCTTTCGAAGTCCCCAGCGAGGGTGTCATTAACTTTCGACAATCGGACTCCTCCGTCAATGTCGTACCCCTCATCGTCACGCTGGCGTATCGAGGGTTCGCGCTTATCGAGATCAAACCCGTCTCGAAGGTCTCCGACGAGGGCCTCAACGATATCTTCAACCGTTGCAATCCCCTCGAACGCTCCCCACTCGTCGATGACTGCGGCCATCTGCTGGCGATCCTCCCTGAACTGTATCAAGAGATCGCTAATTGCCATCGTCTCTGGGACAATGAGAATCTCACGGGCGATGTCACCGACTATCTCGGCATCCCCATTGTCCACCTCTGCTCTCAGCACGTCCTTGACATCTACGAATCCGACCACCTGGCCACCGTCGTTGGCATCAAGAACCGGATAGCGCGTGTGTCCGGCCTCTAAGATAATCGAATGATGTTCGGATAGTGTGGCATCCGCCGGAACGCCCACCACGTCCGGTCGTGGGACCATGACCTCCCGCACCACGGTGTCGTCAAGATCGAAGACGCGCTCGATCATCGTCACTTCTGCCACGTCAATGTCCCCACCCTCGCCGGATCGTGTTAGTACCCGAAGGAGTTCCCGCTCACCGAGTGTCTCATCCGTTTCGGAAGCGGGTGGCACACCGAGCGACCGCGTGAACGCGTTGGCCGCCCCGTTGAAGATGACAATTCCTGGATAGAGTATATAATAGAAGGCCTTCATGGGCGGGGCGAGGAACAGCGAGAGGCGCTCGGTCTTGGCAATTGCGATCGTCTTCGGTGCGAGTTCACCGAAGACGACGTGGAGAAACGTGATGGTACTAAAGCCGATTGCGAAAGCGACGAGATGGATGAGATTCGCCGGGAGAACCGGTTCCAGTATGGGCTCGATGAGTGCTGCCACCGCGGGTTCGCCGACCCATCCCAATCCGAGTGAGGCGATGGTGATACCGAGTTGCGTCGTGGCGAGATAGTTGTCGAGATTCGTCATCACTTCTTGGAGCGTCCCCGAGCCGGGCCGCCCTTCCTCGACGAGCTGATCGACCGATGTCCCCCGAATTCGAACGAAAGCGAACTCTGCAGCGACAAAAAAGCCGTTTAATACCACGAGAATCAGCGCTAAGACGAGTTGTGACACCGAGAGCGCAACGTCTACCATCGGTACTCCCAGAAAGTACTGCCGTTCGAGTGGAATGTATCCATATCTATGTATCTCGTCCCATTTACTAAAAGCCTTTAAATGATTCGCGGGTGACCGACTCACGACGATTCTTCCGGTAGACGAGTAATTCTGAGATCGAAAGAGAAAGAGAAAGAGAATCCGTTCGGGTTGTTTTTCATATCTCTGTCCGAAACATCGAACGCGCCATCGAGGACTCTCACCGATGAAATTACGCGTCTAAACAAGGCTCAGAGATTGTATTCAGCAGAACTCTCTGCTCGGTACTAGTTCGAAGAAGTGACTCTCAGATTACCGATCGGGTAGATCCACACGGATCGACTCATAGAGGGGCAGTTCCAACCCGCTGTCCCGGTAGCCTGCAGCGAGATTAACGTCTACGGCCCAGAACCGATCCTCGTCGTCTTTGACAAAGTCGACCCCGACGCCACGAAGCTTGAGTCGGTTGACGAGACGGCGAAGACATCGCGTAAGCGTCGGTTTGGGACGAATCTGATTCAGGAATCGTTTGGGGCCGTGGAGCTTCGAGGTAACGCGCTTGGCCGCCGTCTGGACTCGCGTTCCATCGTTGACGGCGTAGTACTTGTAATCGATGGGGTCCGTGTGAATCCGCTCTTGATAGAACCCTCCCTCACCATTCAGTTCGGGGTCGCCGTGCCAGATGTAGTAGGGCTTTGCAATGTACTCAAACTCGGGTTTCTCGAAGGTTATTCGAGGAGTATGAAACCCGACTGCCTCAAGCGCTCGTAGCCCGATTAACCGTGAACTCAACGCAATCGTCGCGATGAGATTGTTCCACAAGGGTGTCCCCGTTCGCCACGCATACCTGAAAGCGGGGAGATTGAGTGGGAACACCTGCTTGTTGACGAGCAGAGCGAGATCTTCGATCTGGGTCGCAGAGAGTTCGGATCGCGGATCCAGGAACCGAACTGTATGTCCTGCGTCCCGAAGCTGGCTGGCGACGGCAGTGAACACCGGCTGATCATCAGCACAGAGGATCCCGATCTGCTCCGCGCCAGCCGTCTTCATAGATAGCAGACGTACGTGTTGCAGGGAAGATAATCCTTTGATATAGTCTTGCACTAACGGATTCGAACGCACGGCACGACCGAGTTCAGTAGTGGTGGAGCCGTACAACGTACAAACTATGCGTCATTTATTCACCGTCGTCTAAATGGTTTATCAGAATATAGTCAGGAACGGCGTTCGAGATACAGGATATGGTTCAGCAACTGGTGAGATGCCGTCTAGAAACCTATACGCCTGCCCCACACAGGGTTTCGTATATGGCGAGCTCAATCTCTGGCCGTTACCGTCTGTGGGGAGGGTAACGAGGAAGGAGAACGGATGAGCTCCTGTCTGCGCCCAGAACTACAGGCGAGTGACGCTCAGCGAACGGGGAGTCTCTGACATCACCCCGTTTTTCCTGATCGGAGGGTGGCCTTTCGACACCCATGTAATGGTGTCTGGAGAGTCCTTCTGAGTCTTTCGATGTAACAGAAATATATCATAGTTGGTCATCTAGAGGTGAGTGCTTATTTCAGTGGAAGCGGCGCTCTTGGTGTTTTCTAGCGTCTTGATAGTAAATCCTTCGCCAGTTTATCTCTCAGTTATCGTTGAGCCGACAGCTACCAGTCGAAAGGGGACGTGAGCTGCAGGGGGAGAAAGCGAGCTATGGTAGATCCTCCGGCTCCGTCGCTCGGTAGTAAATCGTGATTTCCCCATCGTGTTCAAGCGCGCGTTTTTCAGCTAACCCGTCGTATACGAGCGTTTCGAGCGCAGATTCGACAACAGCCTTGGAGCGTTCGCGCGAGAACTGCCACTGAATCGCCTGGGTGAACGCCCCCCAGAGACCGTGGTCTTCAGGGCCACCCGGACCAGCGTCCCGAAGTAGATCGGTTACCCGAAGCGCTTGGGGCGAGTATTCGACGAGTGTTTCGTGAAGCGTGGTCAGGAGATCGGCCTCCTCGTGTGCCCGTCCCCAGTCGTCCTCGCTGATCGGCATCTCAGTTGAACGTAGGCACTTCATGCTCTTTAGTGTACGCTCTTCTGAAACAGGTCGTTGATGAACACTGGGCGAGACACTGCAAGGAGCTACTCGAGGACCGTTACGTCGACCTTCCTACGCCAGCGGTATCGTCGACCACCCCAAACGAACGTCCGACGGGTCAGTGCGTACACAATGAGGGGCACGAAGGCGAACACTGCCGGATAGGCCAGCACGGCCGTCCACCGACGGACGCCCAGGACCTCGTTGACAGCAAGATGCAACACTGTCAGGAGGACTGCCATCGGGAGTGGGGCCACGATTGCACCAGCGAGGACGAACAACAAGACGAGAACTGTCCCGGCAACGGCACCGGGAAAATGCCATCGGAGAATCTGCGTCCACCGGACCTGGCGCTCGACTGTCTCACGGATGGTCCCTCCAATAGGGACGATGCGCGTTCGCCCAACCGTCGTCACCTGGAGATACTCCATGAGGAGTCCGTCGTCGCTGACGGTTCGCTGCAGGTTCTCGAGAAACGCGGCCTCGTCGATGTCGTCTCGCTCGAAGATGACTGCGCCGCCCCAGATTCGGTTGTTGCGATAGATGCCAAGCGAGCCTGCCGAGGCATACAGCGGTTCGAGTAGTACTGAGAGGGGATCTCGTCCGACAAAGTACGGCACCTCCGATACTGGTCCATGCGTCTCGTAGTCAGCACTGAGGGTCGCCAGCCAGTCCGGGGGATGGTGGAAATCATCGTCGGTCCAGACGAGCCGGTCGTGGCGTGCAGCTTCCATGCCGGTAACGATGGTGTTTGCCTTCCCCGAACAGTGCTCGGGCTCACCGGCAGCGATGAGTTGGACGCCTTCAGGGGTGTGTTGCTCGGTGATGGGGTCGCTTTCGACGTCGTGAATGAGGAGGAGTTGGTCGTGGTCTTGGAGTTGAGCGGCCAGCTCCGTACAGGCGTCGGTCCACGTTGTTGTTGGCAGGAGGACGCTCATCGGCGGACGGTCGGCCATTGGTGGTGGCTTCTAGTGATGCGGTGAAAAACGGACCGGTCACTGCTATTCGAGTTCAGTAGGACGTTAAGCAGCCAGGACAGAACGTCAGTGACGTCTCGAGGGAGGCACCACAGCTGGAACAGGTGTTGACGCGGGCACCGCCCCTCTCCTCCGGTGCTTGATCTCGTCCCGTTGGAGATCCGTCGCGCTTGAGGTTGAATGCGTCCATTTTGTTACTCTTACTACAACAAATTTAGAGTGATATGCGATAACTCTTCTCATTATGAAGCAAGCGAAGGATCAACTTATCGAGAAGCGAGTCGATAGCCGCCGGCGGGTCACGCTTGGGAGTGAGTTCGCGAACAAGGAGGTTCAGCTAGCGGTGCTCGAAGTAGGGGATGAGGGCTAAAGCAATTCGATGGGTTTGGTGATCGAGTTTCTTACCTTGTGCAACGACGGTTAATGAGTGGCGCGTGTTGCACAAGGCGGGTCCGATTGGTGGATGGGTCTGGATAGAGTAGAATGTGTCTCTACTAGGTATCTTCGGCGGGCACCGAGTCCTGATGGCGAACGGCCAGCGGGAGTTCGCCATTGGTCTTGAGGTCTCGAAGTCCGTATGAGTAGACGTCTGTTGATCGGCTCGTTTCGGTATCGAGATTGTCGTTAGTACCCGGACTTTTTGTTGAGAGTGGGGTTCTTACCGAGGCTGACATTCGGAAAAGCTTGGATTGTAGAGGCGTTTGTAGGGCACTCGAGTTACTTTGCAGATCTAGCTGGATTGCGGTGTCGAGTCAATCCAATACTTAACGATGATCGCCGCTGAATGGTCACGTGTCTATGGCTGATGCACCGCCGGCCGTGCAGCTTCACCATCCTGCTGATAGTCGTTTTAGTCTCGCGTTCATCACTGATGAGAAGACGGAACGGGTCCGGAAAGCACAGGTCCTAACGGAAGACCCAGATATCGAAGTTGTGATTCGCGAAGAGACAATCGGCGGCAATCAGCTCTATCTCCTTTATACGAAAACTCGATTCGACGCCGCCTACCAGTCGTTTGAGACGACCGAGGAGGTTCTTGAATGGCTTGACGAGCACTTTTCCGACGCTGACAAGCAGATTCTCTTCGTCGTGATCAATGCATTCGACGGAATCATCTCAGAAACGGAAGACGCCAATGGGACGTTCTCTACCTACAAATCGATGGATCTAGAGGCTATCCCTACGATTCTGAATAATGTCGAATGGCGCCAGTCAGTGCCCGAGGTTGGAGCACAACTTCTCTCTCAATTTATTCTCACACATCCGATGCCCAATACGAATCATCGAACGGGGCTTAGCCTCCTTGATCGGTATCTTACGTCATACGATCCCAGTGCTACCCTTCCGGCAACTGGCGAAGAAGGGCAATGGTACGACTGGATCAAGGAGTATATCTATGATTCAAAGCAGCTTCTCACACTTCGGAATAACCTCCAATTGTTGTATTGGGCACATCAGTACGGGTACGAGGCTGTTGAACGGAAAGAAGGGATTCGCATTGAATTTTCGGCTGTTGACTTAGAGCGGTCCGATCCATGGGACTACTACGCTGATCGCCATCTCGATCTCACTCGAGAGTTTGTCGTCTCGACAGTGCTTGAGCAAGTAGGAGCGTCTCACCTCCGTGAGCGAACTGATGATGGAAAACGAGCGTTTGCTGATCGGCTTCGGGCGACTCGCTAGTCGGGGAGGTGGGCTAATCGACGTCCGGTCTCGTATGCGCCCTTACTGAGCTCCGAGCGTTCCCCTGTCTCTTCGTCCAGGGCGCGCTTGAACTCGTCAAACTCCATTATGATACTGTCTATACGCTCTGTGGATAAGAAGTTGCTGACTAGTGTGGTTGGTTACCTTGTCTTCTCCTATATTGCCACGTTCGTTCGACCCGAACACGGGGGACATCGGCCGAACGGGTGCGTCCCGGGAAATGGCTTTAATATAGCCCCTGATTTTAGCAGGTATGCTGCTTTTCCCTACCGAGATGGAGAGCGAGCGACTCCGATACGAGCTGCTGGAGCCTGAGACCTTCGACCCCTTCGAGTTGTATGAGCACGTAAACGCAGAAGCTCCCCACATCGAGGAGATCACCGAATACATGACCTGGGAACCGTACGCCCACCCGAAAATCGCCTTCGACTGGGTTGAGCAGTGCGGCGAGGACACTGAGACGGGCGAGGGGGCCACCTACGTTCTGCGACCGAAGGAAAGTGAGCAGGCTGGTGAGCTGGCGGGCCTCGCGGGCCTGGATGTAGACTGGGACCGACGACTGGCGACCATGGGAACCTGGCTCCGGAAACCGTTCTGGGGGCGGGGGTTTTCCGGGGAGCGGGCCGGTCGGCTTCTGGAGTTGGCCTTCGACCAGCTGGACCTTGAAGTGGTGGCAATCACCCACGATCCCGAGAACGAGCAGTCCGCCCGGGCGATCCAGAAGTATGTAGAGTGCTTCGGCGGACAAAAGACGGGACGCATCCGGAATGATATCGTAGTAGACGGAAAGCCCCGCGACTCGATCCGGTATAGCATCTCACGAATGGAGTGGGTGTCGAATCGTGATAAAGAGTGACTTTTATTCGAAAGTCTCTGACCGAGACGCACTCTCTATTCAGCACGACCTCTGAGAATGGTCACCAATTGAGACTTCCAATAAGTCCGACGATGGGAAGTCCCACTGCCTAAGCGTTGATTGCGCCGGTATCGATGCCAAAGACGCTTCCGATAGCTGCAGCAACTTTTCAGTTATCGTTAGCTGGCTTATCCTCAAGTGGATCAGGCATAGAGTAGTCGTCGATTGATGTATCGATCTTCTCTGGTGTCTGATCCGTCCCCTCGGCAAGGAATTTACTCACACGTTCACCAAGTGCATCTTCACAGTTTTCAAGAAGACATAGCGGTTTCGTTCATCTCACTACCACCTGCGTCGCTTTCAGTTCCTCCATCGCTTCCGTCATTGCCCCCCGTTTCATCGTTCTCGTCCATCTCTTTGCCGTTGTTATCTCCGGGCTGATCGTCAGTTCCGTTACTTCCACTGTCGTTGTCATCCCCAGGCGGGTCGCTAGTTCCATCGTTTCCACCGCTGTCGTCATTCCGACTCGGAAGCTCCTCACAGGCAATCCCGTCGTTATTTGCATACTAAGCGGTGGGGGTCGCCTTCAAACTGCTCGTAGAACTCCTGAGCCTCCTCCTGATATGTGAAAGAAGGGCAATCACGATCAGGTCCAGGATCCCTAGGCGGGTCCTCAGGTGGTTCTTCAGGCGGTTCTTCGGGCGGGTTCTCGGGCGGATCTTCAGACGGGTCCTCTGGTGGATTTTCTGGTGGGTCCTCAGGCGGGTCTTCAGGTGGGTCTTCGGGAGTATCCGAATCATCTCCATTCCCAGATGATCCAGAACTCTCACTGTCCCTCTCCTCTGATTCGGATGACGGTTGCTGCGTACTACCAGTATCGGTTGATGAGCTATCGTCACCGTCGCTGTTACTGTCCCCGTTGCTACCGGAATCACCATCATCCGAGGATGAATCTACGGAGGATTGTTCTGTTTCAGATGTAGATGTATCCTCCGTAGTAGAATCAGAGGCCGACGATGAACTCGACGTGCTCGTATCGCCGTTATTGCTCTCCTCAGTATCGGCTTCTGAGGAGGATGAGGCGGATTGAGTGTTGTTTTCCGTGTCAGATGCTTCAGTTGACTCAGTAGTATTGGTTTCCGTATTGTTCGATTCGTTTGAGGCGTTATGACGGTCGCTGGTATCGTTCGTTTCGTTTTGGCCGGCTGGACCATCCGTTCCCCAGCCTGCACACCCAGCCGAGGCAACCATAACGACTACCATCACGATTGCGAATAATTTCCGAATGTTCACTCTATTAATGTGACGAGATGGATAGTTTAATCTTGTTTTAGTTTGGTTGTCGTATTCCGTACGCTTGCATAAACCGTACTCTCCTATCAAGGGAGTCGTGCAGAGAGAGGACTAGCAGAGTCGCACCAAAAACGGGTTCGCAAGCGATCGACACCGGCCTGATCACTCCTCGTGTTTAGTCCCCGCTTTCGCAACTGTGTCCCAATCGATATCGGAGTCTCTTACGAGATAGACATCACCCTCGACATTCTCGATGATCGTTTCTTGTTTGACTGCTCCCACGTCGATGTAGTCTCTCCCAACGGCCTGAATCGACTCCCCGTTTTCATCTTGGATGTCAGCGCCTGCGAATGTTGGATGGGATTGAGCTATCTTGTAAATCGATACGAGAACATCTGTTCCATGAACGACCAACGCAGCAGCGTTTAGTACAATGACTGTAGCAGGGTCTGCTAATTGAGCCTCCTCCATTTTTTTCTTGCGCGTCTCAATCTCGATCTCCTCGAACTGCTCAAACTGCTTGAGAATCTCCTCATACTCCTCATCCGACAGCTTCTCTCTGTTAAAGCGGACCTGTGTGTTGTAGCTCTCCGTCATGTAAAATGAAGTAAAAAGGCTAACAGCACAAATCTATGGGTCCCCAAGTAGGCAGATCGGGTGGTCTCGGAGCTACAGACTCACGTCCCGCGCCGATGTTCTACCTCAGCCGTCAATCGGTGGATTTCCTCGCGGGGATATCCCTCCGATTCCCGCTTCATATCCGCCCCTAGGCGTCTTGTCTCATGGCGTGACATCACCCGCGAGTAGTGCAACTTCTCGACGGCCCTTCGCCGCCATGCCCAAACGCCAGGCCTCCTAGTGCCTTACGCGTCCCACTCGTCACAAGCGAGAACGGTTGTGGCTGTATGAGGAGTGTCCCGGCGTAGCTCCGGTGAGCGATGCCAGTCGAGCGGGTCATACATCCAGTCGGAATGATAAATCGCCTCGTAGTCGATCGCGCCCAGTCGACCGTCGAAAGCCATCGGTTCAACGTCCATATCACGGCAGGATTTCGGTAGCCATCCACGCACCAGCTATGAAATGCGGATCGAGCGTCTTGAGGACGAAGTCGACGACCTACAATCGACCAATGAGCGTCTCGAGACGAAAGTCAACCAGCAACATGAGCATCTCAACGATCTCGAAAATCGGTTCGACACACTCCTCGACCGACTCGAAAAGCAGCTGTTCTGATCACTAGATACTTCTCTTCCTCTTTTCTCGAACCTTGTGCAATCAGCGCACAACCCTGACGAACAGCCCGATCTCGACTCGTTGCGGAAAGCGACGAACTGCCGCGACGATCAGTGTGCTATCGACGAGTTCGAGAAATCGGTCTGACTCCGCGCTCGTGTGAATGGCTTCTCACTCTTCGTACGTGTGGAAGTCGACTGCCTGTTCGAGCAGTTCGTCGGGAATCCCCGGGACCTCCTCGGACCGGACCGGTCCCTGCTCGTCGAGGAGATCGGGATCCCGTGGGAAGTCCCGAAGCTGGAAGTGTACGTCGATACCCGCTTTCGCCCCCTGGCCCAACGCTACCGGTACCTGGTTATGGCCTGGCGTACAGTCGCCGACGGCGTAGACGTCTTCGACGGACGTCTGCCCGTGGTCGCCGACCTCGATCGTGCCATCGTCGTTGATCTCACAGCCGAGTTCCCGGGCGAGACCGTTGTTGTACTCGGCACCGTACATCGCAAATCCACCTTTGTACTTCCGGACGCTGCCGTCCTCGAACTCGAGGGCTTTCAACCAGCCGTCCTCGCCGTTCTGGACGCCGGTGATATCGTCCGTGACGACGTCGATGGGATGTTTCTCGAGCATCGCACCCGTTTCCTCGCTCCATTCGGGGTCGTTACCGCGAGTGAGCAGGTCGACCTCGTCGGTGAAGTTCAGCATGATCCCGGCGACGTGGGCGGCGCTTTCGGCATGGCCCATCACGTACACCGACTCGTCGACGAACATGTAGGCATCACAGTGCAGACAGTAGTGGAGTCCCCGACCTGTCCGCGGAAGCGGCGGTTCCGGGCGCACGTCGTTGAAGCCGGTCGCCAGAACGACCCGGTCCGCTTCGTACTCTGCGCTGTTGCCCGACAGTCGGATTCGATCCGGGTCGGGCCGTGAACAGGTCGTGACCATGTCGCGATGAACGTCACACCCGTATTCCTCGAGCTGCTCTTGTCCGACGCTGAGAAACTCCGGCCCACTCGTTTCCTCTTTCACGCCCAGAAGGTTGTGGACTTCCTGCATCATCGCTGCACGGCCACCTCCACGGCTGACGACGGCCGTATCGTGTCCGAGTCGTGTGCTGTACAGCGCTGCCGTCATTCCGGCGGGACCGCCACCGACTACGATAACTTCGTACTGGTAGCTATCTGTCTCCTCACTCATGTTCGGATCTGATGGTCGCATCCGGCAAATAAATGTATTTGTGGGCACCCAACCGGAACCATTCGGCAGCCACGAAAACGCACGGAATTCGGCTCGGTGAATCGGCTCAGAGTTAGTGGCAACATGCGCAGTTCCCGATACGAAACGTCGTCTCCGCTGTCTCGGTTGCAATGTGCTGATGGTCACCGACGCGACGGCGACCGCCGGCGAGGACGAGCTGGAAGCGGCGCTCACTAACCACGTTCATCGCCCACGAGACGGCGACGACCGACGTAGGTCGTCGGTCGGCTGGCATCGGGCTCCGCCGAAGTGACGGGCGCGTCCGCCGATTGATGGCGGGGACGCCGAAACCTCCACTCGTCTGCCAGCCGGCCCGGAGGGCGATCGCCTCTACCTCGTTAACGTCCGCATAGTGTGTCCCAAGGTCCTCGCAAGCGGCCCTGCCGACGCCGCAGTAGGAGTCAGACCGCGTCGGCGTCGGCTGTGTGGGCGTATCCGTCGTCGTGACCTGCGGATCGCCGTTCGCAGCGTTGTACCGTCCGATATCGGAGTACGGCGAGCGAACACCACTCGATCAATCCCGTTCTCGACGACCGCATCGTAGACAGGCGTGATCCACTGGACGTTCGAGCACTTCTCGACTGAGGGTCCCCGCGGCCAGCGAGTTCTCTTCCTGAATTTTGAAGGGGTCGGCGACCGGCCGATCGGCGGAGTTACTCGTCGAGGACCTCCGCCGAGTTGTCCCGCGGCTCGTACCCGAGCAGTCGCATCGTCTCCGTGATCGTGTAGAACCGGTCGTCGTTGCGGGATACCGCGTTGACGGTTACCGGGTTCTCGGGGAGATCCGCTGTCGCCGCCTTGCGGTGGACGTCGCGACAGTCGCGGGGACTGAGCCAGGTCGCGCGGGCGAAGCGGCGCTGCTCGGGAGAGGCGTCCTCGACCGCGTCCCGCAGGTCGTCTTCGGTCATGTACCAGCCGATGCGCAGGTTGACCACGTCTACCCCGTGGAGCTCTGCGTAGTACTTCCCCAGATCCTCGCAGGCTGCCTTGCTGACGCCGTAGAACGAGTCCGGCCGCGTCGGCGCGTCGCCATCGACGGGCCGCGCGTAGCCGGTCGTCGTCGCCTCCGGATCGTCGCTCGCGGCGTTGTACCGTCCGACCGCGTGGTTCGACGAGGCGTACACCACCCGGTCGATCCCGTTCTCGACGGCGGCGTCGTAGACGTTCTTGGTCCCCTGAACGTTCGTCTCCGAGACCGCCTCCCAGTCGGCGTCCGGCGAGGACGCCCCGGCGAGGTGGACCACGACGTCGAACCCGTTCAGTGTCTCGGCCACCTCGTCGGCGTCGGTGACGTCTAACAGGTCGCTGTCGAGATCCTCGTGCTCGGAGTGGGTGTACGGTACCACGTCGTGCTCGTCACTGAACGCGTCCAGTACCTCGCGGCCGACGTTCCCCGCGGCGCCGGTGAGTGCGATTCGCACCATCGTCGGGAGCTACGCCGGCGCGCGGGATATCATTGGGGGGTGGACGTCGGTGACGTACCTGCGCCCCACCCTTTTGTAGGTCCCCCCCGCATTTTGGTCCATGGCTTCGCGATCGTCGACCGGCAACGGCCGGACCAGACGCAAGCATCGCTCCACCGGTGATGCCGATGGCTGAGTCCGGGTACACGCCGATCGAGGCGTACGGCGTCGTCGGTAACCTAGAGACGTGTGCCCTGGTCGCGCCGGACGGTTCGATCGACTGGTTCCCGTTTCCGCACGTCGAGTCGCCGAGCATCCTTGCCGCGATTCTCGACGACCGGGACGGGGGGCAGTTCCGAATCGGGCCGGCTGAGCAGTACGAGACGAGCCGGCAGTACGTGGGAACAACGAACGTCCTCGAGACGACGTTCCGAACGGCGAACGGTACGGCGACGGTGACCGACTTCCTCCCGCCGACCGGCGAGGTCGACCAGCCGAAGAAGGTCATCTACCGCAAGGTCACCTGCTCGGAGGGGACGGTCGATCTCGAGATCGAGTTCGAGCCGCGGTTCGACTACGGGCGGGCGGAGACGGCGATCACGTCGACAGAGAAGGGCATCCTCTCGATAGGCGACGAGGAACGGACGTTGCTCGAGAGTCCGATCGATCTGGAGATCCACGACGACCGCGTCGCCGGCGACGTGACGCTCGAAGCGGGCGACGCGGAGTGGTTCCTGCTCCGGTGTACGGGTGCCGAGGACGCGAATGCGGACCCGGAGACCGCGCTCGACGAGACGGTGCAGTTCTGGACCGACTGGGCCCACACCTGCGACGCCGAGGCCGACTGCGCCTTCGGCGGCCCGTGGCACGACGTGGTGGTCCGCTCCGGACTGGTCCTGAAATTGCTCACGCACGCCGAGACGGGGTCGGTTCTCGCCGCACCGACGACGTCACTTCCCGAGGAGATCGGTGGTGTTCGTAACTGGGACTACCGGTTCAACTGGCTCCGCGACGCGGGATTCACGGTACAGGCGCTGTTGAACCTCGGCCACGTCGAGGAGGCGGTCAACTACTTCGAGTGGTTCCTGAACCTCTGCCAGACGGACGAGCCGGAGAAGATCCAGCCGCTCTACGGGCTCCACGGCCGGACGGACCTCGAGGAGCGAGAGCTAGACCACCTTGCCGGGTACCGGAACTCCCGGCCCGTCCGCATCGGGAACGGCGCCGTCGACCAGACCCAGCTCGACATCTACGGGGAACTGCTACTCGCCATCGACGAAATGCTCCGTCACGGCCGCGAACTCGATGACGAGGAGTGGAGTACAGTTAGCAGTATCGTCGAGTACGCCGGCGACGCGTGGGAGCAGAACGGCGCCGGGATCTGGGAAGTCCGCGGCGGCGCCAGACACTTCGTCTACTCCAAAGTGATGTGTTGGGTCGCGCTCGACCGGGGGATCGAAATTGCGAGCGATTACGGGTACGACGCGCCGCTCGAGGAGTGGCGTGATACCAGAGAGACGATCAAGACGGACGTGATCGAGAACGGCTACGACGAGGACGTCGGGGCGTTCGTTCAGGCGTACGACTCGGATGCGCTGGACGCGACAGGGCTGTTGCTCCCTATCGTGGGATTCCTCCCGTTCGACGACGAGCGTATCCAGGGGACGATCGAAGCGATCGAGAACGGACTGGTCGAGGACCAGGTGCTCGTCCACCGGTACGACGGCGATGACGGGTTGCCGGGAGAGGAAGGGGCATTCGTCCTCTGTTCGTGCTGGCTGATCGACGCACTCGCGCTCTCCGGACGGGTTGACGAGGCGTGCGAGCGGTTTGAGGCGCTGCTCGAGTACGTGAGCCCGCTCGGCCTCCTCGCCGAGGAGGTCGACACGAACACCGGCGCCCACCTGGGGAACTATCCGCAGGGGTTCAGTCACATCGGGATCATCAACAGCGCCCTGTACGTAGGGTACGCCCAGGGACAGGACTCACCGGGGGCGTCTCCGATGGGTATTCGGCTCGGCGATCCGATCCTTCCTGAACGGGAGTGACCACTGACCGCTTTCGGCGAGATAGAAGTCGAGAAGGGAGACACCATCTACGGCCGTGTGGTGAGAAAACTCAGCAGCCTACAGAGACGAATCTGGTGCTTCTACCGTCCTCTAAGGGCAAGTCGAAGACGGTTTCGTTCATCACAAACGAGGACGTGGACGACTAAATGTCATTAGATAGATGAGAAACGAAGGGATTGATCGGTCGCTACAGCCGGCGATGGGGTATCGAAAACAGCTCCAAGACGATCAGAGACTTCCTGGCCTGGACCACCTCGAAGGGATTCGGTGTCCGAATCTTCTACTTCGGTTTTGCCGTGTTACTGTACAATATGTGGCCCCTGGTTGATCTACTGTGCAGGCCAGTCTTGATATAGAGCACCGCTACAAGCCACGTGTGACCGCTAAGCAGTTCTTGAACTTAGTACGGAAGCGGCCCGCCGGAATCGGATGGAAATGCGCTGAGGCGATGTTCGCCCTTTTCTTAGTTGCAACTCCTTTCTGATTTCCCGTTTTGTACGTCATTCTGGGTAAGTCCAGCTTATATCGTCTCTGATGAGAGATCTTCCTGTTTTCAGGCGACTCTGTAGCAATTATGCACGGTGTTTCTCAGACAGGTCAGTGCCCAGAGTAACCATATTCGGAACTACAGGTTCCGTCTCTAGTTACGAACGACAGAAACCGTGCATGAGCTCTATCCACTGATTCCGTCTGTGTATACACATCGAATGCTATGCCACTACTGATGGATTCGGTCTGTAGTGGTTGATGCCAACTTCATTTCCCAACTAGAATGGATGAAGCACCTGTTAGGTAGTTCGTACATATTGACCACTAACGATTCTGCTAGCTTCGATAGGTGTTCTTCGCGGCGTGCTGAATACAGGGCGCGTTTCGGTCACGACACTCACCCTAGGACGCTAACGAAGATACATCGTGCCCTCTGAGTGATATCGTCGCCACTGCACCGAGTAGCCGTTGATCAATCCGGATTTTCACCGTCATCCATCAGGGAAGAAATGATGAGTCGTTTGGTCCCACGCCGAAGGAGACCACTGGCTGCAGGTTGAGAGATATCCAGGTTAGCGGCGACTTCGCTGAGAGTTGCGTTCCGTGGGTCTTCGAAATACCCTGTGTCAAGTGCGACGAGGAGTGCCTCTCGTTGGCTATCGGTCAATCCTGCATCCGTATCCCCTAAGCTAGCGTATTCGTTTACGCGCAGTAACTCGATATCAATGTCGTTCTGTTCTGCATAGTCCCATAGAGGGGCTAGATTCGTCCGATCGGGCATCCAGACTGTTAGAATCCAACCGTTTCTGTCGTTCTTCATATCGAGTATGACACCATTCGCGGTCGAAATTATTGGTGAGATGATCTTCGCTTCGTCTGTATACTCGAAGCTATAGATCGCCTTCTCGTCTCTGGTTTCAATAACTCGTTCAAACTCGCCAATGGTGTGATCGTTCCGCAATCCGTCTTCGAACTGGCGGAAATCAGATGACTGTACGCGATAGAAGAATTTCCCCGATGTAGGGTCAGTTCCTGCCTCTAACACCGACTTGACTTTCGAACTCTGGTCGTGAGTGACTGTCTTGGTGAGTACTATGTCAGGGTGCTCGATTCGGACAACTGCTTTAATATCGGTCACTCTTCTATAGGGTAGGTGCCTTTAATATTTGAATATGTATATCTGGTGAAGCCCTTAGCAACTATCAGAACCTGTTTACTGCATACTCAGAACGAGGATGAACGCGCATCGAAAATCTCTCGTGGAGTTCTCTGGGCGATAATCATCCCTTTTGCTTGCCCTCGTCGTCCTCACCGCATCCACCGAGCAACCTGCAAAAGTGGTCAGGAATACATGAGATCTCCTAGATCGAATATAAATGGATTATTCGATTAAGGGAGAGACCAATGCGAGTACGGTCGGTGTGCATCATGTATGGCACAGAGATACCATGCCGATGACCAAGGCAGCGACACTGAACCAGAATTCTACCTCCCCGTCGGAATTACCCCACCGTTCGATACCAGTCGCTTCGAGTGTCTCTGGGCGTCGCTATTCAACCATTACGTTGGATCACCATAATGGGTTTCCCCGAGATAGATTCGGCTGTGTTCTTCGGTTTGATTACAATGGTAACGTGGGGAATCTGGGTGGTCTTGGGCAACGCTGCGTCGGAGTCTATCGACCCGAGGACGGCCGCCGCGATCTCCTATCTCGTTGCGGGACCCCTTGCACTCGGATACATCCTCGTTACAGACGCATCGCTTGTCATTACTGCGAGAGGGGGACTGCTCGCCGGCGTGGCCGGATTGTTCACCGGAATAGGCCTGATTTCGATGTACGTCGGCCTTTCCAGTGGGTCAACAACAGTCGTCTCTACTCTCGGTGCGATGTACTTCGTCGTCGCGGCTCTCATCGGTATGGTCATCCTCGGAGACGAAGTTACGATAACGAGATTTGCTGGGATAGCGTTCGCAATTATTGGGGTCATCTTGGTTTCCCAATAGATTACCCTTGCGTAATTGTTGGACATGGGATAGTACTCTAAAAAAGGTGAGCCAAGACGCGTCTTCCGCCTTCTTAGTAGATAGTAGAGGAAGCAGAATCCTTCTCGTTGCTGGTTCATCTGTATTTACCAGTCCACGGTGTCTCCGTCTGCACTTGTCGCCGTGCTGGATTTTCGCTCTGTATTCAGCATAGCATTTCGATCGATTTTCAGATATCTTAACGAAGCTACCGGACTCTAATCAGCATTTCCTGTTTCACTGTGCCTTGTGCAATATCCTTTTTGGAGGCTATCTGTTGCACAAGGCTCACTAGAAATCGTCACTAGGGAGTCTCAATCGAAATATCGCCACCACATCGGCCACATGAATACTGCTCCGGCTGCTTCACGACTTTCGAACGCTGATAGCGGGGATTACGACTCTCACACTCCCTACACACGACCCAGTATTTGGGCTCAGTGTACTGCTCACAGTGGCGATCCGTCTCTAGTGGTTCAACCCACTGACGAAAGGTTGGCCCATGATCAGCCTCGCCATGCTCGTGATACTGCCAGGCGTGGATTAACTCGTGGCGAACGATTCGGACAAACTGCTCCCAGCCGTACGCCTCGTAGGCATCCCACGAGAGGCGAATCGTAATCTCAGTACTCTGGCGGTCGTAAATCGCCACTCCTGCTGAGCGCTGCATCCGCGTCGAGGTCTCCCACGCGATCGAGTCAACAGGCAATGCCGGAAAGTGCTCAGCCGCCACACTGGCTGCGTGCGCCTCGGCACGCTCACAGAGTGCCTGCTTCGTCTGGGGGGAATCATCGTCGTCATCTCCGCTAGTCTCATCGCTGTCAGTCGTTGCTGATTCGTCTGCAGTCACCGTGGTCCATACGTCGTCAGTCAATGCTGTCTGTGCCATTGTTCGAACTGTATCAAGAGTATTGCTCTCCGATCGAGGCGAGAGCTGGACCGCTTCAGTTGTCTACGTCGGCGTCAGGGTTCAGATTCGGCGTTCGGAACCGCTCCTGGTAGCAGGGCCAGTATGGGAGATCCTCAAACGTCGGCGGGCAGTTGCAGTCCACTGGGCGACTCTCCGCTTACTGCTCGCACGCTGCTGAGCGCTCAATTATCGTCCCACCGTCGGGAGCGACGTCTGGCTCCTGGTCGCCCTCATACTCGGTTGCGGCCTCAAGGACAGTCTCGCGAATCACGATAGCAACGCGGTGCTTGCACGCACCCTTGTGATACGTATCCGACGGACATTCAAACGCAACGGGGATCCCGCTCTCAACGTTCACGCCATAACTGTGCTCGTCGGCGTTCTCGTGACTCTCGTTGCGAACTATGACGAGTCCGGGTGCTTCAAGTTCGAAGTCGACGGCTTCGTACTGAGCGCGTTGAGCGGTCGATGCATCGAACTCAAGTACGTCGATTGCGTTCGTGTACAAGGTCTGTGTAGCCTGAAACAGACCGGCTCGCGTGTTCCAGCACGCGGGCATTCCTACGAATGGAACGCCCTAAGGAGTGGGTCTGTCTCTACCATTTCCGACGTGTTACATGGTATTAAGTGTTTCCATGATCCATGTGGGAAACCGTTATACCTCTACCACCTCTACAAACAGCTATGTCAAACAACAATCGCGACGGCGGCGGGAGGTTTGCGACATCAGTCGACGACACGGATATTCTCAAGGCGATCGATCAGGCACCCGGCCCGGTCGCGACGGCAGCTGAACTCGCCGAGATCTTGCCGATCGGACGGCGAGCGATTCGTGAACGGTTACTCGACCTTGAGGAACGCGACAAGGTCGCTCGGAAGACTGTTGGCGCACGATCGGTCGTCTGGTGGCTCTCAAGAGACGATACCAGCGATGATACGACTGATTTCCGTTCCGGTTTCGGAGCACTCGCTGGCAGTGACTTCGCTGAACAGGTTGAGGCGGTAGGCGACGATCTGAATCGGGATTTTCGCGAAAGCGAGCGCGAGCTGTTCGCTGATACCGATGACGCCGACGCATGAAGGTTCTTGAAACTAGTTTTCTCGTCGATTACCTCAACGAGCAGTCGTACACGCTCGACTATCTGAACGCGAACGCTGAGGCTGAGTACGCTGTCCCCACGATCGCCCTCTACGAACTGTATGCTGGCGCGATTCGCTCGGATGCAACGAGTGAAACGATTACGACGGTCGCTGAGGCGCTTCAGTGGGCTAGTGTAGTAGCATTCAATGACAGTGCTACTCGCGAAGCGGCGAGGATTCGAGCGACGTTACTTGATCAAGGGCAGCCGATTCCTGTGCCCGATATGTTGAATGCAAGTATCGCTCGTGCCGTCAGTGGTGAACTAATCGCTACTGACGAGCACTTTGCGCAAATTCCTGATTTTGATTTTTATAATCCACGTAGTATATAATGTTTAACTGACTATATTCGGTATAATATGCCTATAAAGCTTCATTCATTCAGAGTATTGTCGGAAAGTTCGAATAAACCGAAAAGATCCCCCCTCTTAATATCTTATAGAAGTGGTCATTCTACCACTTTTTATGTTTTAGTATATCATTATACAGTTTACATATAGGATATCGGCCACAGAGAGCTTTCAAGCGGTGCATTCGGATCATTTGCTTAATTCGTATTCCATTGATCAACGGAATAAGATTTTCAACCATGTCAAAAAGCGAGGCGCCGAACGGCTCCTATCCGAGACAACCAATGACTGAATCGCGGACCTCCAGAGGACGCTCCACGAAGGTGTCGAGCGCGCGATTATCGGTAGATTTGATGCCACAGATCGGTTCCCCGGTGGTATCGAGGCCGTAGGGTCCGTGTCCGTGACCGGCGATACTGACGCCCGTGATGGTGTCCTTCGACACGGCGTCGTGCTCGGTGACCGCGCCAATCGTCTCACAGACGGCGTCCCATAGTTGATCGGGGCTCTGCTCGTCATGACCATGAGCCGCCTTGACCGTCCTACCACGTCGTTGCTATACGAGGAATTCGACTCGACTTCATCTACACGTCGTGCAATCAGGGATCATGATCGGCGTTGATCTATTGTATCACTCTTCGATAGAGATCATCCCTTTAATGACAGTGGACTCGGTCGCTTGTTGAAAGGCGTCGTCGATCGAACCGAGAGACGATCGGAAGTCGACAATCCCTTCGACGTCGACGGTACCGTCGGTCAAGAGATCGATCGCAGCGTCGTAGGTGTTCTTGTAGCGGAACGAACCGTGCACGTCGATCTCGTTGTCGATGAGCTTTAGCACGTCAATAGGGACGGTCGCCTCGCTGGCGAGTCCGACGAGAACTACCGTTCCACCACGACGAACCACGTTTAGGGTCGACCGGATGGACGGTTCGGCTCCGGAGGCCTCGATCACTACGTCGGCTCCCACGCCGTCCGTAAATTCGTCGATGGCTGCTTCGAGATCGGTTTCAGAAACGTTCACCGCCAGATCGACGCCGCGTTCACGAGCGAACTCGAGTTTCTCCGGAACGACGTCGGTTACGATCACATCGGTCGCCCCCGCCGCACGAGCGGCCTCGATGATCATCAGCCCGATCGGACCCGCGCCGGTGACGAGGACGGTATCGCCGATGCCGACGTCGCCACGTCGGCAGGCATGGATCCCTACGGACAGCGGTTCACACAGTGCCCCCTCTGTCATCGAGACCGAGTCAGGAAGTTCGTACGCATAATCGGCCGGCCAGGTGACATACTCGGCGAAGGCGCCGTCATGTGGTGGCGTCGCCATGAACACCACGTCTTCACAGAGGTGGTAGTCACCGCGCTTGCAGTGTGTACAGCGCCGACACGGGACGCCCGGTTCCAGTGCGACTCGGTCGCCAGGCTCGATTCCGACGACGTTCTCGCCGACCTCGGCAACTTCGCCGGCGCTTTCGTGACCGAGAACGAGGGGGTCCTCGACGACGTAGTCGCCGATACGACCGTGTTCGTAGTAGTGAACGTCCGAACCACAGATGCCGACGTCGCGAATCGCTACGAGTACGTCGTCCGATCCAGGCGTGGGACGGTTGCGATCATGCAGCTCGAACTCGGTCGGTTCGACTAACACGGCGGTTCGCATACCCACGAATACGGCGATCAGCTATTAAAACGTGGGGGATGGCTGACCGCGAAGCACCATCTCGACCATTTTGGAGCGGTAGGTCACCACTCGGCGACGCTGCCGTCCTCGTGGTGCCAGACTGGATTGTGCCAGTTGACCTGAGTCTGAGCCCGCTCACGAACGTGGTCCTCGTCGATCTCGATGCCGAGCCCGGGGCCGGTGGGCCGCTCGACGTAGCCGTCGTGGAACGTGAACGTCTCGGGATCCTCGAGCAGCGCCAGCTGCTGGCTTGAGCCGGGGTCGTCCAGGCGGAGGTCTTGTTCCTGCATGACGACGTTCTGTGAACAGAACCCAACCTGTAGGCTGGCCGCGAAGGCGATCGGCCCAAGCGGACAGTGTGGAACGACGGCTACGTCGAAGGACTCGGCCATGGAAGCGATCTTACGGAGCTCGCTGATGCCGCCAACGTGGGTGACGTCGGGCTGGATGACGGAAACGGCATCGTCGACGAACAGCCGCTTGAACTCGTACCGGGAGTAGAAGCGCTCGCCGGTAGCGATGGGGACGGTCGTTTGGTCGCTAATAGCCTCGAATCCGTCGGCGTGCTCGGGAAGCAGCGGTTGGTCGACGAACATCAGACCGTACGGTTCGAGTCGCCGGACGAGTTCGACGGCCATCGGCTTCGAGACGCGACCGTGGAAGTCGATGCCGAGAAACGCCTCGTCGCCAATGGCGTCCCGGGCCGCGGCCACCTGTTCAATGACGCGATCGACGGCACCGGTCGTCTCCAGCGCCCGAAATTCCCGGGCGAAGTTGAGCTTGAAGGCCCGGTATCCCCGCTCGTAGTCCTGGGTAGCGGACGCAGCAACGTCGTCCGTCTCCCCACCGGCGAGCCACTGATAGACGAGCATCCGGTCGCGAACGTGACCGCCCAGCAGTTCATGGATCGGCGCGTCATATCGTCGCCCCTTGATGTCCCAGAGAGCATGGTCGATCCCCGCCAGTGCGCTCATCAGTATCGGGCCGCCACGGAAGTAGCCGCTCTGGTAGAGCTTCCGCCAGTGGTACTCCGTCCGAAGCGGGTCAGCCCCCAGGAGGTACCCCTCGATTAGCTCGGTGACCGCTGTCCGAACCGTCTCAAGTCGTCCCTGGACGATTGGTTCTCCCCAACCGACGATCCCCTCGTCGGTCTCCAACTTAAGCAGTAACCACCGCGGGGGAACGGCGAACAGTTCGTAGTCGGTAATTTGCATGGCCGTGTTAACTGGTGGCGCGCACTTGAATAGACGGGTCCCAGCGGTCGTGGGAGGAAGCCACATACATTTAACTTCGGGGGCTTCCCTGGTAGGGACGTACATGAGCGTACTGGAGAGTTTCTCCCTCGAGGGAGAGACGGCCGTCGTTACCGGTGCAGCACAGGGACTCGGCAAGGAGATGGCGATTGGCCTCACGGAGATGGGAGCCGACGTAGCCATTGCCGACGTGAACGCATCGAAAGCATCGAAGACGGCGGAAGACATCGACGGCGAAACGAACGTGATCGCCGTCGAAGTGGACGTGACCGACGAGACATCGGTTGAGGCAATGATCGAGGAAGTAACGGACCGGCTAGGACCCGTCGACGTGCTCGTCAACAACGCGGGTATCGTTGAGAACTCACCGGCCGAGGAGACGTCAATCGAGTCCTGGCGGCGCGTCGTCGCGGTCAATCTTGACGGGGTCTTCCTCTGTGCCAAACACGTCGGACAGCAGATGCTCGAACGAGGAGAGGGTCGTATCGTCAACGTCTCGTCGATGTCCGGGTTCGACGTCAACGTCCCGCAGAAACAGGCCAGTTACAACACGACGAAGGCCGGCGTCTCGATGCTCACGAAGTCGCTGGCCGTCGAGTGGGCCGACCGCGGCATCCGAGTCAACGCCATCGCACCCGGTTACATGCGAACGACGCTCGTCGACGAGGTGCTCGAGGAGAACCCGGAGATGGAGGAGACCTGGCTCGAGAACACGCCAATAGGCCGGCTCGGTCGGCCGGAGGAACTGCGGGAGTTAGTTGTCTACCTCGCCTCGGACGCCTCGTCGTATATGACTGGCTCGACGGTCGTGATGGACGGCGGATACACGTCGCGATAGCGCGATCAGTCCACCGGGAGTTCCCGCATCCGTTCTTTCGCGCGGTCCCAGCCGTCGGAGTCGGCGGGTTCGTAAGTCGTCGGATCGAACGACGCCTCAACCAACTGACGGCCTGCCTCAAGGTCGGAGAGCGTGTCGACCGCGATGGCTTGGGTCAGGAGGTTCCCGACGGCGGTTGCCTCTACCGGGCCGGCCGTCACCGGTCGGCCAGTGGCGTCGGAGAGGAGCCGACAGAACAGGTCGTTACGGGCGCCACCACCACCGAGGGCGATTCGATCCGGCGACTCGCCGATGGCTGCCGCCAACTGATCCAGTACCAGTGCCGTCTTCGTTACCAGACTGTCCAGCAGACAGCGGACAATGTCGCCCCGTCCAGTCGGAACCGGCTGATCCGTGCGGCGACAGTACGCCCGAATCTGGTCGGGCATTGGCCCCTCGATCGAGAAGTCCTCGGCGTCCGGGTCGATGAGCGCCGTCCGCGGCGGCGCTTGCCGGGCTGCCGACAGGAGGTGATCGTAGTCGACCGGCTCGCCGGCTTCGAGCCATGTCGTCCGGCACTCCTCTAGTAGGAAGAACCCATTGACGTTCTTCAGCACTCGAACGGTGCCGTTCGCACCGAGCTCGTTCGACAGCGAGTACTCGAACGCTGCGTCGGTACGGACCGGCTCGTCGCGTTCGACACCCAAGATGAACCACGAGCCGGTGTTGAGAAACGCCGCGTCGTCAGACAACGGGAGTCCGGCGACGGCGGCTGCAGTGTCGTGGCTCGCCGGCGCGAGGAGTTCGGGCGACGCGTCAGGATCCGGCGCGAAACGCTCGTCGACGACCCCCAGCCGTTCGCCGGGTTCGGCCAGCGAGGGCAGTAGGTCAGCCGGCAACGACAGCTCCTCGAGCAGATCCGTCGCCCAATCTCGACTGTCAGGATCGACCATCTGTGTGGTCGAGGCGACCGTCACCTCGCCGGTCGGCCAGCCGCCCAGCAGCAGTGAGAGTAGCTGTGGCATCATGAGCAGCCTCTCGGCCCGCTCTAGAAGTTCGGGTTCCCGTTGAGCGACGGTGTAAAGCTGCCACAGCGTGTTCGGCGTGTTCCAGTTCGTAATGCCGGTGGCCTCGAATAGCCGTCGCTTTCCGATGGTCTCGAACAGCTCTTCGCGGGCGGCCGTCGACTCGGGGTCCCGGTATGAGATCGGATCCCGTAGAGGTTCGCCGTCCGATAGGAGCCCGAAGTCCAGTCCCCAGGTGTCGATCCCGACCGTGTCGAGGCCGTCGGCGTGGTCGGCAGCGGCATCGAGTCCATCTGCGATGTGGTCGACGAGCCCGTCGAGATCCCAGACGTACCGCCCGTTGCGCTCAACGGGACGGTTGTCGAACCGGTGGACCTCCTCGATGGTGAACGACGATGCGGTCATCCTCCCGAGGAACACCGTTCCACCGCTAGCACCGAGGTCGATGGCGACGTGGTTCATCGGTCAGTCACGGGCGCTTACTGCCCATAGCTATCGAGTTTATCGCTCAGTCGGTCGATCTCGCCGTTCGGAAGGATCTCCGGCTCGCCGATGGCTCGGGCTTGGTAGTGAATGCGGGCGCAGTACTCCACCATCAGCGCGACGGTATAGGCGTCGTCCAGCGAATCGTCGGCAGTCAGCACCCCGTGATTGCGAAGCAGTGTCGCGTTGAACGATTCTCCGAGGGCGTCGACGGCCGCCTCGCCTAACTCCTCGGTTGCGTGCGTGCGGTACTCTGCGACCGGTACCTCGGACCCAGTAAACGAGATTAGGTAGTGTGATGCCGGTATCGTTTCGCCGAGCGACGCGAACGTCGTCGCGTACGGTGAGTGGGTGTGAACCACGCCGCCAACGTCGTCGCGCTCGCGGTAGACGGCCAAGTGCATCGGCAGCTCTGTCGACGGGTCGTGATCACCGTCGACGATTGTCCCGTCCATTCGAGCGACTATCACGTCCTCGGGATCGACCTCCTTGTACGGGATTCCCGACGGACTGATCGCGATATGGTCCTCATCGAGGCGGGCGCTCAGATTGCCTCCGGTGCCAGTCGTGAGGTCGTCTTCGAGGAGGCTGCGGCCGTACTCGGCGATGGCTCGTCTCGTCTCGTAGCGTTTGGTTTCTGTTTCGGTCATTGTTGAATCGGAGTCCCGAAGCGGGATCGTCGTGTGGATCGGGGAGACGCTTGTAGGTTACGTTCGATTACTCGGCGTTCGCGCTGGCCGTCTCGAGTCGCTTCTCCATCGCTTCCTTCGCTTCCGTGTCGAGCGTCCGTTGATGGATCGTCTCGCCGCTCGCGGCGTCGAACAGGTGTACGTCGTCGTCGGGGATCTCCACGTAGAGAGACTCCCCCTCTGCGATTGGACGCTGTCCCTCCACCTCCGCGATGAAGGTCTCGTCGTGGTCCTGGGATGCAGCCCGCAGGTAGATGTAGGAGATACTCCCCATCGGTTCGACCACGTCGACGATCGCCTCGAACTCGTGGGCGGACGACGCGTCGTCGTGGAGGACGAGGTCCTCTGGTCGAACCCCGAGGGTGAGGTCGGTCCGGTCGCCGACCGAGGTCTGCATCTCCCCGGTGAGGTCGTAGTCGAAGCCGTCCGTACGGAGCGTCCCACCCTCCGTGCGTCCCTCGAAGAAATTCATCGAGGGAGAACCGAGGAAGCCGGCGACGAACTGGTTGGTCGGCCGGTAGAAACACTCGAGCGGTGTCCCGACCTGCTGAAGTTCGCCGTGGTTGAGGACGACCAGGCGGTCGCCCATCGTCATCGCCTCGGTCTGGTCGTGGGTGACGTACAGCGTCGTCACGCCGAGGTCGTTCTGAAGGCGATTGATCTCGGTACGCATCTGCGTCCGAAGCTTCGCGTCGAGGTTGCTGAGCGGCTCGTCCATCAGGAACACGTTGGGATCGCGAACGATCGCCCGGCCGAGTGCCACCCGCTGTTGCTGGCCGCCCGAGAGTTCGCCGGGTTTGTTGTCCAGCAAGTTCCCGATGCCCATCATTTCGGCGGTAGACGTGACGGTCTCTTTGATAGCGTCGCCGGACATGTCTGTCGACATCTTCAACCCGAACGACATGTTCTCCTCGACGGTCATATTCGGGTACAGGGCGTAGTTCTGGAACACCATAGCGATGTTTCGTGCACGGGGCCCGAGTTGATTGACGATAGCGTCACCGATCTCGATGTCGCCTTCACTCTGTGTTTCGAGCCCGGCGACGATGCGCATGAGCGTCGACTTTCCGCTCCCGGATGGACCAACGAAGACGACGAACTCGCCGTCTCTGATGTCCAAGGAAACGTCGTCAACCGCGATGATCGATCCATTCCCCTCTCCGAACTGCTTCGTTACGTCGTCTATCGTAATGCTGGCCATTATCTATCGTTCATTGCGCGGCTGTTTCTCGCCGCCGCAGGAGCGCGGTTTGCGAGCAGTGCATGACGTCGTGAAGTTGCGCTCATTCCTTGATCACCACACCGAAACTCAAGCCTGCCGCGAGGTACTTGTTGACCGCGATGAGGAAGACGACGACCGGGACGATCATCGCCGTCGAGGCGGCTGCGAGCATCGACCATTCGATGGAGCGTGAGCCGATGAACGAGTACACGAACAGCGTCACCGGCACCGCTTCGAAGCTCGTCAACACGAGTCCGAAGAGAAGCTCTATCCACGCGAAGATGAAACTGATGATGGCGACCGAGAAGATTCCGGGCTTGGCTGCCGGAAGAACGACTTTCAAGAATCCCTGAAACTGGGTCGCGCCGTCGACGCGTGCCGCTTCCTCCAACGTCTCGGGGATGCCGTCGAAGAACGCCTTCATCACCCATACGACCAGCGAGAGATTAATGCTGACGTACATAATGACCATCCCGATCCGGGTGTCGAACAGGTTGAGTTCCCGGAAGATGACGAAGAACGGGATGACGACGGCGATAGGCGGAAGCATCCGCGAGGAGAGAATCCACACGAGAACGTCCCGCTGCATGGGTACGTCGTACCGTGAAAGGACGTACGCGGCGGGGACACCGATGAGCAAGACGAGTATCACCGAGGCCGTCACCATGATAATACTATTGGCGAAGGCCATCAGGAACTCCTCGCGCTGCAGGAGCTGGATGTAGTTGTATACCGTCGGCAGGAATATCCAATCGGGCGGAAGCGAATTGGCCAGTCCCGGCGGCTTCAGCGACATGGACACGAGCCAGTAGAGGGGAAATAACACGACGAACGACCACGTCAATAAGAGGGAGTGACGAACGACTCGGACGACAGTCTTGCGCGTCCCTTCGTCGAGCCGTTGGGACTTAGTCGCGGGTTCGATGTCTTCGGTCGCCATCAGTCCAACACCCCCTTGAAGCCGACTTTCGCAATGAGGACGTTACACAATACGATCACGAAGACGAGGTAGACGATCGCGATCGCAGCAGCCACGCCAGCCTGGTTGTTGATGAACATCTGCTCGTAGACGTTGATGCTCACCAGTTGGGTTGCCGTTCCCGGACCACCCCGGGTCAGGCCGTAGACTACGCCGAACGTCCGAAACAGGTCGATCATTCGGATGAGGGCGGCGACGAACACGACCGGCTTCATGTATGGGATGATGACGTGGACGTACCGCCGCCACAGCGGTGCACCGTCGACCCGCGAGGCCTCAATGAGGGTTCCTGGAACCGACGAGAGACCGGCGTAGAAGATGATAAACATGAACGGCGTCCAGTTCCACGTATCGAGGAGGATCACAGTCAGAAGCGGAACGTCAGAGAGAAACGCCGGGGCCGTAAAGGGAGTCGCGGCGTTTATTAAATAGGGGATGACTCCGATCTCAGTGTTCAGCATGATCCGGCCGATCGTCGCGAGCGAGACGGGTGCGACGGCCATTGGGATGATGAACAGTACCCGATAGAACGACTTCGCTCGCGAGGATTCGACGCCGGTGACGAGTGCGGCGAGGAAGAACCCGAGGACACTCTCAAGGAGCAACGCGCTGACGACGACAGTGATCGTGATGATGAACGAGTGAACCGCACCCCCGCGGGTGAACGCCGTCTCGTAGTTTCTCAGACCGACGAACTCCGCATCTAGTACGTTCAAGGTGGGCTCTGCCACCAGACTGAGATAGAGGTCGTACGCACCGGGGAAGAAGGTGATCATCACCATCACCAGCACCATTGGTGCCATGAACCAGTACGGGAGATACTCGTTCCACACACCACTGAGTCTGGTGAAGGTCGACTCGCTTGTCGTTTCCGTCTGCGTTGGTGTACTCATAGGTCGATTGTGGCTCGGATCCGAGGCATCATGTCAGTCGCTGTAGATCTCTTCAGCGAGCTCTGCCGCCTGAGTCATTGCGGCCTCAGCGGACTTCTGTCCGGCGATGGCCCGCTGCAGCTCTTCGGAGTAGCTCTGGCCCCATTCGGGGTACTGCTCGTCGAAGGGGTCCGGTTGCGCCTGTTGCAGCGACTCAAGCGAGACCTGTGCGAACTCTTCGCCGACACGCGAGCGGAACTCGTCGTTCTCCCACACCGACTGGCGCACCGAGAACGCTGCACCGTTCTCCAAGTGCATCCACGTGTTCGTTGGCTGTGAGGAAGCCCATAGCATGAACAGGAACGCCTGTTCGGAATTATCGGCGTTCTTCGACGTCGAGATCTGCCAGTTGTAAGCGTTCGGCCCGAACTCGCCGTCAGCGGGTCGTGGCGCCTTAGCGATTCCGATAGAGTCGGCGACTTGCGAGTCCTCACCCGTCAGGTCGGGCCAGAATAGGTTGGCGTCGGCGACGATGTGGCCCGCGCGACCCTCCTGCATCGTCGAGAGCACGTCAGACCAAGTCTGGCTGGACGCTCCCTCGGGCCCGTAGTCCTGGAGCAGTCCGCTGTACCACTGGGCCGCATTGATGGCGCCTTCCGTATCGAGTCCGGAGTCGCTCGGGAACTCAGTCCAGAGCTCAGCGCCGAACTCGCGGATGAACGTGTTCAAGATATAGATGTTCATCCCGTACCCCTTCTGGCCACGACCGGCCGTGCCGACCACGTCGGACCCATTCTCATGGATGGTTTGTGCGTTCTGGCGGAATTCCTCAAGCGTCTCCGCGACCTCGAGACCGTGTTCCTCGTAGAGGTCCGTTCGGTAGAACTGGGTTTGGACTTCGGTGGTAATCGGAATGCCAGTCCACTCATCAGTGTATCCACCCCCATGAGCCTGCCAGCGGGATGCCTCGAAGAGATCATCCGGCTGCCACCAATTCTCGTCGTAGAGGCTGCTGTCGTCGAAATACTGGTCCAGTGTCTGCAGCCACCCCTCGTTTCGGAACTGGTTGACGACCTGGTCGAGGAAGAAGACGTCGAACTGCCCGGCACCGGTACTGACGTCCGTCTGACGCTTGGTCCGGAACTGCTGTTCCGGGAGGATGTTCCAGCCGACCTCGATGCCAGTAAGCTCCTCGAACACCGGAACGGCAGGTTCGATGGCGCTAACCCACGGGTGCTGAACCGCACCGATGTTGATTTTCGACCCCTCGAACTGCTTCCACTCGATGTCAGCGTCCTCGTACTCACTGAGTGGGATGGCAAGCTCATCGGACCCGCCACTACTGTCGCCCGATTCACCCTCGCCGCCTCGCGTGCAGCCTGCAAGACCGCCGATTAGGCCGACACCTGTCGCTTTGATGAAGTTCCGCCTATTCCGTTGGATGACCATATCTGTTGCCTCGCTCCTACCGAATTAGCCACCAATAATAAAACTATTCATTAGTCGTTCAGGTTATATGATCCAGTATCGGAAAACGGTCAAAAAAGCACGTCTCGCTGGTTTTTCGGGGCGTTTCGTCCACGTAACGGCTACGAGGCCGTGACAAAACTTTAATAGAGGCTTTGAGAACATCAGTCCAGAGGAAGTAGCACGGGAGCGGAATGCGCCGCCCCCGGTATACTTCCTCGCGTCGATGCCGTCCGCCAGTGACCGACGGTGTCGATCACGACGGAGTCCACGAACCATGAAAGAGAGACACTACACGCGATATCCAAGTCGAACCACGTCCGAAGCCGACCACCAAACGGAGGGCAGCTAACGATGCGCGCGACGACCCTGACTGACGTTGGATCGATCGAGGTACAGGAACGTGACCAACCAATAGCGGACGACGATGAGTTACTGGTCCAGGTCGGCGCTTGCGGCGTCTGTATGACCGATTACCACATGTTCCACGGTTCGTTCGCCGCGGAGACACCCCTGGTCTTGGGCCATGAGAGCGCCGGGACCGTCGCCGAAGTCGGTACGGACGTCACGGAATACGAGCCCGGTGACCGGGTCGCGATCAACCCGACCATCCCGTGTAATGCCTGTACGTACTGCAAGCGCGGCGAGACCCACCTCTGTGAACACAACACGAGCATCGGCGGAGCGGCCGATAGAGTCATTGACGGGGCGTTTGCCGAGTACGTCCGGGTTCCCCAGACGAACGTCGAAGAGATCGGTGCGATGCCGTTCGAGCGGGCCGCATTGGCCGAACCACTGGCTTGCGGTCTTCACGGCGTCAGTCAGGTCGACTGCAAACCGGGAGACAGCGTCGCCATTATCGGGGCAGGCCCGATCGGACTGCTTCTGCTCCAGGCATTTCGCAACGTCGGCGCCGCTCCGATCGTCGTCTCGGAAATCGACGAGAAACGACGGGAACTCGCCGCTGATTTCGGCGCAGACGCCGTCGTCAACCCCGAGGCCGACGACGATCCAGTTGCAGCTATTCAGGCCGCCGCGGGCGGGCCAGTCGACATCGGCGTTGAGGCCATCGGGCTCATTCCGACTATCGAACAGGCCAACGCAGTGACGGGGAAAGGCGGTTCGACGCTGCTCTTCGGCGTCCCGGACCAGGAGGCGAAGATGGAGATCAGCCCCTTCGACGTCTTCTTCGACGAAGTGGGCTATCGCGGCTCGTACTCGCTGACGACCGAGGACTTCGAGCGGGCCGTTACCCTGCTCCAGTACGGACGAATCGAGGCAGACGCGCTCGTGACCGACCGGATCGGCCTCGAAGAGCTGCCGACAGCGTTCGAGCATATGGAGAATGCCGTCGGCCTAAAGCACGTCGTCATCCCCGATATGGAGTGAATCAGTATCCCCGTCGAACATGGACGGCGGACTAGGAGTTTCAGCGCTGCACGCTCAACGCTATGGACGCGTTCAGTGGGATCCGTGACCCCTGTAGATTGATGTACTGTGAATAGATAGGCCGTAGTCTCTTCTTTCTAAGGGAGTCGTTCAACGAGGGTGACGAGCGTTGACAACGCGTTCTGAACCGTGCTCCGGTTCTACGTTATCCCTCCCCCCCGGTGGACGCATTAGTCTGCAGGTTCGATTCGTTCTGCAGAAATGAACGGCGTTTTTTCGTCTTAGAACCGCCTGATATTTGGTGACGTATGAAAGTCCATTGCATACGAATTAATAAACATGAGGGAACGAATATCTAATACGTTCTGCTGTCGTGAACAGCTTTTTGCCCTCGACCATAGTATGAGAATCCAGAATGAGTGAAACACCACCGTACGCGGTCGAGGCAACGGGGACGTCATTGGCGATACTCGAAGCTCTTGTCCAGACGCCGGGACCAATGGGGGTTACGGCTCTCTCCGAACACGTCGGTGTCGCCAAAAGCGTTGTTCACAACCACCTTTCAACGCTTCGCGCGCACGAATACGTGATCAAACACGAGGGACAGTACGAACCGTCACTAGGGCTCCTATCTCTTGGAGAGCGAGTACGTAGCAACCTCCCGATCTACCGAAGCGGGAAAGAAGCGGTCGACAATCTGGCGGCCGCGACCGGTGAGGCCACGACGCTGTTCATGAGAGAAGAAGGCTACGCTGTACCGGTATACATTGCCGAGGGTAACGCGGACTGGACACCGCCCTTCCATGCCGGTGACCGGATCCCCCTTCACGTCAACGCTTCGGGCAAGTGTCTCATGGCGTCCCTTCCCAACGACGAAATGGAGACACTCTTAGAGAAGAACAACCGTACAGCGTTCACCGATGCTACGATCACTAATTCCGCAGAACTCTCAACGGAACTCCGCCGAGTCCGCGATGACGGTGTCGCGTTCTGTAGAGGTGAACACTATGAGGGGATCGTCGGTGTCGCAGCCCCGATTCCATTGACAGATGATCATCGACCCACGGCACTCGAGGTTTCCGGCCCGGTAGATCGACTGAACGGGAGATATCTCGAGGAGGACATCACGGGACAGGTGTTGAGCACGACGAAATCTATTCAGGTCGCACTCACCGAGGACTGACACCTGTTCACGGGGGCTGCTCTCAGCTATTATCTCGAGTCATGAAAGCTTCCGTGTAACGGATAGACAGAAAATTCCTACTCACACCGTACACGATGATCGGACTGGGAGGACACGGTCATCGGCGCAAGCGCTATAAGGTCCAGTGAAGCCTTCTCAAGCAGGCCTCGGACGACGCTCACCCCAATTGCCGGAGAGGAAATTACCATGTCTCATTTGATATATTTCGCCGAATCAGATGGCGTTCGACGGGCTAGTGAATCGGGGAGTACTTGATGGTAGAGATGAATAGACGGCCATGAGCGAACCAGGTTCGTCCTCAGCTGATGAGTCGCCGACCACCAAAGTAGCGCGACTACTCCAGAAGTACGGTTTTGACGGTCTCGGAGATGAAATTGAGCGTCGGTGGACTGGGCAGACCGGAAAGCGTGATAGTCTACGAACTCTCGCAGACCTGTTTAATCAACGAATTCTCCAGCAGGCGATGGAAAACAACGGGATGCAGCCGCTAGAGGGTGAGGTTGAGAACGTCTATGAGCTGCTTACGGGTGACGACGTAACTAGTGGAACGCGAACGGAGACGGAGACACGACTTCGCCAACGAGGGATCGATATCGAGGAATTACGCGGCGACTTCGTCACCTACCAAGCGATTCGAACGTACCTGAAAGGAGTCCGCGGAGTGGAGTACAACCCGGAGGAGACGGATAGCGTCGAAACGGCGAGGGCAAGTTTCGACCGACTCGTAGGCCGAACGACTGCAGTCGTAGAACAGAAACTTCGTAGTCTCGCGTCGACGGGCAAACTCACGCTAGGCGCTCCTCGAGTCCGGACGACCGTTTCGGTCTACTGTGAGGAGTGTGAGACCCAGTACGACGTAACGGCTCTACTCGCTCGCGGCGGTTGTGATTGTGAGGAAGAGTAAGAACGCGCCCACAGTAATAACACTGTTACGTCTGTTATTCCACCTGCTACACATTTCTGAGAACGCAACCAGCACCCTTTTGATGGGCAAACTGATAAACGAAAGCATGAGTTCGGAACAAACCGCTACCGAAGCCAAGTCGGTTCGAGTCGAGGCCCGGAACGTCGGTGGAATCTCCGAGACGGAGGTCGAGTTCAAGCCGGGTGTGACAATCCTCGCGGGTCGGAACGCCACGAATCGGACGTCACTGCTCCGTGCGATCATGCTCGCGCTCGGGAGTGATCAGACCTCGTTGAAGGGTGATGCAGATCACGGCGAGGTGGAACTCTCGATCGGCGGGGAAACGTACAGCCGAACAATGACCAGGCAGGGAGACAGCGTCGTCGTCGACGGGAACCCATATCTTGAGGATGCCGAAGCCGCGGATCTGTTCGCGTTCTTGTTGGAGGACAACAAAGCTCGACGAGCCGTCGCTCGGGGAGACGACCTTCGTGAGATCATCATGCGGCCGATCGACACTGAGGAGATCAAAGCAGAGATCGAACGTCTCAATGCTGAGCGCCGGGAGATCGACGAACGGCTAGAGGAGATTCAAGAGGAGGAACGGCGTCTTCCAGAGCTGGAGGAACGAAAAGCCGAACTGACGAATCGAATCGAAGAGAAAAAGGCAGAACTGGAGACGGCAGAGGACGACCTCGAAACACTCGACGGTACCGTCGAAGAGAGTCGCGAGGACAAAGAGGAACTCGAGTCAAAACTCGATGATCTGCGCGAGACACGAGGTGAACTAGACAGCGTACGAGAACGGATCGAAACCGAAAACAGGAGCATCGAATCCCTAGAAGATGAACGCGAGGACGTCGAATCCGACCTCGACGAGCTCGAAGGTGATGCCGACGTCGGCACGACTAGCATTGATCAGGAGGTCAAACGCCTTCGCGAGCGAAAGCGGACGATCGATTCGATGATGGGCGAACTCCAGAACATTATCCAGTTCAACGAAGAAATGCTGGAGGGGGATCGCAACGATATACGAAGCGCCCTCGATCAGGGCGAGAAACAGGGCGGGGCAGTCACGGACCAGCTCGTCGATTCGACGACCGTTTGCTGGACCTGTGGAAGCGAAGTACAGACGGATCAGATCGAGACGACCCTCGACCAGTTGCGTCAGTTCCGTCGCGAGAAGCTCGAAACGATCCGGGAGATCGAAGACGAACTGGATGAGTTGCGAACCGAGCGACAGGAGCGCGAAGAACGCCAACGTCGCAGAGAGAACCTTGAGAGCCGACTACGGGACATCGATGACGAGATCGAGCAGCGCCGTGACCGAAAGGACGACTTACAGAATGAGCAAGAGGAGCTCGAGCGCCGGCTCGAAGACCTTGAGATAGAAGTAGAAACCCTCCAGAGTGAGGAGTTCGGAGGGATTCTGGAGCAACATCGCGAGGCCAATCAAATCGAGTTCGAGATCAACCGGCTCAATGACGACCTCAAGGACGTTGGTGAGGAGATCGAGACGATCGAGTCCGAACTTGAAGAGCGAGACGATCTGAAGGCACAACGAGAGGAGGTCAAAGCGGCACTCGTCGATGTTCGGACCCGGATCGATCAGATCGAGGAACGCGCCGTCGAGCAGTTCAACACGCACATGGAGACCGTACTGGACCTGCTGGATTACGGAAACCTCGATCGGATATGGATCGAACGCGTCGAGCGCCAGGTCCGTGAGGGGCGGCGAAAGGTGGATCGAACACAGTTCGAGCTGCACATCGTTCGAACCAACGAGAACGGAACCGCATACGAGGATACGATCGATCACCTCAGCGAGAGCGAGCGAGAGGTAACGGGGCTCGTCTTCGCGCTAGCGGGCTATCTCGCGAACGAGGTCTACGAGACGCTACCGCTCATCATTCTCGATTCGTTGGAGGCGGTTGACTCTGATCGCATCTCTGCGCTGGTTGATTACTTCAGCGATTACACCGACTATTCGGTCATCGCGCTGCTGCCCGAGGACGAACAAGCACTCGATCAATCGTATCGACGGATCCGGGAGATCTGAGCTCGCCCAGTCGCTTCCGGAGTCCACGTGTGACCGCTAGAACCCTACACGGGTCATTTCTGAGGAGTGATCCGTGTAGTCATCTTTCTGTGCGTAGCGTGTTCGGGAAGCACGGCGACATCTCCACTGCATCGCCGATTTCTCGTTGTGAGGATCTGATCGTTCGTAAGAAACGAACAGCTTAGGAGAACTGTGTGTTGATCTCGATAACGTTCGCTGAGCGAGTGACCATATTGGGGATCTCCTCGGTGAAGCGTTCGCCAGTCATCCGGCTTGACGGACCAGAAACGCTGAGTGCGCCGAGGATGTTCCCATCAGGACCGGTGATCGGTGCGGCGACACATTTGAGTCCCTGAATCTTCTCCTCGTTGTCGAACGCGTACCCCCGTTCACGAATCCGATCGAGCTCCTCGAACAACTCCCCACGCCTCATAATAGTCTGCGGAGTAAACTCGGGAAGGCCGTTGTGCTCAATGATGGTCTCGACACGCTCGCGTGGTAGATGCGCTAGGATCGCCTTTCCCAACGAGATACAATGCGGATATTCCCGCTTACCGACGCTCGAAGCGGACTCGACGGCCTTCTCGCCCTTCGACTTATAGAGATAGACGACCATGCCGTGTTCCTCGGTCGCGAACTGTGCCAGTTCACCACTCTCTTCCGCTAGATCGTCAAGTTCGGCTTTCGCGACTTCATAATACTCGAGGCGTTCCTTTACCGTCTCCCCAAGGTCAAGATACCGAAGGCTCAATCGATACTCAGACCCATCTCGTATTAGGTAATCACCCTGAACAAGCGTCGTGAGATGACTGTGAACTGTACTCTTCGATCTCCCCAGTTCATTCGATAGTTCAGTTACACCTGCGCGTTCCTCATGCTGCAAGTACTCGATAATGTCGAGCGCTGTTCGCACGGCCTGCACCGTCCGTTCTGATTCGTTCTGTACCATGCAGTACTGTGGATCACTGTAACACAAAGGTGTTTGGGTGTCCCGAACAGAGGCTACGGACACTCGGATCAGGCGGGATTCTCGTATCTGGGACATCGCTTCGATCTATCGTTTACGCATCCACCCGTTAGTGGGTTTCACGTAACCGTTGATATTCGTGCGAGTAGCTCCCGAAGGCACGGTACGCAACCGGTAATTCTGAGCCGATCGTTTGTACTTCGCGAACACGAAGGGCAAGAGATTTGATGACACGGCTCACAATTTTTTTAATCGCCGCTCGCTCCCTTCGCCTGCAATGGCTGGTACGCAAGAGGCGGCAGTAGACGCTGTCTCGGTGCCTAAACCGTCCGAAACTACGTAGGCGGTGAATGGACTGAATCCGACAGAAGAGACGAACAAACGATCGTCGATCCGGCGACTGGCGAGACGCTGCCATCAATGACGTTCACGCCTATCATGAGGTTGACAATGTCGTCATGTACGCTAATGACACCTTCAAGGAGTGGCGTGCCATGCCGGCGGTCGAACGGTCATAGTATCTCTTCGATCTGAAAGACGAACTGGAAGTCCGTAGTGGTGAGATCGCGCGGGCACTCTCGCGTGAACACGGTAAGACCGTCAGAGAGGCGCGTGGCGAGATTCGCCGGGGTATCGAGAACGTGGAGGTAGCAACGGGCGTTCCGAACATGCTCCAGGAAGGAAACGGTACGGTCGAGAACGTCGCCGACGGGATCAATGAGTCCGCCGTTCGACAACCCCTCGGCGTGTTCGCGGCGATCGTGCCGTTCAAATTCCTGGCGATGATTCCGCTGTGGTTCCTTCTCTACGCCGTCGCGACGGGGAACACGTTTATCTTTAAGCCGAGTGAGCGTGTCCCCTTAAGCTCACAGATCATTTCGAGGCCGTCGAGACGCTGTGAAGAACCTCGTAAACCGATGAAGCCATCGAGATGGTGAGCGGGACCCAGTACGGCAACGCTTCCTCAATCTATACCGAACGTGGCGGCGAGGCACGACGATACCGCTACGAGGTCGATGCGGGCAATATCGGGATCTGTGCCCCGATGGGCTTCTTCCACTTCGGCGGACGAAAGGAGTCGTTCTTCAGTGATCTCCACGCGCAGGGCGAGGACGCAATTAACTTCTACACCGAGAAGACGATTCAGATCGAGCGCTAGTTCAACTGACAATCCGCTCCTCTCGATTCACAACGAACGGGCGATTCTAATCAGTCGTCCGAGAAATGGACGGCACTCCGTGTTACGGCTGGTTCTGTGTTGCGCGATTGCGGCGGTTTGTAATCGCCTGATCGTACACCGTTCGGCTCTCTCGGTGCGCGTTCGAGAGGTAGGTAGTGTCCTTACCGACGATCAGGAAGTCGAACCCTCGGTCGATCCGGTCCTCAACGTCGGCGACATCGACGGTCAGTGTCCCTACGGCCACGTCGGCGGTAGCCGCGGCCTCGATGACCCGATCCATCGCGTCGGCGAGCTCTGGCGGCTCCTCCTCGCCAAACACGCCGAGTGCCCCGGAGAGATCCGCCGGGCCGACGAACAACGCGTTGATCCCCTCGACGGCTGCGATCTCCTCGACGTTCTGAAGTCCCTCGCGGGACTCAATCTGTGCGATCGTTGTGAACGAGCCGTTAGCGTTCTCGACGTACTCCGTGAACTGGTCGCCGTACTCTGTCGCGCGCCCCGAGGCGATGCCGCGACTTCCCTCCGGCGGATATCGTATCGCATCGACAAGTTCGCGGGCTTCAGCCGCACTATCGATCATGGGGACCATCACTCCGTCGACGCCGATATCGAGGACGCGCTTCAGACGGACGGGATCGTTCCAGGGGACACGGACGATGGTGTCAGTCGGGCTCTCCGACGCGTCAACGGCCCGGGTCATGTTTTCCACCGTTTCGAGGGAGATGGTAGTGTGCTCGGTATCGATGAGGACGAAGTCAACGTCGCTCGAGGCACTGACCTCGGCGACGGCTGGATGGCCGATCGACAGCCACGTTCCCATCGGATACGTCTCGTCTTCGAGTGCTCGTTGCATGTTCTCTGTCATGGCTGGTAGCTGGTGAGGGGCCGGCCGATATCGTCGCGTCATCCAGCGGCGTATCGGTCTACCGACGGCGCGCCATCATCGGCCGTGACCATCGGTCGTAGCTCCGTCGTCAGAGAATACATTGCCTTCTATATAAACATAGGGGGTCAAATACCCCAAATTATAAGATAGAATGCCGGTATTCCGAGAGTGATGCAATTTGGAATCATCGGCTGCGGGACGATTGCTCAGATCATGCACTTGCCGTATCTGGCGGAGATCCCCGAGACAGAGTTACACGCGCTCGTCGACCCGGCGATCGACCGGGCGAACGCGTTAGGGGATCGCTACAATGTCCCTCATCGGTTCGAGGAGGCGGATCAGTTGCTCGACGCGGTTGGTAGTGAGCTCGACGCGGTTGTCGTGCTAACACCCGCACATACGCACGCGGACGTCGTCGTCGACACGTTAGACGCCGACATCCCGACGCTCGTCGAGAAGCCGCTCGCCGCGACGCTTGCCGACGCTGATCGCATGGTCGAGGCCGCCGAGCGATCCGACGCGACCGCAATGGTGGCCTACATGAAACGGTACGATCCAGCGTACGAACGGGCACAACAGGAGCTCGAAACGCTGACCGACGTCGATCTCGTCACCGCCTACGACGTCGATCCGGATCACGGTCGCATCATCGACGAGGTATACGATCTCGTCGGAGGGGCACTCCCGAACGGGTTCGTTGAAGAGAGCGTCGCAGAGCGCCGCGAACAAATCAAGGAAGCCATCGATACAGACGATGAGACGCTCGTTGCCGCCTATGACTTCCAACTCGATCACGTCTGTCACGACGTGAACGCGCTTCGCGGCCTGTTCGGTGACGTGAAACGGATTAATCACGTTGAGGTCTCCGACGATCACCGATACCTCGTCGCGAACCTTGAGTACGAAGGAGGTGAACGCTGCGTACTGGAGTCCGGCGACTCCGATCGGAAGTGGTTCGAGCAGTTCATCCGCGTTGACGCGCCCAACGGAATGCTGAACCTCGAGTTCTCGAACCCGTTCATCCAAAATACGCCGACCGAACTGCGCGTGAAGTCGGGTATCAAGGAGGTGGAAGACACGACCCACACCCCCTCGTACGACGAACCGTTCAAACGTGAACTCGAACGATTCATCCATTGTGTCGAGGACGATGCCGTCGTCCGAACTACCTTCTCGGAAGCCCGCGACGATCTCGAACTCATTATCGAACTCTTTCGGACGTATCGGGCGGAAACCTCCGGCGACACTAGACAGCACGCCTAAGTGGCCTGCCGTAACACACCACATACGCTCATAACCATGTACGAAGACTTCGCTTCCGACCTCGCTGTCACGATGTGGGCCGACTTCGACGAGACGCCCGCGCGTGACGGTTCGCTCGCAACGATCACCGACCTCTCGACCGTCGTCGTCGACGGCAACTTCCCGTGGACGATCGTCAGCGTCGAGACCGAAGATGGCACCGTTGGCATCGGAGAGTGTTATCCCTCGCCGGGCGTCCACGAGGTCATCACCGACTACCTCCAACCCGTGTTGGTCGGCGAGAACCCAATGGACGTCGAACGCCTCTATTACCTGATGCGTGAGAGTCTATCCGGTCGCGGTTCACAGCAGGGGATCGGCACCATCGCCATTAGCGGCGTTGAGATCGCCCTTTGGGACCTCACCGGAAAGCTTCTCGACCAGCCGGTGTACCAGCTGCTTGGGGGGAAGATGCGCGAGTCGGTGACGGTGTACGCCGACTGTCACGCCGGCGAGGCGATGGTCTCCTCGGCGCAAGAAGGCCAGGAACAGGAGACCTACGAACCGACGGCGTACGCCCAGGCTGCACGAGCCGCGGTCGACGATGGCTTCGAGATTGTGAAGTTCGATCTCGACGTTCCATCGGGTCGCTCACTCAACCGCAAGTCACGCCACTTCGACAATCCCGAAATTGAACATAAACAACGGATCGTTGAGGCCGTCACCGACGAGATCGGTGCTGATGCCGAGGTGGCCGTTGATCTCCACTGGAACTTCAGTCCCGAGACGGCCGAACGACTCTGTCGAGCGATCGAGGGATACGGGCTCGCCTGGATCGAGGATCCGCTTCCGCCGGAGAACGCGGACGCGACCACGGATCTCGCAAACCGGGTCGACGTACCGATCCTGACGGGCGAGAACCGATATGGTCGCCACGGCTTTCGTGACCTCATTGAGGGACAAGGTGTGGCCTTTCTCGCACCTGACGTGCCGAAGGTCGGCGGCATCGCGGAGACGAAGAAGATCGCCGACGCTGCCGAGACGTACTACCAGACGCTCGTCCCGCACAACATCGGCAGCCCCGTCGCGACCGTCGCAACGGCACACGTGGGTGCGACCGTCCCAAACTTCTATGCCCTCGAGTTCCACGGACGCGAGGTGGAGTGGTGGGAAGACCTCCTCGTCCGCGACGAGCCGCTCATCCAAGAGGGGGAGATTGAGGTCCCCGATGGACCAGGCCTCGGAATCGAACTCGACTGGGACGCCGTCGAGGAACACGAGAAGTCATAGCTGCTCGAACGTCACCGGCGTTTTCTGCGGAGCGATTACCGTCCATTTCGACGGACGAACACTCGCTTGGACGTCGGAATACACGACCGATGGACCAGAACGTGTGGTCATCACTCTCTGGTCGGGATAGCAGAGCGTTCGGCAGTCTACAAGCTCAGTCGCCGCTGACCTGTCGCCAGACGTCGTAGTTCTCCTTAGCGTGGACGAGCGGTTTTTCCGTCTGATTTTCGATCTCAATGGTGTAGTGGCCGTCGTATCCGGCGTCCGACAGCGCTCCGTAGATCTCCTCGAAATCGAGGATGCCCTGGCCGAGATCGATGAACGATCGGAAGTAATTGATGACGTTGTCGAGGTGAAAGTCGGCGTTCGACAGCGCGTCACGATTCGCGGTGAAGTCCTTAACCGGATCGATGTCCTTGAGGTGAACGTAGGCGATGTCGTCGGCGAACCGCTCGATGCCGTCGGTCACGTCCCCTGAGGGGTAGTTGTCGCCGTACGGGTAGTAGTGAGCGGTGTCGAACACGAGTTCCAGTCCATCGACGGCGTCGAGGTAGCGTCGTATCTCGTCGGGTTGCTCGACCGCAGTCGCGCCGTGGTGGTGAACAAGTGGCCTCACCCCCGCGTCGAGGGCCGCGTCGCTTATCCGCGACAGCCAGCCTTCGACGGTCGACTCGTCGTGTCGACCGCGCTGTGGGGGTAGTATCCCAACGAACTCGGCCCCGAGGTCGGCGACCATCGGCATGACGTCGACCATCCGTTGGACCGCCGCCTCAGTCTCAATCCACTCCCCCATGGCGAGGTAGAGTTCGAGTCCATAGTCGTCGATCCACCGGTCGACGTTCCCGGATCCCGCAGCTTGGATCTTCTCGATACCGATCTCGACCCCGTCGTACCGGCAGGCAGCGATGTCTCCGAGCGCATGCTCGATCTCCTCGGCACCGTACATTATAGTGGTGTATCCAGTACCCATGTAGAGTACGTCGTAGCACCTCGAAAAATAGCTTCTGGATTCGATAGAGGAGATCGTAGGCGGGGCGGTCCGATCAGGCTCGTACGTCTCGAACCGGCAAAACGACCATTCTGACCGACGACGAGAGCGTCAGCGATACCCGTCTACCGCGAGTCGTCGACGGGGTTCTCGGGTGGTTCACCGTTGGGGACACGACGTGGTCTACGATCGTCGTGTCCTACGCTCTACTCCTCTCATCACGTCCCTCACGGACGAACGCTATGAATTTGCGCTTCCCGGAACCACAAGCGATATATGCACACGTCGAGTGCGTTATGACATGCCAAGATCAATAGACAGTATTCTTCTCGCTGTCGGTCCGAAGGACCGCGATCACGTCAACGCACTACTCGACGAAGCGCTCGCCGTCGCGGTCCCGACCGGAGCGACGGTCTATCTCCTCCACGTGTTTCCGCGTGGGGAGTACGAAGACCTCCTCGACCAAATGCAGATGGAATCTACGGCCGGGACTATCTCACCTGACGAGCTCGCGGCACGCCATGAAAGCATCAGTACGCCAGCGACCCGACTCGAAAAGGCCGATATCGACTACGAGATCCGTGGTATCATCGGGGATCCGGATTCCGAAATCGTTCGCGTGGCGAGCGACCTCGGCGTCGACCGAATCGTCATCGGAGGGACCGGGCGGTCACCGGCCGGCAAGGCCGTTTTCGGCGACCACGCCCAGCAGGTGCTTCTCAACGCGCCCTGCCCCGTGACGTACGTCCAGCGGGACTGAACGGACCCTCGTGGTGAACCACGACATGCTTGGAAAGCAGCCGGAGTTCGTGTTGCGATATCCTCCCGGATTTGATAGAAAACCATTTATCTTCAGGACGAATCCACTCACACGGATCGTCAACACGAACGCGACGATCAGGATCAACCAATGAAAGCAGCACGATTCCATAACGGAGGCGACGTTCGCGTAGAGGACATCGAAAACACCCCGATCGGAGAGACGGACGTCCGCATCGAGATCGAAGCCTGTGGTATCTGCGGGTCCGATCTACACGAGTACCGGGTCGGCCCACATATCACGTCCCGTGAACCGAACCCTCGAACCGGCCAAAGTATTCCGATCACCTTAGGCCACGAGTTCAGCGGGACGGTGAGCGAAGTCGGTTCGAACGTCTCACGCATTACCACCGGAGATCGCGTGACGGTCGAACCGAACATCCCCTGTAGCGACTGTCTCTACTGCGAAGACGGGAAGTACAATCTCTGTAAGAACGCCACAGCCGTCGGGTTCCATACCGGAACTGGCGGGTTCGCGGAGAACGCCGTCGTTCCCGAACAGCAGGTGCACGTCCTTCCCGATGGCGTCCCACTGGAGGACGGTGCGCTCGTCGAACCGCTCGCCGTCGGCCTCCACGCTGTTCGGCAGTCGGGGCTCCAAGCGGGCGACACGATCGGCGTGTTCGGCTGTGGTCCCATCGGGCTCACGGTCATCCACGCTGCGGTTGCAGCCGGGGCGAAGCGCATCTTCGTGTCGGAGCCGAACGAGAGCCGCCGCGAGGTCGCTCTCGAACTCGGTGCCGACGTCGGCATCGATCCGATGGAGGAAGACGCAGTCGACACGATCAAGGAAGAGACCGACGACGGTGTGGAGATCGCCTTCGAGTTCGCCGGAATCGGCCCCGCGTTAAACGCAGCCGTCCAGAGCACACAGCACGACGGAACGATCACGGTCGGGAGTCTCAACGACTCGGAGATCCAAATCAACATGAACGACATCGTCACGACCGAACGAACGGTGGTCGGGACGAACTGCTACGGATTCCCCCCGCGGTCGTTCAGGACCGAATTCGATGCCATCATCCAGTCGCTCGCAGCCGGCGACATCGACACCGACGCGTTCGTCACGGGCCGGATCGACCTGGAGGACATCACCGAGGAGGGGTTCGAGGCGTTACTCGACTCCGAGACCGACCACGTGAAAATCTTGGTCGAGCCATAGTACTCCCCCCATATTCCCAACAGATAGCACCATCACATGTACTCGTTACTCGAATCGAAGACACGACAGCGAACCGCCGGCCAGAAACGGACGATGCGACGATGATTCGACCGTCGATCTGTCTGGAGATGATCTACGAGGACGTGTCGTTCGTCGACCGCATCGATCGCGTCGCCGATCACGGCTTCGATACGGTCGAGTTCTGGACGTGGCCCGACAAGGACCTCGACGCCGTCGAGGCCCGTCTCAACGAACACGACGTGTCCATCGCCGGGATGGCCGCGAACACGGAACCTCGACGACCCGAGGAACTCAAGCGGCCGCTGACGGACCCGACAAAGCAGGACGCGATCGTCACCGATTTCGAGGAGTCGATCGAGGTCGCGAACCGACTCGACTGTCCGAACCTCATCGTCCTCGTCGGACCGGAGGTAGAGCACACGCACGCGGAGATGTACGACAGTGTCGTCGACTGCCTTCGAGAGGTCGCACCGACGGCCGAAGCCGCGGGTATCACCCTGATTGTCGAGCCACTCAACACCGCCGTCGATCACGAGGGCTACTTCCTCGAACGATCGAGCGTCGGCTTCGATATCGTCCGCGAAGTCGACAGTCCGGCGGTGAAGATCAACTTCGACATCTACCACCAGCAGATCAGCGAGGGAAACATCATCTCGACCGTGACGGAGAACCTCGACGCAATCGGCCACCTCCACGTCGCGGATGTTCCGGGCCGCCACGAGCCCGGAACGGGAGAGCTGAACTATCCGAACATTCTCGCAGCGGTCGACGACGCGGGATACGACCGCTACGTCGGCTTCGAGTACACCGCCGCGGTGGACGACGACAGGGCGCTGACCGCGATTCGAGAGCTGGTGACGGAGTAGATCGTCTTAGGTAGATCTCGACGCACGCGACGATTAGGTCACCTATCTTACGGATGGAGGTACGAGGACGATCCCGTTAATCGCATCGACCACGGCACGATGTCCGTCGCCATCGTATCGGTTCCATAGTCTGACGTCCACAAAGATCCCGACACCGAACCGGGACAGTCAACTGCCGTATCCGTGATCCACGAGACGACGCGAGTGAGGTGAATGCTCGAATCGAGTGATAGTCCCCCTTGTTTGCGTCACCGTTCGCGGCGCTTCAAGCCGTCTCGGTCGACTACGGGACGTCCAACGAGAAGTAGGCCAGCCGACCGCTCACGTCGCCGCGGCAGTCGTCAGTGCGACCCCCGCGGTCCTCGCGACGATAGGTCTGCATCCGAGACTGGAAGCACGCGTCGCGTTAACAGATGATCGGCGCGGTGAACTGGCTCGCGTGCGTCTCCGCGCTTCAGCCCGCAGTCATCCCGGCGGTCCCACTCACGAACGTCTATCCGCTCTTCCTCGTCACCATTCTCCTACGCGCTCGTCCGACGGCTGCCGACGTCGGTCTCCGTGGAGCGTGTCGCTTCCCTCATCGATCGAACGAGACGACCGTCTTGATCGTCTCGTCCGAATCCGCGAGCGTCTCGTCGATCTCCTTGACCCTGTACACGCCGGACACCAAGTCGTCGAGCAGTTCGTTTGGTGTCTCGTCAAGCCACGCGGCGGCTGCCTTGAAGTAGTCGCGTCGGGAGTTGACCACCCCGAGAAGGGCCTTGTTGGTGGTGACGAGTTCCGCGTGGAAGGCGGCGTCGATCTCGAACGTCTCCGATATCGGAAGGCTCTGGAGCGTCGCGACACCGTTGGGAGCCAGTACGTTCACGACGTCGATCGCGTGTCTCGCGTATGCCGTCGTCTCGAAGAAGGGAACAGCGCAATAGCTTGCATTTGTGCGTGTGATGTGATATCCAGACGGGTATTAGAACGTCCACAAGATGTGAGCGTCCGGTTTTCGACGTGCTAGTGCCGTCGAAAGTGCAGGGGAATGGTTCTCGACTGGGTCGATTCAGAGCGTCACGCGCGAACCAGTACGGTGGCTCCGCTTGACCGCGTCAACTATCTCCTGGATGGCGAGACCGTCCTCAAAGTCCGGTCTGTACTCACCGTCCTCCGCGACCGCGGAGAGGAACTCGTAGTTCTCGTGAACGAAGGCGTGTTCCCAGCCGATGATGTGGCCCGTTGGCCACCATGCGTCCATATACGGATGGTCGTCGTCGGTAACCAGGATGCGCTCCCAGCTATCGTTGTCTCCGGTCATCACTTCCAGTTCGTTCAGCCGCTCCATATCAAACCGGAAGCCCCCGTCCGTTCCATACACTTCGATGGCGTTATTCCCCTTGTGTCCCGTCGCGACGCGTGACCCCTCCATGACGCCCATCGCCTCCGATTCGAAGTCCACGAGGGCGGAGTACTCGTCGTCGGTCGTCACCGGTCGCGTCTCGTCCGTTCCCTCGACGGGGCGCTCGTCGACGAAGGTCTTGAGCTGGCCCATGACCGAGTCGACTTCCCCGACGAGCCATCGGGCGAGGTCGATCGTGTGGGCCCCGACATCGCCGAGGACGCCTGTCCCGGCCATGTCGGCATCGTTGCGCCACGACCACGGGAAGTCCGGATCCGCGGACCAGCCTTGCAAGTACTGCCCGCGGAACCGCCGGATGTCGCCGAACGCGCCGGCGTCGGTCATCCGTTTTGCCAGTTGCATCGCGGGCACGTAGCGATAGTTGAACGCCACGCCGGCAAGGGCGTCACTCTGGCGTGCGGCTGAGGCCATTAGTTGGGCTTCGTCGAGTGTAGGTGCAAGCGGTTTCTCACAGAAGACGTGGATGTCGTTCTCCAGGGCGGCCACGGTCGGCTCGACATGGACATGGTTCGGCCCGAGGTTGTACAGGATGTCGACGTCGCCGATGGCCGCTTCCCAGTCGGTTTCGACGCGGTCGAAGCCGAACCGGTCGGCAGCCTCCTCGACGGCGTCTCGATTCCGGCCGATGAGGACCGAGCGCTCGACCTCGGGCACGTCGGGGAAGAACATCGGCAGCCTGTCGAGTGCGTTCGCGTGCGCTTTACCCATAAATTGGTAGCCGAGGAAGCCAGTGGTGAGTGTCATCGTTGTGGGTTATGTGTCAGATCGTCCAGCCCGGGATCCAGTGGCCCGTGAGGTCGGCGCATCGTGCACCGGCGTCGATACACAATAGCGGCTCACGTGAGGTAGCCACATACGCGTACTGCGGCTACTGTAATAACCGTCCGGGTTTCGATGATGTCCACGTCGGTGGATTCAACCGATCCGTGCGGTCCGTCGTTCGAATCGGCGGTTCAATCCTCGACTCAGGGTTCTCACAGGTGGTCAACGTAATGCTCCGCGGGCTGTTCGGCGAGGTCAAGCGCATCGATCGAGTGAACGTCTTCGCCACGAGGTGGTACGTCTCGGCACCTTCTTTTACGAGGACGACATCTGGTTGAGACAGGCGATTCCGGCCGGAAGTGGTTCGGGGAGTTCGTTTGCGTCGATGGACAGACGGAATGGGCAAGGTCGACTTCTCGAACCCGCTCATCGAGAATACGCCGACCGGACTCCATGGTACCGACGACATCGAGAAACTCTCGGATACGGTTTATACGCCGTCGTATGGTCGAGCGTCTCAAGCGGAAAATAGCGTACTTCCTCGAGTATCGAGAGCGAAGCTGACGCCCATATCATGTTCGCCGAAGCGCGCGAGGACCTCCGCGTCATCATCGACCTCTTTCGGACGTATCGGGGGGAGCGCCCCCGAGCCGACCTGGAGGGTTAGCAATCGCAGCGACTAGCACCAGTCGGTCTCCACGTCCACGAAGGCAAGCGACGAACCGTGGGTGAACGCTCACCCATCGGATTCCATATCCGTACACTCTCACGTGGTTGAGTCGCCGATTCTCCCGTGACAGTACCAGAAACTCGACAGAAAGCCTGGCACGTGGTCTTTGATGCACTCTCCACCATTACTCCAAACCGGGCATCTCGTTTAAGAACACCCCAAGTTTTATGTATCGTAGTGGTGATTGACACACTCATGGGTGCGGAAACACAGACTGCAAATTTCGATAGAGTCACAGCCCCGATAATCGAGTATCTAATAAAGTATCCTGTACTGGTTGCCATCCTGACATGGCTCGGCGTCACCGGGATATTCGTCGTCCTGAACCCATCAGTGATGACTCAGGCGAACATCTGGGGGAACATCTTCCGCCAGACGGCACTGATCGGTCCGGTAGCGATCATGGTCGCCGTACTGATGATCGGTGGCGACTTCGACATGACCGTCGGTGCCAACTACGCAATGTCGGCGATGGCTTTCATCCTCATTATCAATCAGGGGATCCCCCCAGTCGTTGCGATCCTCATGACCCTCGCACTGGGTGGCATGGTCGGGTTACTAAATGGGGCCATGGTGACGGCCACCGGCATCCACTCCTTTATCATCACGCTGGGCGGCTGGTTCTCCATCCGGGGGGCCCTGCTGTTGCTCTTCAGCGGGAGCGCGAGGCTGGAAAGCGATGTCGCGCTCATGCAGATCTTCAGCTACGAATTCGGTGCCGGTTTCGAGGCGCTGGTCCTGTGGATGTTCCTCGTCTTGCTCGGGGCGCTGTACCTCGTCCACCGGACGAGCTACGGGAACCATCTCTATGCGGTCGGGAGCGACAAGGACGCCGCACGCGCCAGGGGTATTCGAGTTACCCGGACTCGTATCATCGCGTTCACGCTGACCGGTATGGCCGCCTCGTTCGCTGGCTTGATGCACGTCGCACGGTTCGGGTCTGCCCGTCCCGTTCTCCAGACGGAACTCCCGCTGGTGGCAATCGCGGCAGCCGTCCTTGGCGGCTGCGCACTGTTCGGCGGCCGGGGGAGCCCGAACGCAGGATTCTTCGGCGCGCTGACCTTCGGGACGTTCGGTGCCGGATTGGTCGCGGCTGGCGCGAGTTCGTCCTGGTACCAGTTCTTCGTCGGAATAGTCCTCGTCGGTGCAGTGGTGTTCAACAGGTACGTTGATCGGCTACGACAGGAAAAACGGTGATCAGAATGAGCGAAAGAAACCAACTACTACGGCTGAACGACATCAAGAAGAGTTTCGGTTCCATCCGGGCACTCGAAGGAGTGTCCCTGGAAGTGAACGAAGGGGAGGTCCTCGCACTCATCGGCGACAACGGTGCCGGCAAAAGCACCCTCATCAAGTCCATCGTCGGTTACCACCAGCCCGATTCAGGCGAGATCTACTGGAAGGGCGAGCGCGTCAACTTCAAGAACCCTGACGAAGCTCTAGAGCGGGGGATCAGCGTCGTCTACCAGGACATGGAGCTGATCCCGTCGCTGACGGTCGCCCGAAACCTGTTTCTCGGCAAGGAGCCGACGAACCGCTTTGGACAGCTCGACTTCGACCTGATGTACGACGAGACGAAGAAGGTCCTGGACGACATCGGTCTGGCGTCGATGAACGACCCCGAGTTGCCGGCGGAGAACCTCTCAGGCGGCGAAGCCCAAAGCATCAAGATCGGCCGAGCCCTACACTTCGATGCGGACCTCTTGATCCTCGATGAACCGCTCCGTAACCTCTCGGTGAAAGAATCCGAGAAGGTCCTAGAGACGGTCGAGCGGACGAAAGAGCAGGGGATCGGCACCATATACATTTCGCACAACATCTTTAACGCCTACGATGTCGCCGATCGATTCCACCTCCTCGATTCGGGTAGGACGATAGATGAGTTCACCAAGGAGGAGATCGGTAGCCCGAAGGAACTAATCGAGCAGATGAAGAAGGTCGCCACGCAGAGACCTTCCCCGTAGCCGACCGGAACCTCGGAGCCACCATCGAGACAGCTGCGTGAGCCGTCGACGACGCGTGAAGCGTGAGTGGCGGCGTAGATCGGACGTAGGAGGATAATCGATACATTTATTATGTAATGTTTATTGGTATCAAACGGTCATGATTCCCAGGCAGCTCCCTGACAGCTTTGAGTCCGAACAGCTATCCCGGCGCCAAGCATTGGCGACGATCGGTGCGGCCGGAGTGGCCAGCCTCGCCGGATGTGCCGGCGGTGATGGTGGGTCCGGAGGCGGCGGCAATCAAGCGCAAGACATCGAGATACGGTACATTCCACACGGAGCGCCAAGTGAGGACCCGTTCTGGGAGGCCCAACAGCAGAGCTGGGACACTGCCGTCGACCAGCTCGGCGTGGAGGCAGCCTATCAAGCTCCGGAGGAATCATCGAATTTCCCCGAACAGGTTGATAATATCGAAACAGCCATCGACGCTGGCGTGGACGGTATCGCGGTAACGTTACCCGATCCGCCGCTATTCCAAGACGCGCTCCAGCGCGCCGCCGACGAGGGTATCTACGTAACCGTCACAAATGTCACCGAGAGAGGCGAGAAAACAATGCCCTGGCAAGGGTACATTGGCCAAGACGAGGCTGAGGTTGGCGAGGCATTGGCAAGTCAGACGCTCCCTCTGTTCGAGAGTGAAGCCGGCTCCCCACCGAGCGGTGTCGTGATTCTCAACCACGACCCGGGTCACTCGGCGCTCCAGCTCCGCCAAGAGGGGATCCAGAGTGTTCTTAGCGATAATAACGTCCCCCACGACTGGATCGAGGTACCACCGGGTGATCCCTCGGGCGTGATCAGCCAGCTCGGCAGCCATCGCGCGAGCAATCCCGACGTGAACCTCGTCTTCTCACTCGGCCCGGCACCTGGGGAGGCAGCGTTAGGCTACATCCAGGACGAAGGCCTCGAGGGCGAGGTGTACCACGCTGGCGTCGATATCTCCCAAGACCAGGCCAACGCGATCGAAGAGGGTTACAATCTGGCACAAGTCATACAGCAACCGGCATTACAGGGCTACCTGGCGGCTCACTACCTCGCGTCAAATATCCAGTGGGGTATTCTGACCCCGGAGCACACGCCAACGGGCCCGACGTTCGTTAGCGCGGACAATGTCGACACAGTCCTGACGCAGATCGAGACGTTCGGCGTCGCCTGAGTCGCCAAGTTTCTTTAAAATCGATCCGTCAGTCCGGCGTTATTACTCCTCACTTCCCTCGGTCACACACGTCGAGAAGTCTGAAACCGGTGGGATGACTTCCAAGCGGTCTCTGAGAACTCGGACATTAACGGTAATAGTCATCTAACAATATCATCGGATGAGAATGCACATCGCCAATCGGACCTACAAATCCCTTCAAGACATCGATTCTGGTGGAAATTCAGTTCCCTGTTCGATGACACTGCGAAGCCAAGCGCGTCACTCAAGCATCATCGACAGCTTGGGAAAGTAAAGTCAGTAATTTATATCGTCCTCGGTAGCGTCGCCATCACTCGACATCGGATAGACGTACTTCGGGCCTGGGTCGATGTCACCCCCCGCGAGTGTCTCGAAGTAAAGTCCATCCAGTAGATCGGTCGTATCGAAATATATGTAGTGCGTATCATACCACTTCCCTTCTTGTACGATCGGAATTCCCGAATTCGTGATCGTCTCGGCGGCGTTGTACGGATCATCGAACTCGAAGCAGGCGATATGATGAATTCCTTCGCCATGTTCATCGAGGAAGTCTCGGTGAACACTAGAGCCCTCAAGCGGTTCAATGATTTCAACTTCGAGATCGCCACATTCGGCGTATCCGATATCAAACGCCGGATTCGTCGGCTCACCGTAGTAGTATCCGTCCTCGTGTTCCGGTGGACCAATGTAGTAGACATCCCAAGGTTCGATACCAAGAGTCCGCCGGTAGCGCTCCATGGCCTCATCGAGATTTTCGGTGACGAATGCGATTTGGCTGATCTCCGGAACTTCAATGCCTATATCTGGAACAGCAATATCCATAATATAGGAATTGGCGATTCGAGTCAAATAACTACCGATGTGACGAGAGGAAGACGAGAGCCCCCAGCGGAGGAGGTTCAGTGGTAGAGGTGACGCCCGAAGAAGCGAAGGAGGACGTCGAACTGATCGCTGAGCTGTTCCGAGAATTCGACGAAGCGCAGAACGGGTGAACGGTCGAAACCCTGTGGCGCCGTATCGTTTCCGCCACTCGGTTACTGACCGGGAGGTCAGCAGTACTTGATCGATGATCGATGACGGTGAGGCCGCCGCGCTTCGAGGCGATGCTATCGATATGGGATGGAATGCGCACTATTCGCTCCTCGCGGCGAGCCAGTGGTCAAAGGTTCGCTTGGCGTGGACCAGCGTGTCGGTCGTCTGCTTCTCCATTTCGATGGTAACGTGGCTATCGTACCCGATCTCGGAGAGCACATCCGCGACGCCTTCGAAGTCGATCACGCTATCTCCGAGGTCGGAGAGTGCGTAGTAGAACAGGATGACGTTCGCGAGGTTGAACGTGCCAGAGGACAGCGCCTCGATGTAGTCAGGGAAATAGGACATTGGATTGATATCTTTGAGGTGAACGTACTCGATGTCGTCGGCGAACCGCTCAATGCCGTCGGTGACGTCCTCGCTGAACGCGTTCTCGCCGTACAGATACTCGTGTGCACTGTCCCAGAGCAGTCCGAGATTCTCGGGACAACGCTCGAACCATGCTTCGGTTTCATCGGGCTGCTCGATATGCGTCGCGTCGTGGTGGAGCAGCGGCGTGACGCCTGTGTCCGCCGCGGCGTCACAGACGCGCGTTATCCACGTCTCTAATAGATCGTCGTCGTCGAGGAGTCCCCGTTGAGGCGGAAACATCCCGATGAACTCCGCGCTGAGGTCGGCCGCGGTGTGCGCCCTTCGCAATGGCGTCGGCCTCTTCCTCCGATTCGAGTCATCCTCCCCTCAGCATGTACAGGTCAAGGTCGTACTCGTCTAAGCGGTCACCGACGACGTCGCTCCCGTAGGCGTCCACCTCCCCGAGGCTCATCTCGACGCCGTCGTACCGATAGACCGCGATCTCGTCAATAGCCTGGCCAAACGACTCCTCGTCGTACATGATAGTCGTATAACCGACTCCCATACGTCTTCTACCTGTACCTATCGCCAAATAGATTCGAGGATCGATAGGAGCGATCAAGGCCGGCGTACCCGTCCACCGCCACGAGCCGCTACCGATCGGTCGCCTTGCGCAGATGGGTGATGTTACGTTTGGCGTGGACCAACGGCAGTGACCGCTGATTTTCGATCTCGACCGTCTGGTGGCCGTCGTAGTCGATGCGGTCAAGCGCTTGATCGACCGCACTGAAATCGAGGACGCCGTCACCGAGGTCGATGAACGAACCGAAGTAGGTGACGATGCTGTCGTAATCGACCTTGCCGGCGCTCAGGTTCGCGACGTGGCTGTCGAAATCCGACGGCGGGTCGATGTCCTTGAGGTGGACATAGGCGATGGCGTCCGCGAATCGCTCAATCCCTTCGGCGACGTCGCCGTAGGCGTAGTAGTGAGCGGTGTCGAACACCAGTTCGAGATTATCCGGCCCATCGTCGAGCCACCGGCGGATCTCCTCGGGTTGCTCGACGTGGGCGCCGGCGTGATGATGGAGAACGGGAACGACGCCGGCGTCGTCCGCGGCCGCACCGATCTCGTCGATCCACCGCCCGAACGTCTCATCGTCGACGACGCCCCGCGGCGGCGGAAGGATGCCGAGGAACTCCGCGCCGAGGGCGGCCGCCGTTTCGGTCCCCTCGATGGCCTCCTCTACGTCCTCCTCGTCGTTCAGCCAACCGGCCATCACGCAGTAGAGCTCGAGGTCGTACTCCTCGAGGCGGTCCTCAAGCGTGTCGATTCCGATCGCGTTGACTTTCGGGAACCCGATCTCGACGCCGTCATACCGACAGGCGGCGATGTCACCGAGGCCCTCCGAGACGATCTCGTCGGGGTCGTACATGAGGGTCGCGTATCCAAGACCCATGTCTTCGGATCTCTCACGTGCCACAAAAACGTTTCGTGCCAACGGTTCGGTTCATGACGGGTTCACTATGGGTTTGGAAACGCCTTTACGGCCGCTCCCGGAACGGGAGACCAGCATGGTCGCGATCGATTACATGGCCCACCAGGAGCAGTACAGCCCGAGCGAACTACTCGAGTATGCCGGACTCGCCGAGGAGGCCGGCTACGACTTCGTCTGGACCTCCGATCACTTCCACCCGTGGTTCCACACCGACGCCGAAGCGGGCTTCGCGTGGTCGTGGCTCGGGGCCGCGAGCCAGCAACTCGACCTGCCGATCGGAACCTACGTGACTCCCGCCGCCGAGCACTACCATCCCGGGATGATCGCGCAGGCGTTCGCCACCATCGGGGAGATGCACGATGACCGGGTCGTACTGGGACTCTCCACCGGCGAGGCGATGAACGAGAAGCCGCTCGATCACGAATGGCCGGAGTACGACGTGCGCCGCGATCGGCTCGAGGAGACCATCGAGATCGTCCTCGAACTGTTCGAACGCGACGACTTCGTTAGCTATGACGGTGAGCACTTCGGGCTCGACGACGCACACCTCTACACGAAGCCGAAGACCCGCCCGGAGGTCCACGTCGCCGCCAACGGCCCGAGCACCGCGCGACTCGCAGCACGCTACGCCGACGGGTTCATGACGGTCATTACCGGTGAGGAGTTCACCGAGCGACTCTACCCCGCGGTCCGGCGGTACGCTCGCGAGGAGGGGCGCGATCCCGACGAGATAGAGACGACGGTGCTGGTGATCGTCTCCTACGACGAGGACTACGAGCAAGCCTACGAGGCCACCCGTCCGTGGTGGGCAACGACCCAAGACGTGTTCGATCGGGCGATCGCCGATCCCAGGAAGATCGAGGCCCTCGGCGAGCAGGCCACGCGCGAGGAGGTCGAGGAGAAGTTCCTGATTGCGGACGATCCGTCCAAGATCGCTGCGGAGATCGAGCATCTCGAAGAGATGGGCTTCGATCGGATCGCGCTCGCGAACACCAGCCCGGAGCCCGAGCGGCTGTTCGAAGTCATGGGAACCGACGTGATTCCCTCGCTGTAACGTCAGTATCCTCCGCGACCCGGTCGCCAGCCGACACCGGATGGAACGTCTCGGCCGGTGACGAATTGACGCGTCGGACGCGTATCGAGGCCGAATCTTTATCATACAGGAATTCGATCGATAGATTACGCATGCCGAGACTCACAGGCGGCGAGATCATCGCCAACTATCTCGAGAAGGAGGGCGTGGAGTACCTGGTCGGAATTCCGGGACACGGGAGTACGAACCTACTGGACGCCTTCAACGACTCGTCAGTCGAAGTGATCCAGCCCCGCCACGAGCAGGGCGCGGCCCACCTCGCGGACGGGTACGCCCGCGCTTCGGGGGAGCCGTTAGCGGTGTTCACCTCGATCGGTCCGGGCGCGACCAACACGGTCACGGGCGTCGCGACAGCCTACGTCGACTCGATCCCGATGGTAGTGTTCACCGGCGCGCCCCAGACCCACGAGTACGGCGAGGGGATCCTCCAGGAGATCGATCGCCAGAAACCCGGCGACTTCCCCAGCGTCATGGAACCAATCACCAAGCAGAGCTTCGTCGTCGACGACGTCGAACACCTCCCCCGCGTGCTCCGGCGCGCGTTCCAGCTCGCGTTGACAGGCCGTCCCGGCCCGGTGCACGTCGACGTCCCCATGGACGTTCAGGGTTCGGCCGCGGACGTCGAACTTCCCGATCCGGCGCATTCACGCGCTCACAGTCGCACGGGCGGCGATCCCGACTCGGTGAGCGAGGCGGCCGACCTGCTGGCCGACGCCGAACGGCCCGTACTCGTCCCCGGCGGCGGGACGATGCTCGCGGAGGCCTGGGACGAAGTCCAGGCGCTGGCCGAGCACCTGAAGGCGCCAGTCATCCCCACGTTCCAGGCGAAGGGCATTATCCCCGAGGATCACGAGCTGTTCGTCGGCTATGCGGGGTGGATCGGCTCGACGGCGGGCAACGAGCTCGCGAGCAACGCTGACGTCGTCCTCGCGGTCGGCTGTCGGTTCTCGGATCTCCACACCTCCTCGTTCGAGCCGGGCGTCAGCTTCGAGATCCCACCGAGTAAGCTGATCCACGTCGACATCGATACGCGCGAGATCGGCAAGAACTATCCCGTCGAGGTAGGCATTCAGGGCGACGCGAAGGTCGTCACCCAACAGCTCTACGAGGGGGTCTCCGATCGCATCGACGAGGTGTCGACCGAGAACAACGAGTACTACGACGAGATCCAGGAGCTCTGGGAGGAGTGGGAACAGCTCATCGAGGAGCGACGGACCGACGACGTACCGATGTCCATCTCGCGCGTCTTGGGGGGGCTCCGTGAGGTGCTTCCCCGCGAAGGGATCGTCGTTTCCTCGGCGGGCCAGCCCCAGGAAACGACGAATCCGCAGTTTCCGGTCTACGGCCCCCGGACGAACATCTCGTGTGGAGGTTTCTCGACGATGGGGTTCGGGGTTTCGGCCGCCATCGGCGCGAAACTCGCCCGACCGGACCGGCCGGTGGTCGATATCGAGGGCGACGGTTCGTTCCTCATGAGCAACCAGGAGGTCGCCTGCGCCGTCGAACACGACATCGACGTGACGTGGCTCATCCTCAACAACCACGGGTGGAAGTCGATTCGTAACCTGCAGGTCGATAAGTACGGCTGGGATCGGGTGCTCAACACGCCGTTCAACGAGGAGACCGACGTCGATTACATGAAGATGGCTGAGGCGTTCAACGTCGGTTACACTGAGCGAGTAGTCAAACCCGAGAACCTCGGGGATGCGCTCGGTGGCGCCATCGAGCACGACGGGCCGGCGATCGTCGAGGCGTTCGTCGAACCCGACAACCCCGACTCCGGCGCGATCGTCACCGGCGAGTGGGACCTCGCCGACCTCGAGAAGGAGGTGGAGTGACCATGGCGATCACGGAGCTCGATGAGCATCTGTTCGAGGCCGAGCAGTTCAGTCCGGGACTGGGGACGTACACCCTCACCGACGACGAGGGCACGGCGATCATTCGGGACGCGTTAGAGGCAGGCTACTGCCACGTCGACACCGCTCGCCTCTACGGCAACGAGGCGGAGGTCGGCGACGCACTCGAGGCCGCCGCCGTCGACCGCGAGAATGTGCTCGTGGCAACGAAGGTAGCCCACTTCGAGGAACCCGAGAAGACGCCCGAGTACGTCCGTACTGCGGTCGAGGAGAGCCATGAACGTTTGGGAACCGAGACGCTCGACCTGCTCTACCACCACTGGCCCCGCGATGGGTCCGACGTCGAGACGGTGCTGCCGGTCCTCGAGGAGCTGGTCGAGGAGGGCAGTGTCGCAAACGTGGCCGTGAGCAACTACCCGATCCGCTATCTCGAGCGGATCGACGACCTGATCGGCCTCTCCGTCATCGCAAACCAGGTGGAGATGCATCCACTGCTCCAGCAAGAGGAACTCCATGAGTACGTCCGCGAGCACGGAATGTACCTCGTCGCATACTCGCCGATCGCACAGGGCGAGGTGTTCGACGTACCGGAACTGGTCGAGATAGCCGAGAAACATGACACTACGCCGGCGGCGGTCAGCATCGCTTGGCTGCTCGGAAAGGAGGGGGTCGTCCCCATCCCTCGTTCGAGCAGTCGCGAACACATCGAGGCGAACCTCGCCGCCCGCGATGTAGAGCTCGATACCGAGGACGTCAAGCGAATTGAGTCGATCGATCGCGAGAAGCGTCTCGAGGACCCGGACTGGATGCAGTGGTAGCGTAGGCAGTATGACGAACATCCGAACATTCGTGATCTGCAGGGTGATTCGGTTCGGGCATTGCCACGCGGTTGCAATTTTTTTTTTTGGAGTTGTTACATCTGTAATACCCCCTGCGAACGGGGCAATAACTTCGATCCGCGGTCCATAGTTTGATCAGGTGCTTAGTCGCTCAACCGGACGGGTCATGGAGCAACGTCGAGGGACCGGTCGGTTGCTCAATCAACTGAGAACCAGCCAGTCGTCAACGAGCATCGCGAACACCTCGTCGTGATCGACGGAGTCGCTCCTCAGAACCGAATTCATCGAAGGAACCCAACTCGAAGGACCGGCTGTGATCGCCGAGAGCCACTCTCGGCCGACTGAACGTTCGACTCAGTCCGATGTCGTTCGAGAACTACTCGGAGGAAGTGGCGGCCATACCGGTCGTCAGCACCGGCTGCTCCGCGTTGAGGATTACTTCTTGAGCGACACTGCCGAACAGCGCCTTACTCGCCGGCGATCGACGACGGCCGGCAACACAGACGAGATCCACGCCACGTTTGTTGGCTTCTTCGAGAATCGATCGGGCTGGATCACCGCTTTCACCGATCTGCGTATACTCGATGTCGGCCTCTTCGAGATGCTTCGATGCCGCTCGAACGCCAGCGACCCGATGGACCGTTGTCCCTTCCGGATTCCGCTCGAAGACGTGCATCAACAGCGCGTGGACGTTGCCCTTCGCCTTTGGGAGGTTCGCAATGGCCCGTTCCTGCGAGCGCACTTCGGCCTCGTCCTCATCGATTGCAACGAGAACTTCGTACCTATCACGCTGTACCGACTATGCCAATATAATGCTTGTGTCAGAACGACGATCTCATGCCGGGCGAAATCGGATTCGCAAGAAACGCAATGGAGGAGGACGGACACCGTTCCACTGGCCGACTCGGCCGCGCTATGATCGGTCTCAGCTCCGATAAGCGAACGATCATACCGGCCCATTACTGGACCTCGAGAAGAGATCATAACGGTCGGAACCGGAACGAAGTGCATTCGCATCCACAGATCGGACAAGGCGAAATGCCTGATTGCCGACGAACCAGAGGCATCAGGTATACACCTCAATGAGTACGCCAAGACGGGGATCAATCGAATCGCTCTTCGAAACACTGCTATCAAGACGGAGGGTTCGTCAGAGTAACAGACGATGTCCCCCTCTCTTCTGGCGGTTATCGTAAGAGTCTCCCCTATCCGCTAACAATCGAATCAGAATGAAATGCCGCCTCACTAAGCATCGATCGTAGTACTGTTATCCGATATCATTATACTATATGATCTCAAAGGATTGTCCATGCGTTCCTTAGTGGTGGATGCGAACTGGGAGCCCAGTGCGGACTACGAGGTCTCGGAGATCGAGGCCGAATCGAGGAAGGCAATGAACGCCTCCGAGGTTTGGCGGGATCCGGAACTACGAGTCACGGACAATGACCGTCCCTCGCCGGAGGACGACGAAGTTCTCGTCCGAGTCCGATACGCCGGGATCTGTGGGAGCGACGTCTCCATGATCGAAACCGACGAGGACGGATACGTCCACTACTCGGCGTATCTCCGCCTGCCCAACATTACTGGTCACGAGTTCTCCGGTGAAGTCGTCGAGACGGGCGAGGACGCGCGGCTGTTCGAGACAGGCGACCTCGTCACCGCGGAGGTCACGGACTACTGTGGCCGTTGTAACATGTGCAGACAGGGGTTCCAGGGCCACTGTGAGAACTTCGAGCAGGTTGGGTTCACCACGTCAGGCGCATTCGCGAAGTACGTCACCGTCTCCGAGAAGCTGCTCTGGAACGTCTCGTCCCTGCGCAATGCGTACGGCGACGACGACGAGGTGCTCCGCGCCGCGGCGACCATCGAGCCAACGACGATCAGCTACTACGGGCTGTTCAAGCGAGCGGAAGGCGTCGTCCCGGGGGATTATCACGTCTACCACGGCGCCGGGCCAATCGGTCTGACAGGGATGAACGTCTCACGCGCATCTGGCGCTGGAAAAGTGATCGCGTTCGAGCCCTCGGAGGAACGGCGCGCGGTCGCCCGTGAACTCGGCTTCGAGCACGTCTACGATCCGATATCCCGCGATCCGGTCGAGACCATCGACGCGGTCACCAACGGCGAAGGAGCGGACGTTCACGTCGAGACGGCGGGTGCGGTGGCCCAGACGTACCCCGTTATCGAGGAGACCCTGGCCGAGGGTGCCAACGTCGTGCACATCAGTAACGCGAAGACTACACCTGAGATCACTCTCCGAAAGTACCAGGGCAATAGCGCACAGCTCTACGGTTCGGAGGGCCACACGGGCAATCAAGTGTATCCACGCGTGATCAGACTAATGGCGTCCGGACGGCTTGACAACCTTCCGATCGTCACATCGACGTTCGACATCTCGAACGCCGACGAAGCCCTTCACCGAGCGGCCGAGCGGGTCGACGGGAAGGTCCTCATCGAGATCTAACTGGAATCTCGGGAAGTCGGAGAACCGAGTGAACACCTGATCGGAGGCGTCTAAAGGATTCAGCGCGAGTTCCACGGGTTACCTGACCCGTGGTCGTTTACGTCGAGAATCGAGACGAATGTTTCAACGATTTTCTCCTAGATCTACTCAGTGTTCGGTAGGAACGAAAGATTGCTAGAGAGGGCAGTGACTACAATCGATCGCTCGAGTGTGAGACGACATCTGTCCGAAGGGATGCCAATAGAAACGGAAAAACGGCGAATGACACGGACACTGACTGCTCGTAGTTAATCACCCGAACTAGGGACTCCCCGTCTCGAGAGGAGCGACGGTTTCTGTTCGTTTTTGGCGAACGATCTAGAGAAGCATCGAGAATACTCGCTCTATAAGATCAACACCGTTCGCGAGAAACGAACGGGAATTCTATACGAGTGGCTGCAGTGTGGATCCGAGGATCAGCACGATCAAGGCGTTCAGGGCCGGAATTTCAGGAAGTAAACGGTTCGTCAGCTCCATTTAGTCGGAATACGCGCCGTTTCATAACAGCGTTAGTGTTGTTATTCGCCAGTTCGATCATCCTCCTCAACCAAAGCGAAGAAGAAATGAGAATCGACAGGCTGTTCGTGACAGCCGAACGGCAGAGTCGCGAACTGAGAAGAGAGAATCGACAGGAGAGAACCGGATAAATTTCTCAAAAGAAGTATGATCGAACGGGCCATTTTCACCGATAGAGTTAGCATTTTATAGGTAGTCTCGTATCGTGAACTATGGATATCGCCCTCTTAGGTGGCACTGGTGACATTGGTAAAGGACTCGCGCTACGATGGGCACACGACACTGACCACACGATCACCGTCGGATCACGACATATCGAGAAGGCGGAGACGAAAGTGGAGGAATACCAGCGTGAACTCCGAGAGCGTGGCGTCGATCCGGACATCCGTGCATGTGAGAACGAGACCGCCGCCAGAGACGCACGGATCGTTGTCGTGAGTATTCCTCCTGAGTACGCGACCTCCACCGTCGAATCGATTGCTCCCTCGCTTTCTGACGATCAAATCCTCGTGAGTCCGGCAGTGAAGATGGAACGGGACGCAGCCGGCTTCCATTACGTCGCCCCGAACGGGAACTCCATCGCGGAGGAAATCGCGACGGTCACTCCCGACGAAATCCCCGTTGTGGGCGCGTTCCAAAACCTCGCCGCGGGCGCACTCAGTAATCTCGACAACGATCTCAAGGCGGACGTCGTTCTGACCGGGGACGATTCGGAAGCGAAGTGCGAGGTCGAATCAGTAGCTGAGGAGATCGACGGACTCCGGGCACTCGACGGCGGTTCGCTGGCGAACTCCGCTCTCGTCGAGAGTATCACGCCATTGTTGATCAATCTCGCAATGAACAACGACGGACTGCACGACCTCGGGATACGATTTCAGTGACGATAAGCAGGACATCCGAGCGTACTCTCAGACGACGTCCGCCAGATCGAGGCGTTCGATAGTCTCGGTGGTCGGCGTGCCGTCCTCTTGGTCCCAGCCTCGAAACGTGTAGTACTCGTCGAGCATCGCTCGAAGCTCCTCGGGAGGACAGTACATCCCCTCGGCGGGCCCATCGGGAATGGGTTCGTGGAGGACACGGTGTGGAAGAGTGTCTGTCTCCCGGCTCGCGACTCCGCGTTCGACGTTGATGATCCGTTCCAGGTTGTAGATCCGCTCGCCGATTTCCTCGACCTCCTCTGTAGTGAGCTCCCATCCGGTCGTGAGGTTAATCGCGTCCCGGTACCGGTCGTTGATCCGCTTGCCCCAGCCCCCTTCGCTGACGAACCGACACTGTGTAAGCGAATCGCCCAGCGCGGTGTAGTGTTGTGATCGGGCGGCGAACTCGGGCGTTCCCTCGGTCGTCTCGTCGTGTTCGCCTGTATACTGGAGGGTAGGACGGGTATCGTGATGAGAGCCGCCGCGGGTTGAGGTGGCGTATCCGATGCTCATTCCTTTGAGTCCGCGGGCGGAGTGGGCGGCAAACTCCACGCCGTTGTGTCCGTAGAGGTACTTCTCTGCCTCCTCGGGATCAATAGTTTCGTCGGCTAGCCGAAACGATCCCTCTGCGAGCGCGTCGCCGAAGCCCTCGCGTAAGCCCGTACGTCGGGCGAGTTCGGCGACGCCCGCATCGTTTCCGAACTCCAACAGGGAGGGATCGTCAGGAAGCATCTCCTCGGGGAGGAGATCACGGTCGTAACACTCACGAGCGAAAGCGAGCGTTACTCCAAAGCTGATCGTGTCGAGTCCCATCTCGTCGCAGACGTTGTTCGTCTTGATGGTCTCCTTGACGTCGTAGACCTCCTGCATCGGTGCGACGGCGTAGATGGTCTCGAACTCGGGAATCTTCGCCTCCTCGATTCCCTCATCGGGCGCCTCGACGTGCTTTCCACAGGCGACTGGACAGCCCGCACAGGTTGTGTCCTCGGTAATATGCTCAGCCTTCAGCCTCTCACCGCTGATCGCTTCCGCGTCCGCCGAATTCGATTGCTCTCGCTGTGCGTTCCGGCGGCCCAGCTTCCCCATTTCGTTGACCGGATTGACGAGTCCGCTGGTACCGTACTCCTGAAGCATCTGCGTCTCGTCCATCAGATCCCCCATCTGTCCGGTGACGAGCTGCTGGAGGGCACCCTTCTCGACGGGCTCGGGCTGGAAGTTCCCCCCGCGGATCGCGACCGCCTTGACGTTCTTCGAGCCCAAGACGGCTCCGCTGCCGCCGCGGCCGGCGACGCCTTCGCGTATTCGCGAGTCGTGCAATAGACACGCGAACCGGACACGATTCTCGCCCGCAGGACCGGCGGCGATGACGTGCGTGTCGTAGCCGACACCTTCCCGTTCGCGGACCGCCTCGCACGTCTCGTACGCGTCGAGTCCGAGGAGGTCCTCGGCGGGCTCAAGACTCGCCCCGTCCTGGTCTATGCGAACGTACACCGGCTCGTCCGCGGTCCCGTGGAGTACGATATCGTCGAAGCCGGTCGTCTTCTGGGCCTGCGGGAAGGTCCCACCGAACGTCGAGTCGAAGAACCCGCCGGTCAGCGGACTGATAAAGCTGACGACACCGCGGCTCGTGCTCTGAAACGGGGTGGCGGTCATCGGCCCGACCGAGAAGACAACTACGTTCTCCGGGTCGAATGCCTTCGCATCAGCCGGCACGTGTTCGTGAACGTGTTTGGCGGCGAATCCGTTACCTCCGAGAAACCGCTTTGCATCCTCAAGGTCCACGGGTTCGCAGTCGACGGACTCGTCGTCTAAGTGGACGTGCAGAACCTCACCGCCGTACACCGGTGGAAGGTCGTCTAACATACTAGTGAAACACGACACTCTACTGGCCCGAGGATCATAAATCTAGACCACGCTCGGAAATTTAGAGAATGGACTACAAAGAGGAAGTCAACAAAGAAGAGGTCACTCGGTCAAAGAGGACCAAGTCGCTCCGCGGAACAGCGGTGTCAGGAGGCGGTGGAAAGCGTCATCCCATGTGGAGAGGTCCTGCCGACTGATCGGTGACGAGTGCCGCGATCGGATCAAAGACTTCGCACTGAAAAGGCCCGCAGGAAGCGAGTTCGTGCTAAATCGGTGTGGGAAGGACCGATCTCGGATCAGATCCACTGCCCAGTCCGAGAAACGGACTCATTCAACCGCGTCTACTCAACGGAGACCAGATCAGCATGGTCGAACAGGACGGGGAGTTCCTCGCCGGTGTCCGCGCGTTCGAGACGATAGGAGTACCGATCTAATTCAGCTCCGGTTTCAGCATTGGGATCGTCCTCAAGCCGCTCAGTGACCGTACAAACCATACCTTGAAACCGGTCCGTAGATTCACCTTCACTGACATACACGCGAACTTCGTCACCCGGCTCATGGGGTTCCGGTGAGGGTTGTGGCACATCTGCCATGCCAATGCTTTCGTTCCCATCCGCATTATCGTTTCTGTTAGTAGTAGGAAACAGCTACGGCATTTTTTCGGCTCTACCTTATTAGACCGTCAAGCGAGGAAACTTCTCATCAATGGATTTCGTTTGCCGCCACTAGTGAGCGACCTGGGCTTACGCCGCCAGTCCATTATTCGCTCCTGGGATCCTACTGTCCATCCTCGTAAAAAGGACTGAGACAGCCGCTAAGGCTTAAAAAAGACCAGAAATGATAGTTCGCTTTCTGACCCAGAATAGCTCTAACAGTAACAAATTCCTTGTCTCAGCTTTGTACAGTAGTATCTACAGTAAGGTCGTCTATCGTTATAGACAACAGATACGGCTGGTAACAAAGAAGATTATGAATTATATGGGAGCAGGTCAGAGACTAGAACATGAATAAGAAAGCGATCACCCCAGACAAGACTGCCGTTGTCGGTGCTGGAACCATGGGTCATGGAATCGCTGCTACGTTCGCAATGAAGGGATACCGTGTCTCATTATATGATATCGATGAGTCACAATTACAAGAAGCAGACCAGCAGATGACGGCAATTGCAGACCGGTTTTACGCCGAGGGACGACTGGACCAAGAGGCTTATCAAACGTTCAATGACCGGATATCGTATCACAATGATCTCGCAGCAGCTACCAAATCAGTCGACCTCGTCATTGAGGCTGTGAGTGAAGATATGGACCTCAAAAAAGAGATCTTCTCCGAGTTAGACCAACTCACAGATGACGCTATTCTTGCATCAAATACGTCTGGGTTCTCGATTACAGAAATCGCTTCGGTCGTCCAAAACCCGAGTAGGGTCATAGGAACTCACTGGTTCAATCCACCGCATATCGTACCACTTGTTGAAGTCGTGAAAGGCACCGCAACCGACGACCGCTTAGCATCAGAGCTAGGGGACTTTTTAGATAGCCTTGGAAAAACAGCCGTGGTCATCGAAAAAGATATTCCTGGTTACATTGGCAACCGAATCCAGATGGCAATGACTTACGAGGCGTTCTCTCTATTGGCTGAAGGCGTTGCTAGCGCAGAGGATATCGATAAGGTAGTCAAAGCAGGCTTTGGCTTTCGACTACCTGTATTAGGAATTTTCGAGAAGGCTGATCAATCAGGTATTGATGTTCATCATGCAGTCGAATCGTACCTCATGAAGGAGCTTGATCGTGGAACAGACCCAGACCCGGCAGCTTCCCAACTGGTTGAGATGGGGCATTATGGGGTGAAAACAGGACGCGGAGTGTATGATTGGACCAATATCGACCCCGACGCCCTCAAAGCACAGCGTGATGAAAACCTACTGCGACTGTTGGATGTCTATGAGGAGGATCTGGACCAAACGGCGCCAGAGGAATGGTATACGACGAACATCAGATAGACGCTGACTGAGGCATTTCACTCTTCTACCGGAGGATGTCAAGAAGGTTCTTCAGATCCCAGTTCCCCCGTTCCTTCTGAGATCAAGAAATTCACACGTTTTTTCGCGTGTTGTGATTAACCGATCTGCCGATCGGTCGATTAGAAGTCGACGGCTTTCTGACCTTTCAATCCGAGGAATTCCCGTACTTGCTCGGGGGAAGCCGGTTCGCGACCGGCAATCTCCCAGGCGAGGCGGGTGATCCTTTCGACCTGCTCAGCATTGCTCTCCGCAAGGACTCCACGCTCTAAATAGAGGTTATCTTCCAGTCCAACACGGGCATTCCCACCCATTGCAGCAGCCTGTGTGCCGAACGGGAACTGCATTCGACCGGCGCCAACCACGCTCCAAGAGGCGTCCTCACCAAACAGGCGCTCGGCTGTGTCAACCATGTGTTGGAGATGGTACTGGTCGGCGGCAATCCCACCGTGGATTCCCAGTACGAATTGGAGGTGAATTGGAGTATTAAGCCGACCAGTCTCAACAAAATGTTTTGCATTGTAGAGATGGCTGATATCATAACATTCTAGCTCTGGAACTGTATCGTGTTCATCGAACATCGAGAAAGCGGTCCGGAGCGATTTGAAGGTATTAGTGAAGATATGATCCCATGTTTCGTTGAGATACGGTTCCTCCCACTCATATTTGAACTCCTCAATTTCCTCACTCATAGGATATAGTCCAAAATTCATGCTCCCCATATTGCAGGAAGCCATCTCGGGTTCCAATTCTGGTACAACAGCCATCCGTTCCTCAATAGACATAGTCATGCCGCCGCCGGTCGTTGGTTGGACGATCGCGTCTGTCTCCGCCTTGATGCCGGCTGCGACTTTCCGAAATAGGTCAAGGTCGCTGGTCGGCTTACCTGTCTCCGGATCCCGGACATGGATATGGATAATACTGGCACCCGCCCCGGCTGCCGCGACACCCTCCGAAATCAATTCCTCTGGAGTAACAGGCAAATAATCCGACATCGAGGGGGTGTGGATTGCTCCTGTAATCGCGCAACTGACCACTATCTCGTTTAATCGACGCATTATGGTCCGATACACGGCACTCTCTCAAAAAGATTCCCTCAGGGTTTGTGGTCCATTTATAAACGCTTCCCACTCGCGGTCTGCATCTCCTACCAGCAGGAAAACCGTGGCAAGCACGGACTGCTCGTCCGGGCGTACACGGCATGCGATCTGATCGATCGTACGCCAAAGGAAGTCAAAGCCCTCTACCAGAAACGCTCGATGATCGAGACGGCCTTCCGAACGATGAACCTCGCCGAGGCGCTCGAAGGGCCCTCGCCCACGACGGCCCGGCAATAGTCGAGGTCATCGTCGAACAGGACAACCCCGACCCCGGCAGGGTCAGTACCGGCGAGTGGGACCTCGCGAACCTGGAGAAGTAAGACTGCTCAGGACCGATAGACGGCGGTGATTCGCCGTCTGTGGTCACTCTTTTCCGCCGCTCTGACCCGTTCTGCTCGTGACGAGAGTACGCAGGGACGATGAGGTGAAGGGGAAGGAACGCTACGGAATACCAGCGCGTTCAGACGTCGATCATGACCTTGCCGTCGACACGCTCGACCGCCCGTTCAAGGGCCTCGTCGGCCTGCGAAAGCGGATAAGTTGAGGTGACGATTGGTAGGTTGTCTAGCCGGCCGGCACTCATCAGCCGGATGACGCGAGGGTAGACCTCATTCATGGTGTGTCCCTCGGAGCCGTACAGCTGGGCAGCCGACCCCTGGTACTTCCGGGTGTCTATCTCCGGCTTGCTCCCGGTATTGCTGATATGGACGACGTTTGCTTCCTCGGCGAGAGCCTTCTCGATGATAGGGTAGGTCTCCTGAACGGCGCCCGCGGTCTCGAGGTGGACGTCCGCCCCACGGCCGTCAGTGGCCTCGTAGATGGCGTCGACGGGGTCAACCTCTCGAGGGTCGTAGACGTGCTCGAACCCGAGGTTCTTCGCGATTTCGCGGCGTTTCTCAACCGGCTCGAATCCGATGGCGTCGGCCGCACCCGACCCGCGAGACGTTCATCCCCGCCAAACCGATAGGACCCAGTCCGTGGTAGACGTGGTAGTCACCCGGTTGGATGCCCTCAGCGCGCCCGCCACTGCGGGTTATCGGCACCGCCCCGGACGTCGAGCACGTGGCGGGGGTCTAGCTATGCTCGATTCGAACAATTCGAAGCTCATCTACCTCTACCTTGCGACCGTCGAGGAAGCAACCATCAACGATCTTCAGTCGACGCTAGAGATGCAGCAGCTCGCGCTGTTCTCTACACTAGACACCCTCGAAGGCGAGGGCTTCATCGAGCGCGACGGCGAGACGTTCACTATTACTGCCAGAAGAGTTGTTTATGGCTGGATAGATCAATACAACGTGACTCATAGCCAGTTTTCACTGAAAAGCGGCGTGAGATGATCAGTGCAGAATCATGAGGGGGCCACGAGAGCAGTGATCTGGAAACAACAGAGCTAGATCTACTATTCATACTAGCTCCGATAATACTCCTGGGTTCATCTTCACCACACCAGAATTCTACGTTACTACCGTCTCTTTCGCTCGATACAGTCTTGGAACTGCTAGCCAACCAACGTAGGCGATTCACCCTGTACTCACTCCTCGATTCGGACAATGATCTTATCGAGCTTGAGACACTGATTGAGGATGTCGCGACGCTTGAAGCAGCAGTAGCTGACCACGTGCTTACTCGCGAGCGATACCGGGACGTTGCGGCGGATCTCTACCAGTGGCATCTCCCGGTACTCGCCGATGTTGGCGTCATCGACTATGATTCTCGGCATGATCTCATACGCTATTTTGGGCATTCTCTCCTTCACAAACGGGCCACCTGCCTACGAGAGGACGAACTCCCGGAGTATGGGACTACATCGTCACCATTGTAGCACGCGTGAGATTCCACTCTCCTCTCTTCATGGCAGTTCATCGGTAGAATCGCGGTCTACCTTACGAAGTACTGGCACCGTGAGCTCGACCTCGTAGTAATCCCTATTCAGCATCATGAGTGAGTATTTCGAAGAGAAACTGTGATGGAGGTCAAGGTCAGAGCCGTTCTTTTTTTAATTCTCTTGTAACCGCACATTACAGCCTCTCTATAGCGACCAGAGCCTCATCCCCCCACGGTAACGGTATTGTATGTAGCAGTATACAGTTTATAGATTTAGATCCGAACCATAGCAGCAGTGTAACACCAGTATACAGGCAATTTGATAGTTCAGTCATCCACTTTTGATTAGTCCAGAAGTCACAAGTAGATTTACCACCCCCCACGCCCTCTCCTAAGCCGACTCCATGCCAGATCCCCAGCCCCAGGGTCCAGCCACCTCATCTAGCCCTCCTTCGCTCCAAGAGGGACTCACGCAGTTTCTCACGGCAAAATCGAAAGGCGATGAGTCAGGCAACTACCGACGCAATGCAAAGCGCGTCATCACCCGCTGGATCGACTGGCTCGAGCAACGAGACATCGACCGGTTCGAACAGCTCGACGAAACCGTCCTTGCCCATTATGCCGAGTATCTCCGCCGGCGCGTCGCTGCAAACGAAGCAGAGACCACCGATGGCGGTATCGCTCGTTCAACTGCTTGGACGTACTACAATACGATCTCCGCATTTCTCGGCTGGGCGTCCAAATGGGGCTATATTCAGGAAAACTACGCCCGAGCGGGCCTCGCTCAGGAATCGATGCCTGAACGGTCTGCATCACAGCAAACCGAACAGCAGTTCTGGACACCGGATCAGCGAGATCAGATCCTCAGATACGTCAACGAGCGCGCTCACGACGCCATCGAAGAGAAGGGACTCGACGCAGAGATAGAAGCGCGAGACCGAGCACTCGTTGCTGTGCTGGCGTTTACCGGTGTTCGTGGCTCGGAGATCTTCCGCTCCGAACACGACAATCGAACCGGCCGTCAAGGCCTCCAATGGCGCGACGTTGATCTTGAAGAGCAGACGATCTCCGTGCTCGGGAAGAATCAGCAACGCCAATCGGCCTGGTTACTTGAGCAAGCGATTCCCGCCCTCGAACGCTATCGGACGATCAGCGATCCACCATCCGACGAGTGGCCAGTCTTCCCTACCAAACACGCACCGTCGCTGTATCAGTGTGCACGAACGTATCTCCGCGAAGTAGAAGACGAAGACGAGGAGACGATCGAAGAGATTCTTGATGAGCACTCAATAGGAGAGGTGCTGCGGGACTACCAGATCACTCCGCCAGCGATCACGACAACGGGTGCTCGAAGTGTGATGAAACGACTTTGTGAGGCCGCAGACATCGACGTTCTCACGCCGCCAGAGGGTCCGGGCTACCTACAGCTTCACGGCGCTCGTCGGGGGATTGGTGATACGTTCTACCGAATGGATCGGGGAACGGCTCAGGACTTGCTCCGGCACCAGAGTCTCGAAACTACCAAAGACCATTATTCACATATCGATGCGACAGAGGGAGCTAAACGCGCGAGTGAGATGCTTGACCGATCGAACGACAGCTAACCTGGCTCATTTTGGCGCGCTATAGCTGATCACTATAGGTAGAGAATATAGTTATCTACTATAGTCGAGTAGTAGAGTGAAATTCAACAAGCAAAAAAGGTAGGTAGAGAGCATAGCCATATACTATAGATAGATAATGTATTTGTAAATCATAGTTATAGAGTATAGTTATAGAGTGTAGTTATGCTTTATGGCGACAACTAACAGGTATAGAATATAGCTATAGCGTCTGACTTAACTTTATAGTCATGGCTTCTGACTGCTCCATCAATGCTGACCTACACCCCGGTCTCAGAGGCAGGCGGAGTCGGCAAAACGACAACTGCGGCGACTCTGGCCGTAAGTCACGCGCGAGCAGGGCACGACGTACTGGCGATCGACATGGATACCCAAAATGGAAGTCTCACGTACCTTTTCGGCCCTGATTACAACCGAGGAGATCCTCAGAGCGATAACTTAGTTCGACACCTGGTTGGTCGACCGAAGGGAGACTTTCAGGATCTCACCTATGAAGTTGAGCATGGCGTTGATCTCATCCCGTCTCATAATATGTTGGAAGACATTCACGAGTTCCTCCTGAACGAAAAGAACCAGGCCGAGAAGCTAGGTGAATCGTACAGCATGTATCATCAGCTCCATCGTGTCCTTCAGGAAGCGAACGTTCGTGAGAACTACGACGTCATTATCGTCGATTCGGCCGGCAAAGCCGGCCCGATCCTCTACAACGCGCTAGTTGCCGTTCGTAACGTCGTGATCCCGTTTGAGGCGACAGCAAAAGGCCAAGAGTCCATTGAAGGCCTCGACGACCTGGTTGACGGACTCGAGGAAAGCATCGACGTCGATGTCGGCGTTCTCGCCGTCGTTCCAATCGGATACAAAGACACGCGCGATCAGCGGGAAATTCTCGATGAGCTACGTAAGAGTGGGTTTGCAGTACCAGTCGTCATTGGCGAACGCGGATCGTTAATGGAGGGTTGCTGGAAGCAGCAGTGTAGTCCCTACACCTACGTTGAGAAACACCGAGATCGGAAACGAGACTACGAGCTCGATACGCTCGAGCAGTTCGACGAACTTGCTCGCCACTTAGAACAGGAAGCAGAACTCAAAGCGCCGGAGGTGACCGCATAATGGGACTCAAGTCCGGATCACGTGATGCGGGACTCGACGAAACGGAAGACAGAGAAGACGAACCAGTGGAGCAGAAAACGGCTAAGACGGGCAAACCGGATTCAACCGGCGAAGAGGCCGATCAGGGGACTACTACTACTGAATCAGAAGACTCCCCTACCGTGAATTCGGACTCACAACCGGAACGAGCGGGACAGCGCCATTCAATAGATTCGATCCCGTACAAGCTGCGTCGAAACAAGGTAAACGAAGGACGCGAACAGGTACCCTACTTCCTTCGAGAGGAGATCATCAACGCCGAAGGTGAACTTCAGGATACCCTCGAGGAGATGCTGGGCGAAACAGTCTATAAATCGGATTACAGGGAAGCTGCAATGGTCGTTGCGCAGCGTAACCCGGAGTTCGTCGCCGAGGTACTTCGAGAATGGGGGTACGACCTCGAAATCTAACGAACCAAGACGCATTCTACTGGCTGTGGAAGATACTGAATCTTCTAAGAAGTTTGGTGCTACCAGGACGGAGACTGGAGGCAACTGTGGCTATATCGAAGACCTCAACGCGAAGAGGCTAATGGAACTCCCGTCGAACAGCCGGAACCGTGCCGGAGCGACATGGGGAACGTTCCTTCGGATGCTCGAATAGAAGTGCGAACGCGAGGGAGCGCACTTCGTTACCGTCGATCCCGCTGGTACTGCGAAGGAATGTTCCTCGTGTGGGGTTTCGGCGGACAAACCGCTATGGGTCGCGAGCCCTCGTGTCCGTCGTGCGGGTTCGAATCGGATCGGGACATGAATACGGCGCTGAATATCCTTTCTCGCGAACTCGATCACGTAGGTGTGGTTCACTCCGATTCAACCTCACCAGAACGCGAAGCGTTCTGGTTGGCGAACGAGACGCATCGCGTCTCGTTAACGCCTGTGGAGACTGCGTTCCCTATGGGAATCAATTCGGTTCCTGCAAAGCGCGTCGTAGAAGCAGGAAGTCGTTCGAAAGGCGCAGAGCGCCTTTCGTGATCACGAGAGACCTTCGGTCTCTCGGACGACCCCGCCCTCAAGGAGCGAACGGCGTCAGCCGTGAGCGAGTAGGGCAGGGTAGTTCACGAGAGCTGCGCAGTGACGTCAGTCGACGAAACCATCCCAATATAGTCGTCGTAAATGTCGACGACAGGGAGGTGGTTAATACCGAGACTCGTCATCATTGCGGCGATCTCTTCAAGAAAAAGATCCGGCGAAACGGTTTCAACAGATGTCGTCATCACCTCAGAAACGTTGAGTTCTGAAGGATTCTGGCCAGAAGCAATGGCGTCAAGGATATCAGTACTGGTAATGATTGACGGTGGACTGCTCGTGACGACCAGCGCCTTGATATCGTTTTCACGCATGATTTTCGCGGCTTCCATGACTGTGGCCCCCTTCGATATCGTCTCAAGGGGCGTCGACATTACCTGTTCAACGGTGACCCCATCCTCCATAGGCATATATACGTCAACAAATCGCATGATAATGAGTATTACGGACTCCATTGAACAGCACCGATCGGCTCTACCTGCCGAATGATAGACGCTTCGGAGGTTCGTCGCAGCTACCGGATGCTAGCTGTTCTAGTTCAGATAGCTATCAAGCAGAGTGTCTCTTACTATGAGTGCACTCGAGAGGTTACACTGGCAAATACGCCGATAATCGCCATGACCTTGTGCAACGCAAATCCGTATAGAAGATTGGAGTTGCACAAGGCCATAGATCGGATGAGCTTAATTCAGGCGCTAAGCCTCCGACCTCAAGGACCGAGGCACGCAGCGCGATATTTAAGCCCCTCTCGTAGTGTGAATCCCACCTTGTGCAACAGCCTTAATTGAGCTAGTCACGAGTGTTGCACAAGGAAGATGCCACCGACTGCACCTCCCTCGCTTCCGAACTACCTCGCTGACGGGCTCCCCAAACAAGACGACGAGATTCTTGAGGATGCACGTACGTATATCGACGAGTTGCTTGCAGCTCGCGAACAGCGTCGCAGCGAGCCAGTTACCGAAGACGAACTACCGGACGAAGCCAAACTCCTTAAGGCCGAATCAAGTGGCGCCGTCTATCTCGAATACCGAACTTGTGGTGATGAGAGCTGTTCGTGTATGAGCGGTGGCGCAAAACACGGCCCGTACAAGTACCGAGCGTACCGCGATGGAGACACGGTTCGACGGGAGTATTTGGGGAAAGCAACCGGTAGCGACACTAACTGATGCAATCACCTTCAGCCATCCGATGAATCTATTTATTGATATGATTAGTACCGAGCTCCTATTTATCGAACAGCGGAAAGAGCATTACTGGAATATCAGCTGCTACCAGTACTCTCATGCTCATTGAATACTGCTTCACTAACTGAGCATTCCATATGGATCTCTCAGATGACCTCCTGTGTTTGTTTAGTGGTGAAATCGATTCCCGTGACGGCTCCTACGCAATCGAGATTCCCGAACGCGAGGTAGAACTCGGCGAACTCGAGCCGGGCGTTTCGTATCGCATCGCTCTTGTTCCGCAAACCCGGATGCAGACCGACTGGGATACTAACGCCGATGAAGAAGTGACTCGAGTGACTACGGAGTCTACCCCGCCAGTTACGGAGGGTGATCACCGGACCGTCGAGATCGAGACGATCGGCGACCAGGGTGATGGGATCGCCCGAGTCGAACGAGGATATGTGGTCATCGTTCCCGATACCGACCCGCACGAACGCGTCGAGATCGAAATCACGAGCGTAGCGGAAACCGTAGCCTTCGCTGAAGTCGTCGAACGCTGCGAGTACCAAGAGTAGGGACTTCCCCCCTTTGACGCGGCTAAAAGGACGTTACTAAAGGATCGAGAGTATACGCAAAATCCCGCTTACGGAGTGCTGCTGTAATCACCTAATTGTCTGCCTCGCCAGAGCGAGAACTATTCTATTCGCACAACGATGAACACGGGACCTACTGAGGCGGAGATCTCACGAGTACGCGATCGAGACCGCCCTCGTCATGACAGCAAGCGATCTCGAACAGGCATATGCCATGCGCTCGAGCGTGCCGATTCAGGATCGCCTGGAAACGTCCCCTCAAGAATATCGGAGGAGGAAACCTTGTGCAACCGTACCTCGTAAGACGCCGTTGTTGCACAAGGTGCTCTCCTTGAGATCGTTGTTCGGTTTCAACGGAGTCGTCTCGTTAGGTTTGGTTGAGTACTGGCACTAATAGCGTCGAACGTCGAGTCCTTCGACGTGCTCGAAGTGGCTGTCACGGGTAACGATCGTCCCGCTCGCCTCGCGAACTGTCCCAGCGATCAGGACGTCTCCGAGGTTGATCTTCTGACCGAATTTTTCGAGTTCGCCGTCGATAAGTGCGGCCTCGCGAGCCGACAGGAGAGTAAGAGGGAGAGGGTCAGCCCAACTGAGTTGCTCGATCAGGTCGGCGACACCAGCCGCGCCACGAAGACGAGCACCGCCACGTGAGACCTCGAACAAGGCGACCGACGGGATACGGTACTCTCGATTAGGATTCGCTTCGAGGAGAGCTTTCGCGCCCTCAGAAGCCGGCCTGTCCTCGTCGAGGTAATCGATAAGAAAGTTCGTATCAGGACAGTACACGCTCGTCCTCACGCAGGTCCTCATCTAGCTGTTCTCGCGTCTCCTCAACAGCCGCCGAAAGGTCGGTTCCTGTCCAGGAGCCGTAGCCTTTCAGTAGGTCTCGCTCTTTGGAATCGGACGAGGGGATCCACCAGACTCGTGATCGGCTACCAACTTTCTTCGAGACGACCATTCCCTGGTCGGCAAGTTCGTGGAGTTTGTTGAGGGCGGTCGTCCGCGAACAGCTGAGTGCCTCGGCGATCTCAGGAGCGGTTAGTGGCTCATGGGGATCCTCTCGTAAACGGAACTCCTCGAGGACGTCCTCAAGCGTCACCCGTGGTGAGGGACCTGGCTTTGCCATATCGATCTAGATTCACGTGAAGACTATAACCCTTCCCACGTGAATTCAGATGCGATGAAATACGCTCTATACGCCAAATCAATCCGTTATTATTCTATTCACGTAGGAACAGATAGAGCAAACAGTGTCGCAGGAACTAGCTAGGGCTCGGTAGGACTCAAATCAAAATCAGGTTCTCGACGCTACAGAGTGACGATCGCGTAGCACTCTACTACCGTGATCACATGGAGAGAGCGTGAAACGAAAGGGAAGATCCTCAGTCACTGGGTGAGTAGTAGAATCAAGCAGATTGGCAAGCCTCAACAACGATCTCCGGATCATCGACGAGCTCGTTTACAGTGTGAGCACCCTTTCCTTTGCCTCGTCCCTTTCGCTCTTGTTCAATAAGCGAGAGAAATGCAAGTTCGGAGAGGAGATCGCGAACTCGGCGCATCTTCAGCGGTTCAGCACCTTCACGTTCACAGACGATTTGGTAGGCAGAATGAATTTGTTTCGAGGGGATCATCGGTTCATCCTCGGAGGATTCCTGCATTCGAAGGGCAAGTGCCAGCATTAGGTACTTCGAGTGTGTCGGCTGTTTTGAGATGAGCTCCGAAAGTCGAGCCTGTTCTTCACGGTCATGCGCCTCATCAACGTACTCGATACTGACGGTATCGTCACCGTGTTCGTCAGCGATCTCACCAGCGTAGCGAAGAATATCGATTGCTTTGCGAGCATCACCATGTTCGCGAGCAGCAAGTGCTGCGACCTTTGGGATCACGTCTTCATTAAGGACGTCTTCACGGAATGCGTCCGCACGCGACTGGAGGATCGCCTGGAGTTGGGAAGCATCGTAGGGAGGGAACACGAAGTCACGCTCGGAAAGGCTCGATTTTACGCGTTCGTTCAATGTCTCCTTGTAGCGAATCTTGTTGCTGATGCCGATAATCCCGAGCGTGGAATCATCGACTTTGCCCGCCTCTGCTGCACGCGAAAGCTGCATCAGAACGTTATCATCTTCGAGTTTATCGATTTCGTCAAGAATGATAATTCCCACATCGAGGCGAGCATCGAGAATTTTCCAGAGCCGCCGGTAGTAATCAGAGGTACTCACTCCGGAGTGTGGAACGGTCGTCTCCGTCTCCTCGGGATCGTTAAGCGATTCGGCGATGGTCCGAACTGTCTGTGTCTCAGTCGACTCTTGAAAACAATCAACGTACGCGATGGCGACTTTCACACCGTTTTCGGCGGCGGCATCAGCGAGATCACGTGTGATATACTTTGAACAGAGGCTCTTCCCGGTTCCCGTCTTCCCATAAATTAGAACGTTGTTCGGTGTTCCGCCCCGTTGTGCATCCTTGATCGCCTTAGCGAGACTTCGGAGTTCGTCGTCCCGACCAATGATTCGGTCACCTTCAGGAAGGTGACTAACGCGGAGGAGCTCCTTGTCGGCGAAGATCGGATCAGGATCGCCAAAGAATGATTTCGATCCACTCATAGCGGGTATCTCTCAAGGATGGGTAATGAATCTTCGCCTACTACAATGCCGCTGTAAGGGATGTCATGAATTAGGATGAAGAACGAAAACACCACTTTCAGAGGATGTGAGGCGTGGTTATTAGCGGTTCATCGATTTCGGACCCCTCATTGCCGCTGTAAAGAGGGGACACACCCACCCCGGATTGCCGCTGTAAAGAGTCGAGGTAGAACCCCACTCGAAATCAAGCTCGAAGAGGAGATGAGAGGGAACAAGTGAGCCGATCTTCCCATAGAACCGATGATCCAGCTAGAGAGTAAACCCTTCCTTCGACTCTTCGGCGGCAAAAGCAACTGCCGCCTCAGTACGCCAAAAGTGCAGTACGGTAACAAACGACTCCGACCGTCATAAGCCTATGGGTGGATATCAGCTAGATGACTTCTATAGGAGATTTCCTTAATCGCAACTTTCGGGAAACGTCCGGGAGTTTTACAGCGGCAATCCGGGGTGGGAGCATCCATCTCGGAGTCTCTTCATCTCTTCTGAAGCAGATCACGTTTACAGCGGCAACACGGGGTCAACCGATGCTTCGAATCAAGTGTCTCATATCGTAAGCGCGGATTCCTCCATCTACGCCGAAATTTACAGCGGCAATCCGGGGTGGTAGACCGACTTCCGGTTTACTACTTCGATCCCGTTCTCGGAACCTTGTGCAACAACTCGATAGAACGCGAAACGTTGCACAAGGTAACGCCACCGACTGCGCCTTCCTCATTATTTTCAGTACGTTGTAATATTGCTGCCTATGGTCAGATTCGATCGAGAGCGAGCAGCGACCGCCCTGAGCGCGAACCTCGCGGCTTGATTCCTCGTACCTCCGTGAATATCATAGGGACGATCGCGCAGTTCACCGGAACTCCAAGACGGCCTAACCACCCGTCTCACTTCTCAGTCGTCTCTTCGAGATCACTTGAATGAATAATCTACTTTACGATAGGTTATTGGGGATCCAAAAGTTGATGACACAGCTCTAAGAGTATGGTACTATGGCTCACTGTGACGACTGTGGCCAACACGTGACCGCAGATTTCCACCGCGTCTTCGCCGACAATGACGGCGTTCTCTACGGTTGTCCAGCCTGTCTGAGTGCAACAGCAATCAAGGATGGAAAAGCGACTGGCCTCTAATCCTGCAGTAGCGGTTTGGGAAGCCAGAACTCGGGATGAGTGGGTCCCAGTCGCCCTCGACAGCTCCTGAGTCCTGCTTGGTACGGAACCGCATCCTCGCCTCGTATGGATCTTACAAGAGTTCTGCATCTAAACCCTCGTACGATCTGTTCATTTGAGAGGACTACTATCACTTCACACCGATATGTCGGATCGAAAAATCTGATCCCCAGATTGTTTGAAGAGCAATTCACACAGACACTTCTCTTGCCCATCTAGCGAGGAATTTGTAGACTGACCCTCGCACAACGATCGCTCCGGCTTCAGCGGAGTTATCCATAACTCAATCCCCCATCCGAGGTACAGTGTTAGTAGCCACCAGCATCGGCAAAGCAGCGGCCGCATTTGGTGCCAGTATCCTTATCGAGTACCTGTTCTACAGAAACCAGCTGGAGGTGATTATGACCGACGTGATTCGTGGCGCCACAGACCGTCCGGCCATCAGAGCTTCCGGGTTGCTGTTTATGGATTATGCCTGTCTCCTCGTTGAGAACCCCATTCATGAGTAGGGGAGTCTCAGACCAGTGGCTAAATGTCTCACCTTGATATATTCAGACTATTACGTTCTAAAGCGCAGTAAAGACGAGCACCCTCGTTGAATCGACCTGGTCGTTGGGGATGAGACAGACGATCCATGAACCGAGAGACGGAGTCTACTCCTGTGAGTGGTTTCTATCGCAGTGCCAATCTCCCTACTGTTTAGATGATAGCTGCTGTAGTACAGACGATGCCCGAGATTCAATCGGTTGATACCGAGGACGACTATATTCACGTGCGCTTTCGCGATCCCGATCAGTATGAGACGATTCGGACACCTGATTGGGCGAAAGAGCCCGCCGAATCCGTTTCAGAGGGCGCAGAGGTGCGGACCGGTGAGAAGGACGGCAGTGATGACTGGGAAGTCCAAAGCGTTCTGATCAAGAAAAGTGTTGGTGAGGACAAAGCGAAAGAGCAGGCGAAGGAGATCGTTGAGAAGATCCAGTCATAGCAGAGGATCGGGCCCAGGAACTATCTTACATTGGCATTACAGTATGAGAGACAATACGATGGAGCTGCTGAAGGATCACAGTTGCGACTCCTGGGTACCGACTCCGTAGCCACCGCCCCCGTAGCCACCGCAGAAATTGAGGTCGCTTCTCTCGTAATTTGGGGTTGTTCCTCTTCTTCACCAGTAGAAGCGGTTACTGTGGCCTCGGTGAGTTGACGCGCAAGACATCTACTTGCGATTCTCTAAGCGGTGCGATCGAACTCCTCTATGGACTCTCTGTGAATCCTTTATGAGACGTAGTGTCTGAAATACCGATTCGACCATTTCGCGCCGATTACGAGTATCTCGTCGATTGTCGACCGACTTCCTACTAGTACCTGTTCGGAACTTTCGGAAAGACCCCAGTATCGTTTATTACCCTTCATTCGCAATCCATTCTGCAATGTGATCACGGACGCTCGAGTGTTTCAAGATACGTTCGTCCCTGAAGAGGTCGTTCACCGCAATACGGAACTCACACACCTCTCCGGGGTCCTTGCGCCTGTTCTGCATGGAGAGCCTGCTGAAACGGCCGCTATTTTCGGACCGACGGGTGTCGGGAAAACCTGCTGTGCTCGCTACGCTGTCGAACAGCTTCGCGAGAACTCATTCAACGTTCGGACTCAGTACGTCAACTGCTGGCAGGACTACAACCGATATCGGGTGCTCTATCGGCTTCTCGAAGGACTCGATCGAACGCTCGACATCCATCGGCAATCAACGCCCCGCGATGTTCTCTATGATCGCATTCGCGAGGCGAACGACGATCCCTACGTCGTCGTCCTTGATGAGGTCGACCAACTCGAAGAAAAAGACGTCCTCTATGATCTCTACACACTATCTCACATATCTCTGATTCTCATTGCAAACGACGAGCAGGAGTTTTACTCGAACCTCGGCGATCGCCTCTACAGTCGGCTCACCGGCAGCGAGAGGGTCCAATTCGATCCATACTCTCTCGATGAAATCGTTGCCATTCTCGATGCGAGAGCCAATTCGGGGCTTGCAAACGGGGTTGTTTCGCCCGCGCAGATGGAACTGATAGCTGACCGAGCTGCTGGGGACGCTCGCGTTGCAATCGGAATTCTCCGAACGGCCGCTCGCAAAGCTCATCGCGACGGCACTGGGTGTCTCACCACTGAAATCATCGAAGCGGCGGTTCCCGATACTCGCTCGGAGCTTCGACAGAAAACGATCGAACAGCTCTCGCATGATCAACAGATGCTCTACGAGATCATCGAAGAACATGGGGAGACGACACCGGGGACACTCTACGAAGCGTACGAACAGCGCTGTGACGATCCAAAGTCTAGACGGAGCGTTCGGAACTACCTGGGGAAGATGGAACACTACCATCTGATCGATGCCGAGGGCGAAAAGCGAGCCCGGGTCTACCGACTTTCGGAAAGCGCTTTCGGAGCCCAGAATTCCTAATCCGAAAATCGACTGACGACAGCGACGTCAGACGAGAAACAGTCTCTTTTCGGCAGTATCGGTACTGACACGCCTTCACTTATTCCAGTTGTGATACATGATCTTGCCATGGAATCCCATCGACCGAACCGCATTCCGGAATTACCCTCGCTGTCAGGCGGGGTACATCTGCTCGAAAGCGAGTCCGTTCGCGGTCCATTACAGACGCTCGTACTGGATCACGTCCTCACCAATCGTGGACCAGCCTATTGGATCGACACCCACGGCCATGCGACAACCCAACCACTTGCCCGACTCGCACCGGATCCACAGGTACTCGATCGAATTCGCGTTGCTCGTGGGTTCACTACCGTTCAGCACTACGCTCTCACTGAAACGCTCGCCACTGTCGTTGATGGCACTGCCTCGCTGATCGTCTGTCCGGCGGTCGACGGCTTGTATCGCGACGATGGATTTCGAGAGGACGAACGCCAGGCGATGCTCGTCCGGGTTCTCGCAATGGTGTCGGCGTTGGCTCGGGAGTACGATCTTCCAGTGGTGCTCACGCGAACTCAGGGGGATGCGTTCTCTGAGCCCGTGGCCAACGCTGCCGGAGACGTCATCGAGTGCGAACAGACACGCATGGGACCACGATTCTGTAGCAGCACGTTTGAAACGCTCGTTTACCCACTCGGGAACGGGCAAGTTCAGACGACACTTTCCTTCTGGGAGCGGATACTGAAGGCACGACAACCGGTCTATGACACCGCTCAGATCGGCCCGCAGTCTCCGGAGGTGCCTGCCGATGGGACGTACTAATCCGACCTATCGCGACGTTCTACGAGCACTCGACGATCAGTGGTCGGACTATCGACGAGGGCTTCGCCGGGAGGATCAACAGCGCTTCGATCAGCTCTTTGCGTATATTCGCGCCCATGCCGATGCTAGTGGCTATCTCAATCATACGGAACCGTTCTACCCGGCGTTAGTATCGATCGACCTCGAACAGGAGACGCGTCTTGACGAGCTTGAAAGTCGACTTGAGCAGTTAGAAAACGAGACTGACCCATCCAACGATGGGGAGTGACAAGGGCGATGGTCTATAAGATCGACTTCCTCGAGGATGTCTATGAGTGGTCGATCACTCCCGACGGTGCTAGCTACGAGCGAGTGACCGACTACACGCCGACGATTTACGTGACGTATGATGGTCGAGCGGACGATGGACCTCCCGATCTTCGAGAACGCCTTGAGGACTATCCGACAGTGGTTTCGATGGGAACCGAACGCTGGCGTCGGGGCTTTCGCCACGAGCATGAACCCGTCCTTCGGATCGATGTCAGAGGGCTTGATGCTGTCCGCTCGCTTGCCTCCAGGATTCGTCGGCTCGGCCAGCCGGGTGAGTACAAACTCTACAACGTGGACCTCTCACGGGAGTTTCGCTACTGCTTAGAACGTGGCTGTGATCCCACACCGACCCGTGTCCCCTCGGCGCTCTCGATCGATGTTGAACCACCCGCACTCGCGGACCCACCGATCACTGAGATCACGATCGATGAGGAGACCGTGACGGGCTCACCGGCGGCAGTACTGTACGCGATTCAGCGACGACTTCGGCAGCGTGACCCGGATGTTCTGGTACTCTCCTCGGGTGAGCTCATTCCGAGACTCTCTGAAATGGCCGACCAGCACAATGTCAACCTCCGGCTCGGACGACGGTCGGGCTGGCAGCGACTTGCTGGGCGTTCGACCTACGAGAGTTATGGCAGTGTTGGGCACTCCCCGGCTCGATATAACGTTCCGGGCCGGGTGATTATCGATCGCTCGAACACGTTCTTTCACTCCCAGTCAGGGTTGGATGGCTGTCTGGATATGGTCCGTCGGTCGGGGAAACCACTCCAGGAACTCGGGTGGGCGTCGATCGGAAACGTTCTGACCGCGATTCAGATTCGGGAAGCTCGAGATCGGGAAGTGTTAGTGCCGTGGAACTCGTGGCGCCACGAGTTTTTCAAGCAACTCTCGACGTTACACGATGCCGACCGAGGCGGGTACACGTTTGCCCCGGAGGTCGGCTTTCACGAGGACGTCCATGAGCTCGATTTCTCTTCGTTGTACCCGAACATCATCTGCCAGTTCAACGTGAGCCCTGAGACGATCCGGTGTGACTGTCACGCCGATCGAGCAGACGTGCCCGGCGTGGGGTATTCCGTTTGTGATGACCGTGGGTATCTCCCGGATGTGTTACAGCCGTTGATCGACGCCCGTGATGCGATGAAACAAGAGATTCGAGAGATCGACGATCCGGAGCGAATAGCGGCGTTGAAATCCCGATCAAACGCAATCAAGTGGATTCTGGTGAGCTGTTTCGGTTATCAGGGATTCAGTAACGCGAAGTTCGGTCGCATCGAGTGTCACGAAGCGATCAACGCTTATGCTCGCGAGATTCTGCTCGACACCAAAGAGACGTTCGAGGCGAACGGGTGGCATCTCTTGCATGGAATCGTCGATAGCCTCTGGGTGACTGCGATTGACGACCAGGAACAAACACCGCTCGAAGAGCTTGCGGGGACGATTACGAAGCAGGTGGGAATCCGTCTCGAATACGAATCGGCCTTCGAATGGCTTGCACTCGTTCCGTTGCGTGATGGCGATGAGGGTGCACTCACGAAGTACTTCGGCAAAGTAGCTCGTGAGGACACCGAGCACGAGCCGGCGTACAAGTACCGCGGCCTCGAGTGTCGTCAGCGTTCGACCCCAGACTGGATCATGAGTGCCCAACAGGAATTAATCGAGACGTTGGATCAGTACCGTTCACCAACTGCCGTCTGTACACGTCTCCAACGACAGCTCGCGGAACTTCGCTCCGGGCAGGTCGATCCACAGGCGCTTGCAATTGACAACCGTGCTTCGAAGCACGTCGAGGAGTATACGTACGCTACACGAACGGTCGCCGCGCTCAAGCGGGCCCGAGATGGTGGACTCGATCTGCAACCCGGGCAGAACGTTTCATACGTAGTGATCGACGACTCGAAGCGCTCCCGGGATCGTGTCCAACTCGCTCATGAATCGCCCGAACGGTACGACGCCGAATTTTATGCTGACCTGTTGATCCGCGCTGCCGAAAGCGTCTGCTCACCGCTTGGATGGCGACGGGCGGATATCGAGACGTACCTTTCGGAGCATCGAGATAGCACATTAGCTGCCTTTCATCCGTAGCTCGCTACTGTTAGCTGTATTTGTCGACGGTCGTGAGATCGGAGATTAGTATGAATACGACTCAATAAGGATCTCTTCGTAAACTTTCATCTTCGAATACCACCTGTGGTGATTTGACCCATTACTAGTTACTCTAGGAGCGGTGCGAGAGGCGAACCCGAGGCGGCTACTATCATGAGTCGATCAGCGGCGAAACCGGGAACTCATTCACTCTCCGCTTCCATCGAAAGTACGCACCAGGATGTTGATAATCTGAGGTGTACAATAGACATCCGGGCAACCGTGACTAGTTCAAATCTTCTGACTCGCCGTGATCATCTCCAGCACTCTTCTCCTTAGTACTCCATTGAACTGACTCTAAAAATTCAAGCAGGGGGTATGCGGAGTCGTTATTCTCCGCCGTTCCCGGCGAACAGCACGTCCGAACGAGTGTCCGTTGTATAACGATACCAATTGGTAGTGTGATGCTGAGAAACTAGTGTGCATGAGCGGCCACGGCAACTGGCGTCATCTTGATTCCGAACGGGCGGGACTCGTGTTGGTATTTATTTCGGCTATAGGGTTCGGTACGCTCGGCATTTTCGGTATCTACGCCCAACGTGCAAATCTCTCGATTCCAACTGTGCTCGTCTTCCGGTTCGTGTTCGCGACGATCGTCGTATGGGCGTTCCTCGCGTGGAGAGGCCGATTAACACTCCTTCAAGGGCGAGCACTGCTGATTGCACTCGGACTCGGAGCGTTCGGCTACGCGACACAGAGCGGACTCTACTTCGTCGGATTGGAATTTATGACCGCAGGAATGGTCGCCATCGTTCTCTATACGTATCCTGTCTTTGTCGTCATTCTAGCAGTTACCCTGATTGGGGAACGGGTGAGCCGACCGATGCTGGTAGCACTCTGCTTCGCTCTCGGCGGTATCGCACTCGTTACCGGGGCAAATCCTGCGGGTGCATCGCTTGTGGGCGTACTCGTTGTTCTCGGCGCTGCGCTTGCGTACGCCGTTTACATCACGTTCTCGCGAGCGATGCTCATGACGATTGATCCGATGGTCCTGACTGCGTACGTGCTACCGGCTGCTGGCACGTCGTTCATCGTCATCGGCACCGCAAGCGGGGATCTAATGCTTCCCCAGACTCTGTCTGCATGGACGATCCTCCTCTGTATCGGAGTCTTTGCGACTGCGATTCCAGTCGTCGCGTTCTTTACCGGACTCAAGCAGATCGGCGCCAGCCGAGCTGGGATCATAAGCACTGCTGAACCCCCTGTCACAGTTGCGCTCGGTGCAGTACTATTCGCCGAACCAGTCACGGCGGCAACGGTTATCGGTGGTGTTCTCATCCTAATTGGTGTCATTGTACTCGAACGAAAATGATAAAATCGTGTCAAGAACCACATTGATAATCGTAGTGTGTTAGAGTAGGAGACGAGTTCGCGAATAAGACCGTTCAGCTAGCGGTCCTAGGCGCGGACGCCGTTGTAGACGATCCCTACACGGATGACCCTGCAATCACCGCACGGATACACTCCAGCGCTTTCATTCAAAAGCGGCGCTTTGGGAAATCGACGGCGACTCCTCCTCCATGTACCTCATAGGTGATGTCGCTGGGCTTTGTGACCTTGACCTGCATTCGTGCACGTGTTACCCCTGCTTTACCGACTGTCAGTTTTTTGTATCCTTCTCCATCCAGTGGCTGCTCTTGGCGTGAATTGCCCAACCATCCAACGCCGTACCGAACCCTGATCCGTGCGCCCGCGGGATTGCGAAAGAACGCCGTTCCCTGTGCGTTCCAGAACTGCTCGAGGGTCACCCAGCTACCGGGTTCGACATGGCATCTCCGAAGCACGGAGTGTGTCGATGATGGTTGTACTTGAGCGGTCATCGACGCTGTCTCCGTTGGTCGGGAACGGAGCCGGACCGACGCCCGGAGTTCGAGCTACCCCGACTACCCCGTCCCTGTCTACGGTCGCCCCGTGTTGGCTGATTCCGGTTACTCGCGTCCGCGTCGCTGTCGCGTTGCCGAGACGTCTTGCCGGTTCGCTTACGGTCTCGTCCCCGATGATCACGAACGCTCCGGTCCCGGTCCCGTCTATTGCCGATCTCACGTTGAAGAGTGGCTGCAATCCGATCAGCGTACACCCGCTGTCCTTTCTGATTAGGATGCATGGTGCCTTGGATATCGCGCTGGTTCCCGTACGATTCCGACACTGTAACGAAGTACCGCTCGTTGCTGCAGTAGCCGTGACCTTCGAACTCCTCCGCGATACCATCGACGTATGTCCAGCCGTGTTTCTCCGCAGCCTCCTTGACTGCCTCGTTGAGCTTCCTGCCCAGTCGCTTGATCTGTTGGGCGTCGCTTTCCGAGATCCGCGGGAGCACGACGCTCGGGATCCCCGTAATTCGTTCGGACAGGTCTAAATTGAACGCACCACACCCATCACCAACGGTGCCGTCGTCACGATCGAAGTGTGCAGTCGGGTACTCCGTGATGAACACCTGCTCGGGATTGAGCTCCTTGATACGCTCGGCGAGCTGGTCGAACTTCGCACGCTCCTTCCCTCTGTCGTGGTTAAGGCCCTTGATCTTCGCTTCGGTTTCCCTGACCGTTTTGGACTGGCTTTTGTCGATTCGGTAGAGGAGCTCTTTGAGACCATCGGCGAAGCCAACGTCGTTACCGCCGATAGACAGTAGTAATGCATCGATTGGCCGATCACCGATCGCTCGCTTCATCTCGTCGAGCTGTCCACCATCCTGCCACTCGTGTTGTGCTCCGAGCAGTCCGGCTTTGATTTCGGCGCCTGAGCTGGCATACGACAGGAAGGTAACGAGGTTGCCTTCAGAGGCGTTTTCGAACTCTTTCGCTGCGAGCGCCGGCCCTGCTTTGAACGATCGGTGGGCCTTTGGCTCTACCCAGATCGGGTCAGATTGTCCTCCGTCTGGAAGCGGGTGGCTGTTCTTATCAGGAACGCCCTGACCCGAGGCGTACGAATCGCCGATCGAGATGATCAGACGGTCTTTGCGGAGCTGAAACGACTTGGTTGCCCGCTCCTCACCTTCCTTCAGCTCAAGCCGCAGATTTGCGCGATATCGTCCGAGTTTGGGTGCGAACACTGTTGCCCCGCAGGCATCAGGGCCGAGGTTCGCGCGACGCCGCGTTCGACTGACGATCTCGCCGGCTTCGTTCTCAAGGGTCCAGTGCCAGGCGACGATATCATCAGGAACCTTCGTTCGGCCACCGATGTTCACGGTGGGGGCGCGCTGTCTCGGTCGTACTGGATCGTCGCCGGGCCGTCGACGTCGGTGCCGCTCTCGTTCGATCTCGTCGATGAGATCTTCAGCCGTTTCCGAATCTACGATCGACTCTAGCCCACCACAAGCACTCACCCCGATCGAATAGCCGTTGGGTGGGTTGACATACGATTCGCGGTAGGCCTGGGCACTTCGATCGTAGTTGTTGATGTCCGGGATCCTGCTCTGGATGCGGACATTGACGGTTGATCGCTTTGATTCGGCGTGATCGTCGTTCCACCGTTCCTTACGTGATCGCCCACGAGTTGCCCGTACACGCTCGTGGGATCGCGATGTATTTACATCTCGATTTTGGTCGCGGTGGCGCTCGCTCATGGTTGTGTCTCCGCTTGTCCCATTTCGATGATAACTGCATCCCTGGTTGTCATGTGCTATCTCCTCTACTGGATAACTTCACGATCAACACTGATCTAGGTAACTAGTGACATTCGTGCAGCCGGTGACCCGATTGCACTCAATGGATGGACACCATGTACTGAACAATGTCATATGACTGTTGAGTTGGCGTCGGCGTTCGACCAAGCCGTGATCGCTCATCTCGAAACCACGAATCTGGACGCAGCGACGTGGGCACGGAATGCGCTCGGTGACAGTCAGTCGATGAGCCCGACCGAGGTCGCTCGCGAAGAAGACGTCGTAGCTGATCCGGACGATGCAGCGGCTATCGAGACCGGTGGGGCTGCGTATGAAGCATGGGTGGCTGACATCGGCTATGATCCTGAGACAACCGATACAGCTGGCGGAGAACTCGAGAAGAGACAATGAAGGTTTACGTCGAATCGAAGGACCAGATCATCGAAAAGCGGACGGATAGTCGTGGACGGGTGACGCTTGGCAGCGAGTTTGCGAACAGAGAGGTTCAGCTGGCGGTGCTCGAAGCCGAGGGTGAGGATTAGAACAGTTCGGTGTTGACTACGTCCCTTGGAAGTTCCACTGATGGGTTTGATGGTTTGTAGGACATCGGTTGTTACCCCGTGTTAACGAATAAGAGCCGCCAATCGATATTTTGTTAGTGAAGTTAGCAGCGTCAACCCGCTCTCGCTGTAACATTACACGCAACTTCTTTATATATTAGTTTCCTACTATGTTACACCATGCTCCGGTGTATCGAGCTTGAGGTTCTTGCCACCGTCGAACGCGGTGACACAATCTCCGAACTCGCGACGAAGCTCGACTACAGCGAGAGCTACCTTTCTCGGGCCGTCGGAGATCTAGTCGAGAAGGGGCTTGTCTACACGGAACGCGACGGCCGCCGAAAACGGGTCATTCCCTCTGATAGCCGGGCCGTCGAAGTCTACCAAGATCTCGTTCGTCAGTACTCCCATATCGATTTCCCCGATCTGTTGACCCGCAAGGCTCTGGAGGTGCTGTACTATCTCGACCAGCCACGAACCGTCACTGAAATCGCCAACCGAAGCGACAACTACCGCAACACCGTCAACCGAGTTCTCAAGCGGTTCCGTGACCGTGGTCTCGTCGGCACGGACGACGGCCGTTACGACTTCAACGGGGAATTCAACCGACTATACGAGTTCGCACGCGAACTAGCCCACCATCTCCACCGACAACGCCTCGAAGCGGTCGCGCCGACCGGAACGATTCTCTGGGAGGATCACGACGAATTTCTCGCCCAGACCGAGACGGAGATCGACGCCGAGAACTTCCACGAAACCGGACTCGCTCGACTCGCGGCGTTCGATCTCCAGTTTCTGCTAACCCGCCACCACTACTACCTCTATTCCGAGGATCTGGAGAGAGTCTCGCCGGCGGAACTCTGTTGTCACACGTTGCTGATTAACGACGACACCCGCCACCGTTCGTACTGTCTACTGTTGCTCAGTCACGCGGATATCGACGAGAGCGCCCTCCAAGAGCGAGCAGCACAATACGGGCTTGAAGACGAGATCGACGTCCTGCTTCGGTACCTCAAGACGGACGGAGAGGTCGACGATGACCGTCTCCCTGAGTGGGACGAGTTCCAGGAGCTGGCGGCTGACTACGAGGTGCAACTATCACAGTGAGACCAACATTCGGACATGAGTACATCGCGAACGAGTTCCAGCGAATCGCGGATGGGCTGTCTGACCCGCTCACGGTCTGCCTAATTGGCGGTGGCGTGATGTCGCTGCGCGACCTCAAAGGCGCGACGAAGGACATCGACCTCGTCGTCGCGGACGGCGACGCGTACGGCCAGCTATGGGCCGTCCTGATGGACCTTGGGTATACGGAGGTACAATCCCTGGACGCTGATTATCGGGCGCTAGGCGCGACCAGCTGCGTCGAGAACGACGATGGGTGTCGCCTCGATATCTTCCACCAGCAGGTCGCGAACAAGCTCATTCTGACCAACGGAATGCGCGAGCGCAGCAAGCCGTTCCTCGACACGGACCGATTGACGGTGCGGCTGGTCAGCAACGAGGATATCTTTCTGTTCAAGCTGATCGCGGGTCGGAACGACGATATCGAGGACATGAATGTGCTCGTACAGGCTGGCCTTGACTACGATGTCGTCCGAGATGCACTCGAAGCACAGATCGACTGGCTCGGCGACGATCAGTTTGTTACCTTCGCGAACGAGGCCTTGGTGGACCTAGAGGAGCGGTACGGGGTGACCACGCTGGTCGAGGACCGTGTCCAAGCGCTGACGAACAGGTACTATCGGGGACTCGAAGTGCTTCAGATACTCAATGAACCGACGACTGCTGACGAACTCGCGACCGATTTGGATCTGGATGTCGCTGACGTTCGCGAACGGATCGCGTATCTTAAAGAATTCGACCGAGTACACCAGGATGGCCAAACAGTCCGTCCGGCGGAGTAGTCCGACCTCCCCTCCTCCTCTGCAGGACGTCGACCATCCGGTCGAGGAACACGTCCCGTTTGATTTCGTGATCCACCACGTTCATCGAGTATATCAAGTCACCTACACGCATGACAGGATCGTAGAGATCGACTTCCGGCCGGTCGTGCTTGCGGCCTTCGAGAATTCCGTCGGGCTAAGCGTTAATTTGCATCCAGTGAAGGTGCTATCTCAGGTGGTTGCCTGGTATCTGTCACCTGTTCGTAGGCATACGCCATTTCGATGAGTTGATGTTCATGATACGGTTTCCCGAGAAGCTCAACTCCTACCGGGAGGCCCGTGTCGGTCATCCCTCCGGGAATTGAGATCGCGGGGCACTGCGTTTGTGCCCCAATTGGGGTATTTGTTGGGAAGTTCGCTGTTGTATATCGCTCACGGAGATCCGACATCGTTGGTGGCACTACCTGTACATCCGGAAATACGATCGCATCAAGATCGTTAGCGGCGAACGTCTCCAAGACGTCACGCCGAAACGACTCTTGGCCGAGTGAACTACGCCAAAAATCGAGTTCTTCTTCCGGATCAGCTGTCATCTCAGCGATCGCCTTGAGGAGACCTAGATCCTCATGATATGCTCCCGCTTCGTAGAGTTCTCCCACAGAATCATATGGAATCGCCTCGCGTTCTGCGAGAAATTCATTGAGATACAGTGTCGCATAGTAGGTATATACTGTTGTCTCCTCGATCTGCTCTGTAATATTAGGAATCGCTACCGGATCGACTAGTTCGGCGCCTGCCTCAGCCATCCTGTTGAGTGCCGTGTCGACGACATCGTTTACCGGTGCTGCTCGAGGGTTATCGTCCGATTCAAACGCCTCACGCAATACGCCGATACGGACGCCATTGAGTCCCTCCTCGTTGAGACAGTCCGTATACGAATCGATATCCGTTTGTGCTACGGCACCAGTCCAGGAATCCTCTGGATCGTATCCGACGAGAACATCTAAAAGATACGTCATATCAGTGACTGTTCGTGCCATCGGTCCGGCAGTATCCTGCCGTGGCACGATCGGTGAGAGCCCCGTTCGGCTGATGAGCCCGGTCGTCACACGAATACCGAACAGGTTGCAGTTCGCTGATGGAACACGAATCGAGCCACCAGTGTCTTCACCGACACCGATCGTCCCGAGGTTGGCAGCGACACCAGCCCCGGTCCCAGCACTGGATCCACCTGGATCCCGATCAAGATCGTATGGGTTCTTCGTTTGTCCGTTGGCCGAAGAGTAACCGAAATACGCGGCAGCCCAATCCGGAAGATTGGTCTTCGCTAGGACGATTGCTCCAGCGTCTTTGAGTTTCGCGACGATGGTCGCATCAGCACTCGGAACATAGTCAACACAAGCCTCGGAGCCAAACGTCGTCGTTATTCCGGCGGTCTCCACTTGGTCTTTAACGAGAACTGGAATGCCATGAAGCGAGCCAACGAATCCATCCGTCTCTAGTCTTTCGTCTAGTTCTGCCGCACGCTCGACTGTATCTTCGTTAATTGTGACGACGCTATTCAATTCGGGACCCTGACGATCATATGCATCAATTCGTGCGAGATAGCGCTCAACGAGTTCTTTGCTCGTAATGTCACCATCTCTCATTGCGTTGTGTATCTCGTCAACGGTTGCTTCTAATAGGTGAAATTGGGTAGCCATCGTGCTATCCGAATCGTCTATTTGTGTATTGTTATAACTTCCCACGCTGAGGAGAACATCTCAACGGCAGCTGTCACAACAGTTGAGAAGGCGATCGAAGCGTGGGTGGCGGACATCGGCTATGATCCCGCAACAAGAGGGACTGCGTCCACGCCGGATGGCTACGTCGAGGAGTTCCGGATAGGCCGGTCTCTGTTCCTTCAGGTGGCTGGATCGAACGTGTCTTTTGCGAAGCAAAATGACGAACTAACCAGTTTTCAAACCGTTTCAGTCACGCTAGGGCTGATACCGTCGAAAACTGGCTGCAACCGTTCGCATAGACTCAGCTTATCTGAAGACTGTCGAGCCAACAATTAAGTGTGGTTTCTTCTATATCGCGTACTGTGTTAACTGTTACCACACTTTCTCGGCAGGAGGGAAGAACGTTACCAAACCGCCACCTCTGTTCAAAAGGCGGAGCTTGATACCATGGGCTGAGTGAAAATGTCTGCAAGATACGCGTCTGTCTTCAGCACGCTACTTCTAATAACGGATAGGTAGGTCCGTAGAGCTGTACAAGATACAGAGGGTATATTCACCACAACGCTTTGGTTCTTCTAGACGGGTTGTGCTGAACCAGTCGCGTGTCTCAGTTTGTCACCGGGGGTTCCGTATCCGTAACCCGCGCGACGAACTCCGCGAGTTCGGTGTTGAACTTCTCTGGCTCCTCCCAGAACGGGCTGTGGCCACTCTCAGCGAACGTCACGAGGTCCGAATCCGGAATCTGTTCGTGCATCCATTCGCCCAGCGGCCCGGGGAAGACCGCGCTGTGCTCCCCGTAGAGGAGCAGTGTTGGAACATCAATCCTCGGAAGGTGGTCCCGGAAGTCCTTCGGAACCAGGTCGTTCAGCATGGCCGTTGCAACCGAGGTTGGTGTCAGTGTCGTCCGGGCGTACATCTCAGCAAGCCGCTCCTCCGAGCGGGGCTCAGCGAAGAAGGCCTGAATGATTGGCTTGGCCGTCTCGGACCGGTTCGATTCGAGACCTCCCACTAGTTCAGCGAGACCTTCCTCGGAGAACTCGCCCAAGAGAGCGAACTCCCAACCGTCCTCCGAGTAGAACTTCGGTGTCTGATCGACGAGGCCGATTGCCCGGACGCGCCTGTTACCACACCTCTCTAGATAGGTCAATATGATCGGAACACCCATCGACCAGCCGACGAGCGTCACGTCCTCGATATCGAGCGACCCCATGAGGAAATCGAGATCATCCGCGTACCCCGAGAGTGTATGGCCGTCGTCTGTTTTCCCGGAGAGTCCATGGCCCCGGAGGTCGTAGGTGACGACGTGGTGATTCTCGGCGAGCGCATCAACGTTCTTCTGCCACCAGTACTCCGAGTCACACGTCCAGCCGTGGATGAGCACGATCGTCTCGCCCTCGCCGCGTTCGGTATAATATAACGGTACGCCATCCGGTGTTTCGATATACGTGCCACCAGTCACGTCTCCGTACTCGCCGTCGATATCGCCGTTATCTACGTGTTCAGTGGCAGCCGCAGTACCGGTTAGCGCGCCACCACTCATGGTAAGTATGCCGGCCGCCTTCATGAGGCTACGCCGGTTTACACCATAGAGACTCTCTCTCCGATTCTCAGGTTGCGTTCCTAATGGGTCGTCTTCTGTCATTGTCTTCTGAACTTTCGCATGTGCCTTGTCCCATATTGGGAGGAGCTGTAATTCGGTCACTTCGATCGGTCTTCACTGCGATGTGGAAGAAAACACACTCAGTGAGTCTTAGTCGCTGCTTCTCCCCCACCACCTGAGTATTATCAACGCACTCATAGATATAGGTATGGTATGGTGTATCATACTACGTAGATGTCGTTCTTTTTTTGTATCGACCGACTACCAGTCCTCTCTGACTAAATGTCGGTACTGCCGAATAGAGGGCGCGTATTCCCCACGAACATCACATGGCATCCGACAGTTGTAAACACCAAACCCGGCGTCAGCCCGGCTCATTGACTCAGTTGGATAGTTGCTTTGCGTAATTCTCGCACCGTCCGCGTGTTCTTACAGCGATCCGCCCCTAAAGCGGGGTGGATCTCTGCTCCGTCACAGCGCGTTGCGAGCGGTTTCTCAGCAGTCCGGCGGTTCGACGGGGGTCAACGGGGGCTCACCGTCGGACACGTCGAGGATGATGAGGTAGGTCATCGCTGGCTCGGGCTCACTTGCGTTCCCCACGGGATCGGCGTGCCTCCCGGTAGCGACGAACGCCCCGCCTGCCGCATCGGTGCGAGTGACTACTCGTCTTGCTCATCGAAGGTGACGTCGGCTTCGCCTTCGACGGCGATGACGAGGGCAGCCCCTGCTCAATGTGCCAAGCCGAAGAGAATACAGTAGCTGAATCTCCGAACTCATTCACCGAGATGCCTATTCTCAAAGCGGAAATTCAGTATAGACGTTGGCAGTCTCTCACCAGAGGTCTATAACTGGATATCTGTGCTCCTTCTCGCAACTTTGAGAGCACTGAACGTCTTAAGTCCACCAATTCGTAGGACTACTGATAATCCTATGACGAAATCGAAGGGAATTTTCCACGTTGTGACACGGACGAATTACTGAGGGGTCGCTTTGCCGGTCGAGACCTCACCCCGGTGTGTTCGCAGGTAGTTACCGAAGACGAGCCAGGCGAGACCGTAAAGCAGCATCGGGCCACCCCACGGGTCGGCAAACTCGCCCATCACGTAGCCGGTGAAGGCGATCGTGAACGGAAGGCCGACGGGCAGCGCAGCGACCAAGAGCCACGCGCCGAGCCGAGGAACCGTCGCCTCGTCGCTACGCAGGGTCGCGACGCCGAAGACGAACGCTCCAATCATCGCGACGAGCAGTCCGAGCAGGAACGCGAAGAACGCAATCTCGGGTCCATAGATGGCCACGGGCAGTCCGACGGCCGCGACGATCCAGCCGGCAGCCATTATCCCGAAACCGGCCTTCGCCAGGGTGCCAAACCAGCGATGTTCGCTCAGATAGAGGGCCGGGAGACCGAGTGCGAGGAGGGCTATCGCAATCACGCCGAGTGGGTCAACGACCGCGAACTGCGCCTCGTTTAGTACGCTATGTAGCGCGATCCCGATGAGTGCCACCAGTCCGCCGCCGATCAGCGCGCCGATCGTGCCGATTCGCATCCACCGGTCGTCATTAATTCCTACCGTCTGTGTTTGTCTGTACTGAACCATCTGTAATCACTCAACCCTCGTCGAGGTCAATGAAAATCGACCCTGTTAGGATCAGTATATATTGTTCTTTCGTGGTATTAAAGATTCCTTTTCCTGAGATCGCATTTCTGGTCCCCTCCTCGCAGAAGGGTTCTACATCCCTCTGTACGATCGGGATGCAAGGCTAGTGATCCTGAAACGAGGCACCGTATCGAAATCCTCGATGGCTGATAGAAATCGTGTGCTGAATACAGGGCGCGAATCTCCCACGAGACTCGGTATCACGTGTGAAGGTGATGATCGGTTAGTGTCGGAAAAGCGATTACTGCCGGGCTATTTAGTACTATGCGGTGTACGATTCCATCTGAAACAGGCACTCGGCGTACCTAATATTGCTTGGATTTACCTGGCATATCAAGTGTTGTATTAATGCCGTTATAAAGCGTGTAGACTAGTGATTCTCGATTAATCTATCGACAGTCAGAGTAACAATGTCAACGTATACTACACAGTACGATGGTGCGGCTGCCGGTTGGTGGACGCCACGGCGAGTACGCACTGGGGGTCTCGCCGCACTTGCCGGCGGAATCCTCCTGTTCGCGTTCTTTACGATCGTAACGGCACTGGAACTGCTAGGTCTCCTCGCACTCTACGGGACCGATCCGGTAGATAACGTCGGTCCACTGTGGTACTACGCCATCGAAGGTTCGCTGGTGATCGTGTGGTCCCTCGTCTTCATCGGCTTCGCGGCGATGCACGTTCGCCTCTCCGGAACGGGGGGACGTCTCCTGCGCGCGGGCACCCTTCTCGCGGTAATCGGGTCGGGGATGGCCGCGGTCGGATTCGCCTTCGCGACCGCCGCACCAGTCGTTGGTGCGATCGAAATCGTCACGCCCGCGAACATCGCTATTGGACTCGGCCTTATGGTCGGCATCAACCTCGGCACATTCCTCATGGGCATCGGGCTCCTGCGAGCGTCAATCGTGTCGAAGCCTTTCGCGGCACTACTGATCGCGGTCCTCCCAGCCACATTGGTCGCGGGACCGATCGGCTCCGCACTGGTGCTCGGACCGGTCGTCAGCCTGATCGGCGTCCTTCCCCTCTGTGCCGCGATCGTGCTCGTCGGCCACTACCTCAGAACGCAGACGCCGGAAGTTATACCGCCGACCGCAGCAACTGCGTGAACTAGTTTTACAACCGCCATACGCATGATTTCAGCCGGTGAAACCACGTTAATGACATCGCTTAAAGATCCAGAGCCTTCAGTCGGCTGACGGGGTAGTCTGCGTATCCAGGCACTTACCGTTCGGATACCGATATAGAGGCTGCATTCAGCACAACAGCTGTAGTTTCTCCAACGCAGACCGGATGAATTGATTGTTAGAATGAGCATGTGGATCTCCCGTCAGAATTCTGACTTTGGTAGTGTTTAACAATGACTATCTCGTATAGAGGAGATAGGCCACGAGGTAACACCATGTCCATCAACGAAGACCGGCTCAAAGAGTTGATCGAAACTGCTACTACAGATATCGGTGCGATCGCGTACGCACCGTTAGCCATCATCGGTGATCGGCTCGGACTCTACGATGCGCTCGCCGAACACGGACCGCTCACGCCACGCGAACTCGCCGACCGGACTGACACCGCTGAGCGGTATGTGCGCGAGTGGCTCGCCGCGAGTGCAGCCAGCGATTACGTGAGCTACGACCCTGAGACGAAGCGCTACAGCCTCTCTCCAGAGCAGGCGCTCCTGCTGGCCGATACGGTCGGTCCGGCATCCCCCCTTGCGGGCCTGTTCCAGATCGCCGTCGCCGCCGGGGGGTCGCTGCCTGACATCGAGACAGCCTTCCGTACCGGTGAAGGCGTCGGGTGGCACGAACACGATGAGGGGGTCTTTGAAGGCATGTCTCGCATCTCCGAATTGGACTTCAAGGAAAACCTCGTCTCCGACTGGATCCCCGCCCTCGAGGGAGTAGACGAGAAACTTCGGGAGGGGGCACGAGTCGCTGACCTCGGGTGTGGCTACGGCGAATCGACGATCACCATGGCACAGGCCTACCCACATTCGACGTTCGTCGGCGTCGATTACCACGAGGGGTCGATCGAAGCGGCACGCGAGCGTGCAGCTGCCGCCGGGGTGGCTGACCAAGTCAGCTTCGAGGTCGCGACTGCCAAGAAGTACACCGGTGCTGAGTACGATCTCGTCACCACATTCGACTGCCTGCATGACATGGGCGATCCAGTCGGTGTTGCAAAACACGTCAGAGAAACGCTCGCTGCCGATGGCACGTGGATGATCGTAGAGCCACTGAGCGGTGATCAGGTTGATGAGAATCTGAATCCGCGTGGGCGGATGTTTTATTCGATGTCCACGATGCTGTGTACGCCAAACGCGCTTGATCAGGAGGGCTCCCACGCGTTGGGCGCACAGGCCGGAGAAGCCCGACTGCGTGAGGTGGTCACTGAGGGCGGATTCACGCAGTTTCGCCGCGCGACCGAGACACCACCGTTCAACATGGTGCTCGAAGCAAAACCGTAGCGGGATCTTTACAACCTCTAGTAGAACAGTGCCGGCAGTGCGAGCGCGACGCCGTTAGTCCACCCAAAGCCAAACTGCAGGGGGTACTCACCACCGCCGCCCACCCCGGAGCCGCCCGTCACATCGTACTTCTCGAGCATCCGCCCAGTCCGATCGAACACCGTCCGGTTGAGGTCGAGCCATCGGCCGGCGATCAGCTCCGCGAGTCGCTCGTGGCCGTACTGATAGAGACCCACGGCCGCCATCCAATGAAGCGGCGCCCACCCATTCGGAGAGTCCCACTGCTCGCCTGACCTCGTGAGCGTTGTCACCAGTCCGCCAGGGTGCAAAAATCGGTCTTCGAGATGGCCCGCGACTGCGGCCGCCTGGTGCTCCGTGGCGATCCCACAGAACAGTGGCACGACTGCCGCGAGTGACCACGTTTCGGTCCGCCGTCCCTCGGACCAGCAATGATCGAAGTAAAAGCCTGCTTCCTCGTCCCAGCAGAGTTCCTCGACCGCGCGTTGCCGTCTCTCGGCGGCCTGAGCGTACCGCTCTGCGCGTTCCCGGTTTCCGAATGCCAGCTCCCACCTCGAGAGCTTGCACTCCATCGCGTAACACAACGCGTTCAGGTCGACCGGAAGTAGTTCCGTCGTTCGAATCGTCGCCAGGTCGTTCTGGTCATCGAGCCACCGGCTGCTGAAGTCCCAGCCGGACTCGCAGGCCGCCCGGACGTCCCGGTAGATCTGTCGGTTCTCCCTTTCCGTTGCCTCCGCGAGGCTGACGTCCTCCCGGTAGGACTCCTCGCGCGGGGCGGCGCGGTCGTCCCAGTGTCGGTTGAGTACGCCGTGATTAGTCCGGACGACGCGACGGGAGGCTGGGTCGGCGTCGGTCACCCCCGCTGAGCCATCCATCCAGAACTCGTACTCGCGTCGCAGTTTCGGGAGGTACGACTGGATCGCTTCGGTCCCGCGTTCACTCTCGAGGACATCGAGGAGGTGGCAGAACATCGGCGGGTGTGATCGGCTCACATAATAGAGGCGGTTTCCGTTCGGGACACAGCCATACTGGTCGATGAGCGCCGCGAAGTTCTCAGCGAGCTCGGCGATGAGGTTGATCCGTCCCGTGACGGCTAATCCGATGGCGGCAAAGTACGTATCCCAGTAGTAGGACTCTCGGAACCGCCCACCGGCGATTATATACCGATGTGGGACGGAAAGCAGCGTGCTCCACTCGCGTTCCTCGCTCGGGTTGCGGATGAGATGCTCCCAGAGCTCGTCGATGTACCATTCCATCGAGATCCGCGAAGGGTCGGCGGCAGTGACGGGATCTTCTGGCAGCGTAAACGATTCGGAGACGAATTCCTCGATATCGAAGTCGGGCCTCTCGCGCTCGCGCTCGAAGCGCTCTCCGATCTCCTCCGGTTCACGGTCGGGAACGGCGTCGACGAACGTCTTCGAGTCCCTGAACGTCCCTGATAGCTGGACCGTCTCGAAGAGCTCGCCGGCGAGTTGGGGGTAGGAGGTGAGCGAGCGCATAGTGGTGGTGTACTACGAGCCCCGGCTTGGTTCTGTCGAGCCCTCTTGGGACGATATCCATTCATCCGATGACATGAGAGTTGCATATGAGGTCTCCGAAGCGGCATGATCGAACACTTCTCTAATCTGACTACGATTTCTGTAAGGTACTATTGGAGCGTAGCCATCCGAAGTAAAGTGTCGTTAGCGACGCAGACTATTGTTCAGGCGGCTGTTCGACCGTTTTAACGATGATATCCACTCCGATCTATACTAAATTAGAGTATTTCTGTGTAAGCAAGTTCCTTGGGCAAATGTTAATCGAGCTGTGGGAGGTCGCCACGTTGTTCTCGTCGTGCGAGATCACGGATGAACAACCGGAGTTGCTGGACGAGATCCTCGCGGTCGTCATACGAGTAGATGCGAGCGTCCCACCGGTCTTGCACTGCAGCAATCATCGCACTCCGGACACCGGATTCGTGGATGAACAGGACTCGTTCTTGATGTGCGGTCGTCGGCGTTGGCTCATCGCGTTGACGAAAGATCGCCTCGAGAACGGATCCCGTTTCGATGCCGACACCGAGGTTATCACCAATCCTCGGGACGATATAGACGACAGCGTTGCTTGCGAGCGCGAATTCGATGCTCTGTGTTGCAGCGTCCATCTCCTCCAGCGGGACGTCGATATCGATGGCCAGAAACGCGTTGACGCCCGGATCAGTTCGGAGTCGATCGCGGGCGTACAACAGGAGATCGAGTACTGCCTCTTGCTGGTCGAGATCGATATCCGATCCGACAAGTGTACCGAAATCCACCGACTCGGGGATCGAACTCAGGGTCTCGTGGTCGTCGTTCTCCGCCGCGTCCAGCAGTGCATCGACGTCGAACGTCTTGTAGGGTCCCATCAGATAGACGAGAAAGCGTGAGTGGGCGAGCTCGCCGAGTTCGCCGATCAGGCGGTCGCGCATTACACCAGCATTTCGCGTTTATATATAAATAAGCTGGTTTTCTATGAGTACTGAGTCAGCAAGCACTTATGCGTCTACTTGTCTAAGTACTGAGTATGTCCGAAACCGATCGTTCGTCCCCCGACGCGGACGATCTGGCAGGACTCCTGCCAGAGCACAGTCTCCTCTCTCTTGAGCAGTATCTGGACATGCAGCGAGCGATCGGTAACGAGACCCGCTTTCGGATTCTCCATTTCCTCACCGAAAAGGGAGCCCAGAGTGCGAAAGAACTCGAGCAAGGACTCGACCTCCCGTCGAACACGCTCCACTACCATCTTGATGCACTCGTTAGTGTGGGACTCGTCGAGAATCGAAAACAGAAGACACCCGACAGCGACGGTCTCTACTCGTACTATCGGGCCACCTCACTCGGGGAAGGGATACTCGAACACGGCGTCAGAGAACTGATACGCGAGGAGTGGGATCTCCTTGACGCGTATAGCGACTAGCAGGAGTGTGCGTTTCCGTTCCTGAGGAACGTTCCGGCGATCGCACCGGGGACTGTCACCGGAGAATCTGCGTCTACCGGACCTGGGGCTCGACCATACGGTCTTCGCCGAGGTACGTCCGATGATGGCGCGGTCGGTGAACTGGGACTCGTTGCTCCCTTCATACGAGAGAACGGCGTTTGCTGGCGGTTCATTGCCGTCGATAGCGGCAGCGCGTATCTCCCGCATTCCGAGATTTATTCACTAACGTTCTCTCTGAATATATAAAGCTATTGTGGTAAGTGGTAACAAATTAATCCGTGGGGGACATACAGAGACAGAGAGATGGACGAGAGTATCTCAGGATTCAAGGTCCGCGGCACATGGGCCGATATCGTCGAACACGGCGAGTCTATCACGCGCGCGCTCCGGGATGCAGGGACTCACACAGCATTGAGCAAACCGAATTCGAGCTACCCCGACGCGTTTGCGGAGTGGGACGAGTGGCGTCCCAAGCCCCATGAACACATTGAAGACGACATCAGCGAGAAAACCGCTGAGCAGGCCAGCGTGGATGAGGGAAAAGGCGAGAAGGTCGGTGAATCGCCGACCGAAGACATTCAGACTGCCGGGGAGAAGCTTACCGAATCCTCGGAGGAACTGGAAGAAGACGATGACGAGAGTTCAGCCGATAAAGCGGGTGAATCCATGGAACACGTCGCCCGGGCAGCCGACACGGCAGGGCGAAAGGCCCTCAGGAAAGTCGAAGAGACCGTCTATGACCAGGTGATGACCCAAATCTCACCGTATTATTTCGACAATGAATTGATGAGTGCCAACCTCGAACGAGTCACGACCGGCGATGAGGAGGAATTCATCTTTGAGATCAATGTGAATGATGACGATCTGAAAAGTATGATTTCTGAGCGCCTCACCGACGAGGACGCGATCGACTAATAGCACGTTGCTACTGGAAGTCACCCAACTGGGTTGCAACAGGGATTGAGCTCGATCGTGATCGGCAGAGGTCGAAAATACACACCGGCGTTCGCGATCATTGTGCAATATGGCGGATCGTATTCTGTAATCGTACAACCCCAAGGGGGGTAGTACTGATATTCGTGCTCGACATACTGATCAGGGCAGATCATTCGTATCCATGATCCGGACCACCGGATTGTCACACCGACAATCACCGCTGACAGGTTCAATATTTCCGCCTGAGTGAATCCAGACGGCAAAGGAATCGCCCCAGATCTCACAGACTGTCAGCGCTTTCACTTCCTCATCGTCTCCCTCACCCCTCATAACCTGTCGAAGAACTCGTTGTTCAAAGAGACTATCAGTGAAAGGCATAAGTAATGAGGTGGGGTGTGATATTAGAGGCACCCACCTGGGGATGGTACGCCCAGCGTCTGGTGACCGAACCAGGTAATAGGAGCTCATCCCTGTCTCCCCTTCTGCTGAACGCAACTCCCGCTATTCACTGAGTTCGCCTGCATCGAGGGAGAAGCTATAGGTTAGAATACCTAATCGTTTATCACGAGGTGCTACTTAGTAGCAGAGATCCGTACATGAGCATTATCACTGAATTCACCGTTCCAGCCGATGAGTTTGCGCTCTATCAGACCCTCCGTGAGGTCCCTGAGATGGTCGTCGAAGTCGAGCGTGTCGTCGCTCACGACGAAGGGTACTTAGTCCCGTATTTCTGGACGTCGGGGAAGAACTACGCTGAATTCGAACAGCGAGCTGAAGACGACCCGTCGCTCAAGGAGATCACCAAGCTCGACGAGGTCGAGGGGGCAAACCTCTATCGAGCGGAGTGGATGCACGACGTCGAGTCCGTCGCTTACATGATGACGAAAACGGGCGCGACGCTCCTCAATGCAACAGGCTACGAAGGACAGTGGACGATGGAGCTTCGCTTCGATACTCGCGAGGGACTCAGCACCTTCCACACCTGGTTGCAAGAGAACGATGTGAACGCCGACTTACAGCGTCTGTATGAGCCCGGCCAGCCACGGGTAGACGGCCAGCCTGGTCTTACCGACATCCAGCACGAGACGTTAGTGACAGCCCTGAAGAAGGGGTACTACAACACGCCGCGAGATACCACAATGACTGAGTTAGCTGCGTACTTTGGGATCTCGCAGCCAGCACTCTCGAAGCGATTGCGCGGCGGCCACAGCACGCTGATCAAGAACTCGTTGATGGTAGAACCACCAGATACCGAGCCAGATCACTAATATCGACTGTGCTCGGTATGAGGGCTCTGTGAACAGATCGACCGATAATCGTGCACTCGTCTGACGAAGTAGCACATCCTCTCTTTTCCAATACCCGTTCGTCAGTGACCATTCTCGAGTCTACGTGGGCAAACTTTTGCTGCCTACTTCAGCCCGGGCTTAAAGACGTTTGAGTGCTACCGTGGCTGCTGAAGGAACTGGCGAGCGACGGGTCACTATGCGCAGCATTCAACAGTACGACCATCAGCTTCCAGAGACGCTCAATACATCCGGTGCCAAACTCGTCTACCTCTACCTGCAGATCAAGAACGAAGCGACGATCAATGAACTCCACACAGCACTCGGGATGAAGAAGATCACGCTCTACTCACTGCTCCAGACGCTCACAGCAACTGAGCTCGTTGACCAAGAGGGCGCCATGTACGTCTGCCAGGAACCAACACCAGCTGGAGGGACTGCATGAGTGCAGACACAGTCCGTGCAGTCTTACGACTGCGAACACTGGGCCCAACTGGACTCAACCCACCGCAGACCGAAGTGCTCGATCACCTGCAGACGCTCACCGAGGAGGGTCCGATCGACGAACTCGACGTTGATGTCTGGGGAGGAACGATGGGAATCACCCAAACCGAGGAGCACGATCCCGTAGATATCCGTGAAACGGTAGCCGAATACAAGCAGTGGGCGGATGTGCATGGGTATACGTTACGGCCTGCCTTCGAGTGGCGCTCCGCTGCACCCGAGGGTGAGAGGAAGGGACGGATCGTTACGCCACTCATCACGCTTGCTGTGTACATCGGGGAGGATCTCCAGGCAGTCTATCCCCACGTCGATGATGAGGTCAACACGATTTACGACGGTGTTGAGGCACTCGAATCGATGGCTAAAACAGGAGGCACTGAGCAGCCGGGAGACGGGTCAAGCGACAAGCGTGCAGTTCTTGTCCAGTAACATGTGTTCTCTCCCAGCAGATCATGGGAACGGGGGCTACTACTGCGCTGACTGCGGATGGTGGACGGATAGCGCTGAAGAGTCCGACAGAAGCGGCTGTATGAAACGAGCGATCCGGCATCACGTCGAAACGACGCATACGATCGTTCGCCAGTCAGTCGACCAGCCAGTAGGCTCTGCACGATCCTGGTTTGCTAACGGCCGGTTGTAATCGATGGCGTCTCAAATAAGCTCCTGGTACTCACCGTCGTTAAGAGATATGCTCAGTAGACGGATGTTGTAGGCGTCACATCTCACGGAGAAAGACTCGAAACCGTCCGTGAAATCCGGAATGAGATTGAAACTCAAGTTAAATCCTTGTTCGACGAGCTGACTACTATACAGTAGACCGCTAACTGAGACTACTCTCCACCCTCAGACGAGCGCCTGAGCTAGATCATGCGTATGAGAAGCGCTTTTGGAATCAGGACAGAGATACAGTTCCATGGCCACAATTATCGAATTCAGTCTCCCGACCGAGGAATTCGCGCTCGAGGAGACGCTCGATACCCTTCCTGAAGCACATATAGAGATTGAGCGAGTCGTCGCCGACAATCCAGACCAGATCACCCCCTACGTGTGGGTACGTACCGACGACTTCGACGCGTTCGAGGCCGCCCTCGAGGACGACCCCACTGTCGAGGAGGTCGTCACGTTCTCGGACACTGGGGAGGAGCGTTCGTATCAGATGACTTGGACGGGGTCGATCGACTTCATCGTCCAAGTTCTGACGGAGTACTCCGGAACGATCACTCACGCGGACGGCTCCGCCGACGGATGGGATCTCCGCGTGGTGTTTCCCGATCGTGAGTCGCTCTCCCGGGCGAACGAGGCCGCCCAGCAGGCCGGCTTTCAGTTCGACATCAAAACGATCTACGGGACGGAGGACCCCCGCGGCGTGCAACACGGACTCACTGAGACGCAGCGCAATACGCTTGTCGCAGCCTTCGAAGCGGGGTATTTCACCGTCCCGCGGGAGGTGTCGTTATCTAATCTGGCCGAGCAACGGAACACTTCACATCAGGCGCTCTCGGAACAGCTCAGACGGGCCACGGGTAATCTCGTCGAGTCGACGCTCATTACTTACAGCGATGGGAGCGATGAGTAATCATCTGGTCGATGTGCAGAATGGCCGGTTGATGGTTTTTAGGACTTCTATTCGACGGGGGAAAGTAGCTCGTCCCGCCTGTCGCATTGCTCGTTATATGTCTTCGTCGCTTCAGGGAGCGTCAGTGTCGGTGTCATCATCATCGGGCAGCACGAAGATACGCGTAAACACGTTGGTCATGCCACGTCGAAGCCGTTCGGTCACTGCCTAGTCGGAGATGCCGTACTGCCTGGCTAACTCGGCGGTCTCTATCTCCTGGGGGATGTTGAAATAACCTTGCTTGAGTACCTGGAGAAGCCTCTCATATTGAATATCAGTTCGTCCATAGCGAGCGAATGACTCAGTATCACTGGATCTGTAAATCCGATTAATTGTGATTGGAATATCGGCTTCTTTGCAGTTCGCGTGGAATGCTGTATCCTCCCCAACGCTTCCCAATCTGTGGTTGGGATTTCTCTTGACGTGCGAGCCGCGAGATGTCGGGGTCGCGAGCAAGCCGATTCTACCTCACGGTGTCTCGGACCCGGTAGTCGTTGCCACCGGAATGGTGTTCTTCGTCCTGCCGATCTGATCCAATCGGATGGCCTGTCGCGAGGAAATGGTTAATAGCTGCATGCCCCTGCTCTTCGTTCATTTCCTCATTTGCTCTTGTGGACCAGTCACATACTTGACAATGGTTGTGCATTGATTGTTTTCCCCCATCCGCCGCCACTTCAAAAGAAGGTTAACACTGCTAGCGCAAACCGTTTAACAGCCAGTATGCGACAGGATTTGATCCACAAGGTTTGAAACAAGCGTCTGCATTGCAAACCATGTACTTGACTAAAGGGATAGCGTACTTGCGGAGTACACCTTCTGTATTTCTGGTGTAATCATACACCTTCTGTCGTCGCTCAGCACCTGCACCTCTTCTACGCGACCAACCGTACAGAACGGTTATTTATTTCAACTCTCTATCTTTAGTATGGGTATTATTGACGTGGTAAAGAACCTCAGGAATCCTCGACCTCAACGGAGACCGAAGGGTGGCGCATATAAATGCCAAAACTGCAGAAACTTCTTCAAAGCAGAGCAGAAGATCTGTCCACTCTGTGGATCAACGTCTACACGAGCAGATAGATGTAGTGACTGCAAGGTCCTATTAGCAGACCAGCGTACACAGCCATGTCCCCGCTGTGACTCACCAGATACTATATTAGTTGAATAAAGTGGTGATTAGATATGATACCATGTAGAAGGCCGATGTGCTCAACGCTGAAACGTCGTTTCCACCCGTCAGCGCGACGGAACAAGCTCAACCGCGAATAGCAGGAGTACCAATACGATTGCAAGGATGAGTAGATCTCGTGGAACTACCGTTCGTGGATTTCCAACTGCGGCCTTACATCTGCTGTCTGCTCAGTCCTCACTGCAAGAACGCCATCATGGTATACCAGGTGATAGAACTATTAACACAGGAATTAATTTATAGACATTACGGAACAACTCTCGAATCAGCGTCTTGATTCAGGGCGGACTCCAAGAGAGTATTCGGACGTTCAGCATACTGAGAGCCAGACTCGTACCACTGGGACTGACGACGAGACACCGCAGTCTGATTTACAGCACTCATATCAGAAGCGGCTGTTCGAAACGCTGCAACACGCTCTTCAAGATGGCTACAATGGTGTCGATGTCGTTCATCTTGAGGTGCAATCTCTGAGCGGATTCGCATTGGATGTTTGGCAGGCAACGAAATGGGAGACGGAGCCCCGATCCACACCTGAAGACAGCTGTCAACGGTACGATTTTCGGTACTACGATCATGCGTCGCTTTGTGCCAGCCTCTCAGACGGAGAATGGCCTGGTAGTGCCGGGAGATGAAATTCCGCCCTCAAGAGTAGGGTCGGATACACCAGACGGCCCTGACAGACAGTCCTGCTTCACAGGGAATGGAGACGCGATTACTTCTGCGTAGGCGATCTGCTCTGCAGCGATGTCCGAGTTTAGTCACTCTCCGGAGGGGGTCTCTTTGCTAGTTCCAGAATGACGATATCCCAGTCCGGACTCTTTGTAGATGTTTGACACTCCCATCCGCCTTCAACATTGATTCCTTGCTTATATGCTCGGTAGGTAAGCTTGGCTAGCGCCGCGTTGAATTCCTCAGCCGTCGTTATCGTTGTATCAACTGTCCTTGTTTGAGGCTACCGTACGTTGAGTAAAATAAGCGGAGTACGCGAGTCCCACAGTGCTTCGTTTCTCGTCTGTCTATTCTACCAACTGATACGCTAGTATCATCTCTTCGTACGGAGGACATATACCACTATGGTAGACATATTGTCGTTATCCTGGTAGACCATGCTTTTTACGTTAGACTTGGTAGACCAGGTTCGAGTCTTTTGTATATACACACCAATTTTTATAGAGATCGACTAAATGAGTGTTATTGCAGAATTACAGATCGCTGGCAGCGAGTTTGCGTTAGGCCGAACCTTAGAGGCAGTCTCGGGAACCGCAATCGAACTCGAAAATATGGTTCCGATGGGCGAATCGCCCGTTCCGTTTTTCTGGGTCCATAACTCTGATTGTGAGGAGATCGAAGCCAATCTCTCGAATCAAGAGACCGTTCAGAAGATCACCGAGATCGATAACCTGAATGGACGGACGCTGTATGCCTTAGAGTGGACGATCGACCAGGACGAACTGTTTCGAGGAATTCAGGAGCAGCATGCGCAAGTTCTCGGGGCGACAGGAACGATCGTTGACTGGGAGTTTGAACTCAGATTTCCCTCGCATGAGGCACTCTCGGATTTTCAGCGCTACTGTAAGCAAGAACAGATTGAGATCTCCGTTCGTCGTATCTACAACCCGACCAAACCAGGGACTGGTCCCTGGTTCGGGTTAACCCCTATGCAACGCGAAACGCTCCTGCTGGCGACTGAGATGGGCTACTATAATATTCCTCGAGAGTGTTCAACGATCGATCTCGCAGAGCGGTTAGAGATCTCTGATCAGGCAGTGACGGAACGTTTGCGCCGGGCGATTGTCACGTTAGTCTCAAACACGCTTCACGAGGAGCAGACGACACCGATACAGGACGTCAATGAAAGTCAAACATGAGGACGGCCCAAACGCTGATCCATACCGGAGCGTAGGTCGATGTGGTGAGCCGCATGCGACTGTGCCCAGCGATAAAGCCAGTAGTCTCCACGTGAGAATCGAGGAAACGAGCGAGGTGAGAGTCCCTGTGAGTACTACTCACTAGGACCTCTTGATCGCCGACAGAGAGAGTGAGAGCATCGACTGGTGTCATTGAACTTGGTAGACCATGTGGTCCTATTATAATGCTACGGATTGACACCTACCTGCGGAGCCAGTGGGCCACAAAAGAGAGGTGGATGAACTCTCTGTGCCGCCCGGTCACAGCACGGGTTCCGCTGGCGTCGCCAGCGCCTCTGACAGTCCCCGGTGCCTCTGAAACCACTTGGCACTGGTTCCAGGGTGCCCTTCCTCAGGCAGGATACACTTCAAGAGCCCTGGCAATTGGCCTTTTCTATGGTTCAACGGAAAGTACACATCTCCATCATCGATACGCGTGAAAATCACGGCCAAGAGAACACTCCCAGGCCAGCCAGACCACTGGAGTGACAGTTAGTTCAGAGAGCGTCGTCGTCATCGTCGTCAGCAAAAACAAAGATATGCGTAAACACGTTGGTCATGCCACGTCGAAGCCGTTCAGTAACTGCCTGATCGGAGATGCCGTACTGGGCGGCTAACTCGGCGGTATCTACCTCTCGAGGAATGTTGAAATAGCCTTGCTTGAGTGCCTGGAAAAGCGTGTCATATTGCACGTTGGTCAGTCCATAGCGAGTGGATGACTCGGTATCACTGGGCCTGTAGATCCGATTGATGGTGAGTGGAATTCCTGCTTCCTTGCAGTTAGCATGGAATTCTGAGAGGGCGTTATGCGTTGGAAATCGAGTTCAAACTGCCAGGACTCGCCAACGCCAACCGCATCAAGGAGCGCAGCTCGTTGGGTCCGGATTTCTTTAAAGACACTATCTGGTTCTTCGGCCCATTCGACTCTGTAGAGAGCTCGATCTTCGAACGTGTCAAGCTGTTCGATTGACTTGCTCAATCGGTGGTCATGCAGTTTCTGTTCGGCAGGCTTAGGATCAGCAGCATGTATCCAAATCAGCGGGATGGTTCGGTCTCCGGCGGGAATGACGCGCTCGAGTTGTATCCGTACGTCTGGCAGCTCTTTGAGGAGTTCACTTAGGACAAAGTCGCCTGCAAGCTCGACTTCAGCAATGACACTCATGGGGAGGGAGAAGCGCGTCAGTACATTGAATCGAATGGTGGCTGAGATCACTGCGTTCGGCATGAATGTCCATGGTCGAACAGACTGTGAGTACGAATGAGGACCGTCCCGGAGACGCTTCTTTGAGCGTGATCAGCTTAGAGAGAGGTATCCGTTGATCGGCTATAGAGTACGGCATTCACTACGGCACCGATCAAGAGTATCATACTCCCAATATAGAACCAGGTAAGTAAGAGCAATACACCACCAAGTACACCATATAGCTCGTATCGGCCTGCATTCGCCGCATAGAGCCCGAACCCAGTATTCAAGAGTACCCAACCGACTGCTGTAATGATCGCTCCAGGGAGCGCTTCGGCTACCGAATGATCGATATCCGGGAGTAAGTAGTAAACCGGCAAGAACACCAAGATCAGAACGACTAGTATGCCTACTATACTCGTTACACCGAGTAAGGGTACATCTGGAAGTACTGCAAATAAGATACTGATTCCAACTAATCCGCTTCCAGCGACTAACAGTGCAACGAATAACATTACAGCGGTTGTAATCTGAGCGAGAACTGGGAGGTATGTCTCTGTCTCATAGACGACGGAAAATGCGATGTCAAGGCCTCTGAGGAGTCGAAACACGCTCCAGATGAAAAGGAAGATCGCTCCGGCAATGACACCCAATCGCCCCTCTGTGCTCGTAACGGCGTCACGAATGAGTTCTTGACTGGTTGGTGTCAGAAATTCTTGGGTGATGGTAATGATCTGGATTGCGAGGTCATCGCCACCGATAGCAGAGATAACGATAAACGTAACAATGAAGAAAGGAATGAGCGTAGCGAACGCGTAGTATGCGATACTTGCGGCGAGAAATGGTAATTCTATGACTGTTGCAAGGCGGATCACCTCTTCAAGCACCGCCTTGACGTGGGCAATCCGAGCGTAGAGTTGATCGAGATGGCGTGAACTCACTGGACTGTAGTCCTCCGTTTGCATAGGTTCCTTCTAGTCATGAAAGCTCCGTTCAGTGATCCGAGTAGAGCAGACTCCCATATCATATCAATATATAATTCAAATCCCTAGCAAGTGAGATATTCTAAGATGCATGCTAAATATAGATGCTAATCGATCACTGATTGTCGTGTTACTTCAGACGAGCGCGTGAGTCTATCTTCAACGTCACGAATTACTGATCCTTGAGATCGGCGGGTTGAAGACAGCGGACGGATACTGCATGGCGACGCGCTTTATTTCACGTCGCCAACCTGATTTACCCCCAGAGAACCTGCGTACTGATCGATCCACTGGTCAGAAGCGTGTCCGGATGCTAGATGCGAACAACTAACATCGTATCTCTCGTCTGATCGGCTATGACGGAGGATACAGCCCCAGTGCAAGTCTGGTTGGTTGAACGGATGTTTGCTGAAGACAAGTCGAACCTCATCGTACTCGTGTATGCGACAACTGACGGTGAACGGTACACGATGAAGGAGCACGCCATTACGGGCATCTCCAAAACGCATCTTACAACCGCTGCGGTTGAGGTTGACCCAGACGATCTTGACCCAGTTGGCGAGGAAACGTTGCAAAATCAGTACGCGACTGAGGCGACGCGGATGGCGAACGTACACGATCCAGACGATCCGATTTAGGCGCCTCGTCACTACTGAAGATGTTCTGTATGGAACCTGTACTGAGCATCCAGGTCTCTAGGTTGATTACTCCTCGGCTCGTGCCATAGTCGCGCCCTCTATTCAGCATACCAGTTCTGTCAACCGCCGAGGCGGGCTACTCATTCAGACGAGTACCTGAGTTTGGTAATTTTTAATATCGGATATCATGGTGCACCAAGTGTGAGTTTCTTTGTGGAAGCCGTACTTGATATAGATGCGTCGCTGGTAAACCCGAACTATGACAGACAACGACACTACATCGAACCTCGATGGACTGACCGAACGACTAAACGGCCAACTGACCAGCCGCCGCAGCTTCCTCGCCGCCTCCGCAGTAGTGGGGGCAGGTGCATTCGGCGCAATGCCAGCGAGTGCCGATGAGCACGGCGACGGTGAAATGAGTGGAGAGATGCCACCAACTGAATTCGTCACTGAAGGCGAGTTCGAGGACGACGTCGACATCCTCAACTACGCACGTCTCCTCGAGTTCCTCGAAGCCGACTTCTACCGCCAGGCGCTCGAGAACATGAGCGAGCGAGACCTCGTCTGCTCGGAGCCCATCCGATCGTTCGGCGATCCGATCCAGGATCGGGTTTACGGCGATCTCCAGACGATTCTGGAACACGAGGAGACCCACTACGAGGTCCTCGGGGCGACGATCGAGGAGCTCGGTGGGGAACCGATCGACGAACCGGAGTTCGAGTTCGGCGCAGCCGTCGAAGAACCGACGGAGTTCCTCGCCACCGCAGCGCTGCTCGAGGACACCGGCGTCGGCGCGTACGCCGGCGCGGCCCCCTCGATTCAGAACGCAGAGCTCGTCCCGCCGGCACTCAGCATCCACAGCGTCGAGGCTCGGCACGCGTCGTTCCTGCGCGTTCTCAGTGGGGAGATCGGCTTCCCGGCGGCGTTCGATCAGCCGCTCTCACGAGCGGAAGTCGAAGAGGCTGCCACTCAGTTCATCGTCCAGTAATCCTCGAAGTCCTTTTCGCCCTCGGAGCGGTTTTTGCGTGTAATCACTTCCCTGGAGACACAGACGTGGTGAAGTGAATTCCTATCGTGCACTAGTCCTTCGTAGATGGGATGATCTGGGTAGTGCTCGGCTATCAGTTTTGGACACTCGTAATCAATCGTATTCTCAGATAACGGTGGATATTAGCACGCGACTCGTTTAGGTAACCTCCTCTGAATGAGACGATCATCACCGTACTTGCGGACACAGGATTCTGTGTCGGCAAGCCCGTCGCTCTAGGTTGATAGAATATTATTTACGGCACTACCCAGAACGTTCGCCTGGTGCCGGAGTAGCTCAGCCTGGCAGAGCAACTCCTTTGTAAGGAGTTAGTCAGGAGTTCAAATCTCTTCTCCGGCTTCGCAATCCAAAGCTTGTCGAGATCATAGCTGTACGCAAACGAAGGCCCGGAGTTGCAGTCGATCGGTGGTCAATTCAGTCGGAATATACTCATCCTCGGGTTCAACACGGCTGTTCCGTCCATATCGCGGTTTAAAAGAAGTACTTCTCAGACGATCCATTCGAGCGGACTAATTACACGATCCCTCTCACTGAAGTACGGTTCGTACAGCCACTCAGTGTATTGACCTCGCTGTCTGTATTGGGCCTTCAGTTCTCTCTGTATTACCTTCTCGGGCTGTTCTTGTAGTAGAGAGCTCACAAGGATTCGTCTGCACGTTCTACAGTTCGGCGAACGGCGGCACGTCGATGCGGATGCTTCAACCCAATAGGGTTCGTCTGAAAGTGTCTACCGGCTTTGAACCCAGTTCAGCTGTCGTCAGCGCTGGTTTCGGTCTCTGTTGTCGACGTTTGAGTCCTTATTAACTTTTTCTTGAATTTTATAAATACGATCCTTGGCCTGCTTTTTGTCCATGCTGGTTCGCTTGCTGACTTGTTCTGCTACCTTGTCTTCGTGACCCTCTATGAGGCCAATGAGCCGACGGAGTTTGGCTTTCATGCTCATTTCATCCATATCTTCGGCTCGCGTGTCCGAAAAGGTGGTGTCTAGGTCGTGGACTCACCACCCACCACTCTCGCTTGAAGGATCTCTCTGATCAGCGCGGCCAACAGGCCGACTATGCGGCCTCTCTGAACGAGTGCGCTGATATCGATTCGAACCGACTGTGGATTTCTCCCACTGAACCCGATCAGCTCGGTTTCGAACCGATGATTTGATTACCGATTTGATCTCGGAGGTCGAATCGCTCTATAAACCAATCGAAATCGTACTTCAGTGAGGTAGCTAATGCATCTCGACGCTCCCACACATCACTTCCAGCTACCATCTTCATGGCCTCTTCAACTTCGTTTGGAAATAACTGCGTGTAATGTCGGACCATTTGCAGGCATGCTAACTCATTGAGGTAGAGAAAGCCAAATCGAATATTATTATGAATCATAAACGGACGAGTCTCAGAAATAAATGTCTCTCGTTCATACCGGTTTTTAAATCGGTGAGCGATCCGTAATGAGGGATTGGCGACGATTTCAGCGCCTGTAAGCCATGCCCGGACGCTAAATTCCGGCTCTGCGCCTCCGTAATATTTCATCCCTTCATCATATTTTCCAATGTGTTCAAATAATGATCGTGGAATTACTGTACCTGCACAAGAGGAGATTTGTACTGGGTCACCTGTCGCTAGATTGCGGCGGTTCCAATGTGTACCCATAAAAGGAACGACGAGGTTGCAACCGTGTGCTGCGAATTCTGATTTCTGATCCGTTATCGTTGCTGCTACAATTCGTGAATCTTTCGTCGTCTCATACAGGGCTTGATCCCACCCGTCAGAAGGTTGTACATGGGAATCCGTCATAAATAACAACTCGCTCGTAGCGGCGCTTGCACCTCGATTACGAGCACGCGGTACCCCTAATCGATTTTCCGATCGGATAACGTTCAGAGACACGGAGTTTTCGTCAATGTCGATATCCTCACAGCACCCATCTGCAGAGGCATCGTCAACGATTACGAATTCGATCGGGTGGTCAGTTTGCCGGTTAGCTATAAATTCGGATATGGTTTTCTGTACTCTTCCAGATTCATTTCTTACTGGAATAATAATACTGACTGAGGGGGTGGGCATCTAACTATGACTTCAGAAATCGTTGGACTCTCTCTGCATAATCCGGATCCTGTAGAATCCTCTGTGTGACTTCAAGAAGGCGCTCTTTTGGGAGATCCTCTAACCGGACTGGCGAATCAACATCTCCAGTAATAGTACTTCCTGTAGTAAACGTATAACTGGTCGTACTTCCTGCTACAAGTGGATTGTGCGGCCTCCCTACAAGTAGTAGGTCTGAACGCTGTAGGGCCTGAATTTCCCGTTCTTTCAATCCGAGTTTCTCTCCTAATGCCTCTGGATCTTTACGAAGTAACCGGAGATCTTCGGGATTCTTGCTGATTTTGTTAATAACCGCTTGTGTATCCTGACTCATGTTGCTTGTCCAACCATCTATACCTGACGGCCAGTGTTATGTGTTACCACCTATAAAGACATAAATCTATTGTCAGGAGTGAGTATATTGTTACTCATAGTGTTTATCATACATGATCTACGAACTACAAAATTTGCCATTCTCCACTGCATGCTGCTCTCGTCAAGAGCGGTGGCTCTGGATCAACACAGGAGATCGTCATCTAAGCCCCTTCGTTTGCGATCCATGCCTGCGTTCAGTGGTGATGCATACGAGGCTCGAACGGTAGTGATGGCAAATACGGTAGAGACCAGCCGTTGTTAGGATGGTTGCGAGTTCGCCATCGGTTGGGTTAAGAAAGTGCCAGTCACTCCACGAGAGGTCGAGACCGTCGGTTGTAGATCTGGTTTCATGAGTGGTCGTTATACCAGGCGAGTGTCTCGCTAAGATAGAGACCTTCCGTCGGGATTTCGATCGAGACTGGGTTATTCTCGAACAACGGGAGTAAGGGTTCGTAGTAGGCTTTCCCAGCGTGAATCACGAGGGTTGTATTGATATTCGAATGAGAGCTTCGCTTACGAAATCGCTCCGATTGAACCCCTTTTCTCTCTTTCCAGACCCCAGAAACGTCTCCTACAGCGAACTCAGAGTTAGCAATCCTTCTTAAACATATCTAAGAATACATAATATATATTTATCTTGTATTAGTGCTAACAAGTAAATAACTATGTCAAATTCTGCCCCTCTCTCGAATCGTGACCTAATCCAGCGCGATGCTCCGGAGGGCGCTGCACGCGAGAACCGCGCTCCAGTGTCGCTCGCGGAAGTCACCTTGTCCCCCGGCGACGAGATCTCGCTGGTGCGCGACGACCGCCTCGACGATGTCTTCCATGTCAAGTCCACGGTCGGACCCAGCGGCATGCCGCGCCGCCGACGACGCGACATCGAGGGGATCCAACTCGACGCCAACCGCGTTCGCAACCATCGTAAGGTGCGCGAAATCGAGGGTATGCTTCCCGAAGGTAGCCCCGTCACCTTCAGGCCGAAGGAAGCCGAGCGGACCCGGGTTCAGGACCATCTCGATGCATACAGCGACGAGGGCGAGCCTCTCAAAGACCCCGAAACCGGCGAACAACTTGACAGGGGCGGCACCATCTTCGGTACCGACGATCGCTACCTCTTCAACGACCGCGCTTTCCCGTGGCGCACGACGGGGCTCATTCGTACCGCTGGCGGGCGCTGCTCGGGTACCACGATTGGTCCACGCCTCGTCCTCACAGCCAGCCATTGCGTCAACTGGAACGATGACGGTGGTGCCGGATGGATCACCTTCACGCCGGGCGCCTTCGACGGCGATGCACCCTGGGGAGAAATCGCTGCCACCCAGGTCATCTACTGGATTCAGGCGCCTGGTACGCTAAGCGACCAGCAGACCGCGTTCGATTACGTCGTTCTCGTCATGGAGGAGGATATCGGTGAGCTCATCGGCTATCCTGGTTACCGCACCTACGACGACGAGTGGAATGACGGCAGCTACTGGCAGTACACTGGCTATCCAGGCGAACTCGCCGGCGGAATGCGGCCCGCCTTCCAGGGCGACTGTGTCATCTCTTCAGCCCAGGGGCAGAATATGGGCGGCAATGATGCACTAGTACTCGGCCACTTCAACGAGTTCACGCCGGGCCAGTCTGGCGGTGCTGTCTGGGGTTGGTGGGATGGCGAACCCTGGCCGCGCATTATCGGCGTCGGCAGTACGATCGGCAGCACCGCCGTGCAGAGTCCTACCGGTAGTACCACCGGTGACAACGAGTTTGGCGGCGGCCCCGCGCTCAGCACGCTGATCTCCTGGGCACGCGACAACTTCCCCGCATGATTCCGTTAAACGAAGTGATCCCGAACCGCTCACACAGCAGGTCTTCCTTGAGCCGCTCTTTGACGCGCTGAACTACCCGACGTTTTCGCCTCAGTGCCGATCGATAGCAAAAACAACGCAATCAACCCAAGAAATCCGATCCCAAAGAACAGTATGTTGATGATGGCGTACAGGTAGATCAGTTTCTTGATGATCGATCCGGGTCCGATACGCTCTCACCCTAAAACGTGCGTCGGTCGTGGCGTGGCCGCGACCTTCGGGATGTCCAGATAGTCTGCGGTGTGACGTTTCAACCAGCCGATGGCGCCTTGTTCGGCATCGGTTCGGTCTCGAGCCGATCAATTGTTCGTGTCGTACCGGTTCTGGACGGTTTGTTTGAGTGTGGAAATGTGGTCGTGGTCGACTGGCTGGCCGCTGGTTTTTCACGGACCAGGTTGAGTCCGGTGTCGGGGTTGGCCTGCCAGCCGTCGTTCATGTCGTAGATACGGTCGTCTGCGTTGTGCGTATTACGTGACATAATCATTACAACTGATATAAGTTGGTTTATAAAACCCGTGGGTCAGAGCGCAACACCATTATGATCCAAGATAACATATCTCAATGAGCATTCCATCCTCCGAGACATGTAGAGTAGATCTAGGCTGCTGAACGAGAGAAGCAGGATGGAACGCCAGTCCCCCCAGTCGGCAACTACAAGCCACCTCCTGCAAGCCACCGATCGCGTCGATACCGATCACAGAACAGGACAGAACAATGCTATTCCTGACGCACTGGAAGCTCAACGAGGGGCTTTCCCCTCAGCAAACCAACGAGATAGCAACGCAACTGATGGAAGACGGGATGTTTCCACCCGAGGATGTCGAAGTCATCCGCTGGGATGGCACGCCTGATGGATGGGGCATCGTGGTCTGGGAGGCCGATAGCGTCCAAGCTATCAACAAAGGCCTCAATATGTGGCGGGCAGCCGCCGACGAGACCGCGTTCTTCGAACGGACAAAGACGGCACCGGCAGCCCCGGTCGAAGAAACAGTTCCAGAGCAAGCAGCGATGCTTGAACAGTTCGACTGACATCGAGAAGAAAAAAGGAAGGGTCGCGGCCAGTGGTGGCGTTCTGGCCGCGTTACCACATCACCCTCCAGCGGTTAGGCGGAGAACAGTTCATGCAGTAACAAGGCCGGCAACAACATCAGCACGAAACCTTTCGCCCAGCTCGGCAAGCTCATGACCGGAGTGCCGGACAGGTTGCCGACCAGGCCACCGAGTTCGAGGATCACGACGCCGAACCCGCTGACGGCACCGAAATCCCCCAATCGCTGTCGAGGACCGCGACATCGAGAAACTGTCGTTCGTCGCCGGCATGCCGAACTACGAGAGTGACGTCTCCGGTCTCTGAGCGATTAATCTCCAGCAGAAGTGGAAATAATGACCTTACTGACTGCTTCAGCTACTGTATTTCGTAAAGATCAGTGGGTGCTAACACTTATCACACCGTGGGCTGAACTGATGAAGGTGTTCGATAGTGCCATGAGCCTAACACAACTTACTCGACGCGGTTTCGGTGCGCTTGCAGTTGCCACCACACTGCTTACAGGATCTACAAGAGGGAGGGAGACCTCCAACGAGGAGGCCGAAACCGACCACGAGTCTAACGTCGCCACGAGCGCCATCGGTGGACGGAGAGGCCCGCCGGGCAAGAGCATGGGCCTCTACGTCGGCAACGATCTGACCGACGACGGGTCGACCCTATTGGCCGGGTTCGGGCACGAGCCGTCCAGTCACTGGATCGAGATCGTTCCACGACAGCAGCATCCGGAGGGCGCTACCACCCAGGTAGGCGTCACTGAAGATGCCGATATCCCCGGTGAACTGATCGAGATTCCACAAGCTGAGGAGACTAACAAGTACATCGCCTCGATGTACTCGGAGTTCGCTGGCTTCCCGCCGCCGCTGACCAACGGTGGACTGAACGAGCACGGCCTGGCCGCGCGAGACATCTGGGCGCCCTCACGTGAGGAACTCGTCGAGATGGCCGAGGAGGCCGCACCGCAGGAGGGTCCTCAGTATTCCGACCTCGCCAAGGCGGCGATGGAGCGCGCCTCAACCGCCCGAGAGGCCGTTGAAGTCGTCGGTGGGTTAATGGACGAACACGGCTACTCGACCTATGGCGGCAACTCACACCTCTTCGCAGACGAGGACGAGGGCTGGGTATTCATCAATTTTGCCCATCCTAACGGCGATCTGTGGGCCGCTGAGCGCCTCAGCTCCGACGAGATACGGGTGTCGTACTTCGGCTATATCCTTGACTTCCCAGTCGATCATGAGGACGATCCGGACTTCATGGCTTCTGATGAGTTGGTGAGCTTCGCTGAGGAGCAGGGTTGGTGGGACGGCGAGGGCGACACGCTCAACTTGCTTGAGGTGTTCGGTGTCGGCGAGTTTCCTGCCGAGGAGCCAGTTGAGGACTACTTTTACCCCGAGTTCTATCAGGGTGCCCGTCACCCACGGGAGCGAGAAGAGGAACTCAAGGAGCTCGTTCCAGTGAGCCTTGAGGACATGCTCTCGATGGTTCGGGACCCTCGCTGGTCGACCGACTTTCAAGGCTACGGTCAGGTCGCTCACCTGCGTCCCGACACGCGCGAGGAACTACAGACGTTGTGGACCGCGGTAACGACCGCAGTCGCCACACCCTTCGTGCCGATTCCGATCGCCGCCGAGGAGGTGCCACCGGAGTTCCGCCAGCATCGCTACCTGACGGCGAATGCCGCGGCGAACTTTCTGGACCAGGACTGGCAGCATCAGGAAGCCACGCGCTATGCGACCCGGGAGTTCAAGCGGCTGCTGTACTTCACCTGCGAGCGGCCAAACGAGTTCTATACCGACGTGGTGGGCACGATTGAGGGCTTCGAACAGGAGCTGCTCGCCGAGTGCGACGCGATTGAACAGGAGGCTCACGACCTCTTCAATGCTGGCGACGAGCAGGCCGCCTCTGACTTGATCACCGACAACGTCGAGCAGCAGTTGTTGGAGAGTCTGCAGCTCGGCATGGCCTTGTCCGGCGAAGTCGAGAGGGAAACCCGCAAGCACTTCGGGATACGCGAGCCCGAGGGTCGCGACGAGCCGGGTGAGACCGCTCCGCCTACCAGCCAAGACATGGCTGAGGGCGCATGGGGTGATATGGTGCACTGCTACGACGAGGATTTGCATGCCGACTATCCACGGGAACATGGCGCGTACACGGACGATCCATCGTCCAACCGCAGTCGACGGACTGCTCCCTCGAACCCTAGCCTGGCATTCGGAGATGAATAAACCACACAGCTTTGCACGTTTATAAGTAGCTGCCAGGGAGCGACTGGAGCGGCAAATGAGAAGAATCTCGGTCCTATACCGGTCTGCAGTTTCCCATCGATGATTCTCTCGGTTTTTATCAATATACCAGCACGCCCGCGGCGGTCAAAGCGCACGGACAGCACGCGCTTCTTTTATGCTGACGGCCGGGTAGCTGCCAAGATCGGTAATGAGCCCCGGTCCACGCGTTGCGAGTGCAGATTATCCGGACGTTGTTAGAAACCGCCTGCTGAATATAGGGATATACTCAACAGAGGCTCGGGCAAAGACGACGACTCTGAGGTAGACTCAGGGGTTTATACGTCCTCTTTGCTAACCGTTAGCACGAACAATACTCTCAGAAATGAGCCTCCCATTCGAGGACATACAGTCGCCTCTCGAAGAAATCGAGTTCCTCGCTCGATCGACAAACCGCATTAGAGTGCTCGATACACTCCGAGAGGAGCCGATGGAGCGACACGATATCGAAGACGAAACCGGCGTTTCGAGAGCGACTCTCGCCCGTATCCTTGATGATTTCGGAGAACGAGGGTGGGTGACACGAGATGGCAGGCAATACGAGACGACGCCCGTCGGCGACTACGTCGCACGAGAGTTCACAGGCCTCTTGAAGCGCTTCGAGCCTATTCCGGATCTCAACGAGGTAGCGCAGTGGTTCCCCACGGAGGGGTTCGATTTCGACCTTGGAGATCTGGCCGGGGCGGAGATCGTCCGCCCAGCCAAGAGCGATGCACTCGCGCCGACGACACATATCACCCGCCGACTCCGGACTGCGAACCGGGTTCGAGTACTCTCGTATTCGCACCTCTCTGACGTCATGGAAGTGTGCTGGCGAGGAACCGTCGAGGGAGCCCTCGAACTCGAAAGCGTTGTTGATCGGGGAGTGCTCGAAAGGATCGAAACCGATCCCCGAATGATCGATCACGCACAGGAGATGGTCGAGTCCGGGCAGGCCGAGTTCTTCTGGCACGAGGGAACGATCCCGGTCACCGTGTTCCTTATCGACGACGTAGTACTGGTGTGTCTATCCGGTGACGAAGGGGCCCCACACGCGGTGATAGAGACCACGGACGAGACGGTCCGCTCCTGGGCAGAATCGATCATCGATACCTATCGTCGCGAGGGAAAACCGCTCGATCCGGAACTGTTCACGGAGTGAGAGTCACTTACGGTGTGAGAGATTCTCTAAGCGAATCTATACCACGCAGGGGACCCTCTCTCTGCGTAGACGCATGACTCCCAAGACACTCCCTCCGGGTGAACGGGCAAAACGTGTGTGGTCCCTCGGATCCTATGCCGATATCGCGCCGAATTTTCTGGGCATAGCGGCTCATCTCATCGAGACTACCGGGATCAGTGCGACCGACACCGTCCTCGATATCGGCTGTGGGACGGGAAACGCCGCCATAACTGCCGCGCGTCGAGGCGCGTACGTCACAGGGTTGGATATCGTCCCTTCGATGCTCGACGAGGCGCGCGAGAACGCGACGATCGCTGACATCGAGACGATCGACTGGTGGGAGGGTTCCGCGACGAATCTTCCATTCGAAGATGACGCGTTCGACGTCACCCTCTCGTGTCTCGGCCACGTGTTCGCAGAACCGCCCGATGACGCTGGGCGAGAACTGCTTCGTGTGACCCGGCCGGGTGGACGAATCGCGTTCACCTCGTGGACGTCTGATGGCCCCGTGTCCGCCATGGGAGCAGTGCTGAGCAGCTATCTCCCGCCGAATCCCGATCCGCCGGAGCCACCGTTTCTGTGGGGCGACCCGGACGTCGTGCGTGAGCGAGTGAATGGCGGAGTCGAGAACCTCGCGTTCGAGACCGGGACGGCGCTGACTCCCGTGTTGTCACCGGCGCACTACTGGGAAAAGGCGATCACGGAATCCGGGATGTTCATCGTGGCGCTCGACACCATTGACAAGGCCGATCACCCGGCGCTCCGTGAGGAGATGATCGAGGCGATCGAGCCCTTCTTCGACGCCAGTCAGAACGCGGTCCCCATGAAGTACCGGCTTACGACGGCCACGGTCACCTGACCGAATCGACCAATACCGCTGCTGACGGAGGGTACAAGAGGATCCTGTTATCTCATCGGTTCTTCCGTCCTCGACGGGAGTATCAGCAAGTGAGTAGTAAAAAACGCAAGCACTGGGCGGAGTTGTGGAATCAGGGGAATCGACGAATTTGCTGCGATGGTGCCGTAGCCATCAAGAAGATAGATACCACTTAGTAAAGCGACGATTACACGAAGCGTGACGGATTTTTGAGCAAAGGTCTGCTTGCTCGTAGGTATCAGCGTCCTGGGGAACCAGTCTGAACACCGCTTTGCTTGCGACGACGATGAGTTTGTACTGTATTCGCGACATAACAACCGTCAGCCGATTCGAATTCAGGATGAACTCATCTCTACTATTCATGTACGATAAACATCAAAAAATCTTAAGATCCTTGTTCTAGCTCTTGCTATATGTGTCTATAGCTGATAAAACGCCGGGAATGAAGTCCGGATCTACAGTAAGGAACCTCATTGTACTCTTCCTCTATATGGTTTTACTACCATTTATCGTTATTTTGCTCCCACTCATCATGGGCATTCTCGTTGCTCGCAATTACGGTGGCTGGGCAGATTCCCTGTCGCGCCTTCCAGGGATCTCTACAGCGGGTGGCTGGAAATCAGGACTATTGGCAGCAGGGTATGTATTCGGGATTCTTCTGCTAGTTGGGACCGTTACGGATGGAAGTGATGCAAATAGCACTGATTCGGCCCTCGAGGACGATGCCTCCAATACGAGTGCTAATTCCGCTCCTTCTGATAGTAGCGAAGAAAACGAGACTGCTACTTCAGAGTCGGACGACCCTTCATCTGAAGACAACGGGAGTGAATCTGGAACAGAGACTGATGATCCACCAGCATCGAGCAGCTCCGGTGGGACTGATGAACGCAAGACTGAGGAAGCTGAGTCAAACGAAGAGAGCACAGCTGACTCGACTGCTAGTGACGCAGAAACTGAAGCTGGGTCTTCTGGAGAAGATGCCAGCGGTACGCAAGGGACAGATGAAGAATCGACATCGGAACCAACCTCTGATGCTACTGGGGCTGACGAATCAGAGACGGGAGAGGACTCTGACACCCAATCCACGGCATCAGTCCCGTCAGAGGTTTCCGGTGGTGAAGTCCAAGAGGCCACTGTCACGCGCGTTGTCGACGGTGATACGATGGAGGTTCGATTCGCTAACGGCGAGGAAGAGACCGTCCGTCTTATCGGCGTGGACACGCCTGAAACGACTCTTGGGGACGTCAATCCCAACGAGTATGAGGGTATTCCGGATACCCCAGCAGCACGTGATCACCTCTACAACTGGGGGCAGCAAGCGAGTCAGCACGCAACCGAGGAACTCGAAGGCAAAGAGGTTCGAGTAGTCATCGATTCAGAGGGTGACCGTCGTGGAAGCTACGGTCATCTGCTTGCGTATCTCTATGTTGGCGACGAGAATTTCAATCGCACGTTGCTTGAGGGTGGGTACGCTCGCGTGTATGATTCCTCCTTCAGTCTGCGTGAGGAGTTCGATCGTACTGAAGCAGAAGCACGTTCGAACGACGTTGGTTTGTGGGACTTCGAGGACGACTCATCATCGTCCGAAACTGATGTGAGTGATAGTAAGGACGACTCGTCATCGTCTGATACCGACGAGAGCGATAGTGACAGTAGCGAGGACATTGATCTCCCTCCGGTCCCTGCTGATGGCGATTATGACTGTAGCCATTTTGACACCCAGGAGCAAGCCCAGTACGTCCTGGAAGACACAGCTGGCGACCCTCATAGACTTGACGCGGATGACGACGGTGTCGCTTGCGAAACACTGTCGTAGCGTGAATCTAGAGTGGATTTACAGCGGTGAAGAGAAGCGTATCGAATAAGAGCGCCCGATCGCGTCGGTAGCTTCCCGATCAGGAGGAGGACTGACAGGACCAGCGTTCGGGCCTTTCAGAACCACGAGATCCACTTTTGCGTTCGTGAGTTAGCTGCTACTTTCCTTTGCCGAGAGTTTATAGCTGATCACGGAGCACCCAGCCCTATGCTCCATGCAACTCCTGATGAGTGGTCGTTTGAGGACTGGACGCTGGTTGCGACTGCACTTCGCGAAGCGAAACACGAGGAGTGTCTCTGCTACGAGTGTGATACGATCGATTCATTGCTCGCGGATATCGCGTGGTACTGGGATCTTGGTGAACGCGAACTGCAGGAACGCTCTACATGAGTAGGCACCTTGTGCAACATCGGCGCCTCGAATAACGAGAGTTGTTGCACAAGGTGGGTTCGAGTGATGAGGGATCTAGGCAGATCGGGATGAGTCTCTACTGGGCGTCTTTGGCGGACACGAGGTCCTGATGGCGAACGGTCAGTGGGAGTTCGTCCTCGGTCTCGAGATCTCCGTTCGCGGCGTCCAAGTTCTGCACGTCGATCTCACGGCCCCTCTCGAGTGCGTTGCAGGGACGTTCGCTCGTCGTATTCAGAACTAGCTACTCATCAGTTACGAGTCCGTTTCGGCGGTGATCTCCCTATTTGAAATAGGATCAACTTCCAAGCAGTTATTTAACACGACAGTCACTCTCAGGAGGATGTCAGAGGCACAATCGACAGTAGACGAAACAGAGCGGACTGCAAACGATCTGACCGCCTTCCAGCAGCACATCCTGACTGTCCTTGCGGAGGAACCGCGGTACGGCCTTGCGATCAAACGCGAACTCCAAGACTACTACGGAAATGAGGTCAACCACGGGCGGCTCTACCCGAATCTCGACGATCTCGTCGAGCACGACCTGATCGCGAAAAGCGAACGCGATAAACGCACGAATGAGTACGAACTCACTGATGAGGGCTATGACCTCCTGCTCGGCGAACTCAACTGGGAGTTCTCAAAGATTGTGACCAGTGATAAACGTGCAACTGATATTGACCGACTGATTGACGACGCTGTGTAGATGCCGGACTGCTGTATCATCAATTATCTTATATCGATATCAGTGACTCTCAGAACGAGAATTGTTGCACAAGGGATCTTGGTGTGACGTGAGGGTCACAAGTTGAGAACCATCACGTCGAACTTCCCACACCAGCGGTATCACTGATCGCCCCAAATGAACGTCTGACTGAGTGGCGGCGTATCTCATTTGTCAGCGGTAGCTATCGGCTCGAGGTCGTGACGTTCGGTCCACACGCCGAGATACCAGAACATCGGTGCGAGATCTCTGGCCTTCTCTGTGGCATTATACTCGACGCGAGGTGGAATCTCGTTGTACGCTTTCCGCGTCAATAGCCCGACCGCCGTGAGTTCTTCCAATCGATTCGAGAGCGTGTTCGGTGCGATATCGACTGCTCTCTCCAAGTCGCTGAATCGTAATGGTCCACCACCCGTTGCGAACTGGTGCAGAATTACGATGGTGTGTTTCTTTCCCAGCAAGTTGAGGAGCGTAGCCATCGTTTGATTGTCCTTCTCCGCTCGTTCAGACCCGGGTGGCCTTGCAGTTTCATTGGAGAGAATCGCCTCGATGAGCTCTTCAGCATGCGGTGGTTCAACCATAGCGTTACTATCGCTTTTGAAGTCATATAACTTGTTTCTTCAAGGGTTGTAAGTAGCTACGCATCAGGTGAGTTACTCCATAGCTTCTAACTTAATAGTATATTACTACACAAACTGTACTACTGAGTATGGCAGCCACAACCGCCATGAACGAATCAGAATCGAACAGCTCCCGCGGTATGTTCAGACTGGTAAAATTCGGTCTCTTAGCGTTAGTCGTCGTGAGTATCGTGAACCTACTCGTCCTATCCATCGGGCTTGCGCTGGTCGCATTCCCGGCTGAATTCGTCGGAGGACCGTTCGGGCCACTCGCGGTGGGGCCGGTCGTCGTTAATTCGGCTATTGCTGCAATCGGAGCGACCCTCGTCTACGGAGTGGTGAGCCGATTCTCAGGGCGACCGAATCGGGCGTTCACCATTATTGCAGGGGTGGTACTAGTGCTCTCGTTTGCGATGTTTCTCGCACCCGACATATCTGGCGCTCCACCGAGACTTTTCGCTATACTCGCGGTGATGCACGTGACCGCCGCAGTTACCATCGTCGCCATCTTGACCCGTGCGACGACCCAGGAGGGCGAGTCCCGATGAGGTCACTCAAACGAGCCGGTCGATCATCAGCGGAGGTACGGCCACACATCGTGGCAGTGAGCGGGAGTCGACGCGAAGGGAGTCACTCCCGACGAGTACTCCAAGAGGCCCTATCTGGCGCTGAAGCAGCTGGTGGAACAACCGAGTTGCTTGACCTCGCGGAAACACATCTCCCCCCGCTCGATCCTGACGTCAATACGGCAGGTGACGGCGACGCAGTGAGACGAACGCTCCGTGGGGCAGATGCAGTCATTCTCGGGACGCCCATGTATCACGGCTCCTATTCAGGTGTATTGAAGAATGCACTCGATTACTGTGGATTCGATGAGTTCGAGAATACGACCGTCGGGCTTCTCGTCGTTTCAGGTGGTCCGTTTCCCATGCCAGCGCTCACTCACCTCCGTGATGTCTGCCGATCGCTGAACGCCTGGGTCCTTCCCTATCAGGCAGCGGTCCCCCAGGCACAGACCGTGTTCGATGAGAACGGGTTTACTGACGAGAACTTACGAGAGCGCGTTCGAACGCTCGGTACCCGTGCCGTCGAGTACGCAATAATTGAACCAAATCACGATCGAGCGGTCCAGTGTCAGGAGGTGTGAATTGAATCCCATGACGTTGCTCATTGGCACACAGGATGGCGTGTACCGCTCGCAAAGCGGTGATCTCGACGATATCGAACCGGCACTTGATTCGGGAGTAACGCTCGGCGTCCATACGTTCGAGGGACACGGAACGTTCGCTACATCGAAAACGGGCCTGTACCGCTCAACGGATGCTGGGATCACGTGGGATCGACTCGACGTACCTCAGACCGAGGTGTACGCAGTTGCGGTCAGCCCCGATGGCACCCGTCTGTATGCGGGCACGCATCCTGCCCACCTCTATGTCTCAACGGACCGCGGAAAGACGTGGACCGAACTCGATGGATTCCAAGACCTCCCGTCTCGGGATCACTGGCACACGCCACGGCATCGAGGACAGTCACACGTCCGAAGCCTTGGAGTACATCCTGATGCACCTAACCGCCTGATCGCCGGCGTGGAAGTCGGTGGCATTCACGTCAGCGACGACACTGGCAAGACGTGGACCGAACGGCGTCAAGGTCTCGAGACCGACCGTGAGGATAATCTTCAATACGATGTTCATCACGTCTTGGTTGTAACCGCCGAAGAGTACATTGTCTCGTGTGGCGGTGGGCTCTATCGAACTCGTGATACGGGCCGCTCGTGGACCCGACTCGATACTGATTTGCCGGGATCGTACTTCCAGGAGGCATTTTCCTCTCAGAATACCTTGTACGCCGCTGCTCAAACGCTCCCACCGACCCTTCCGATGGGTGCACAGTATGAGAAACGAGACGTGAACGCTTCATTATTCGAGTCCACGGACGGTGGAGATACGTTCGAGAGCAAGCCGTACCCCGGTGCACCAGACGAGTTCGTCTCTGCTTGGACGGTAGTTGATGGGCGTGTTCTCGCTGGGATGACGGAAGGACGAGTGATTGTTCATAAGAATGACCGCTGGATCACGCTTGGACATGTACCGACATGGATCAGATCATTTGCGGGAGTATGAATCCCTCAATCCACTATCTGGCGAATGACGTCTGAAACACGTAACGGTAGAATTCAAAAGCCTCCGCCAACCGATACGGGCCGTGCTGGAGCTCTATCGTCGGAACTCGATTCTGTTCGGTGTTGCTGGACTTCACGTGAAGACAACAGGGACATCATTAAAGAGAAGTGCGTAGTCCGCTCGGGTGTTTCCACGGTCGATCTGGTGGGGTACTTGAGTTCGACTTCTGCGGAGTAGACGTTCCAGCCAAGGAGCTCAAGAAGGGATTGGATGAGTTTGGCTTTCGTATTCTCTTTGTCCATCTGTGGGGACTCTTCAAGAAGGACCTGTGACCGTTCATATAGGTTTGCTTAGAGACAGGGTTCTCGGCGTAGACTCTCATCGCCGACCTATCACTTGGGGGCGCTTTGATCCATTTCTTCATGCATGTTTTAATAGTCAGTGTACGTCAGCGCGTGGTATGGGATACGTCATCAAGATGCCGAAATTAGGATTAGAAATGGAACAGGGGACGCTGCTCGAATGGCATCTAAGAGAAGGAGATTCCATTGAGGAGGGGGAGACGATCGCAGAAGTGGAATCGGAGAAGAGCATCGGCGAAATCGACGCCCGCGAGAATGGTGTTCTACGGTTTATCGGGCTCGAAGAAGGCACGACCGTTCCGCCAGGAACGCCGATCGGCATCGTTGCGGATGCTGACGAGGATATTGCCGACCTCAAATCCGAGTTCGATATTACCGATGAGCAACCCGTAGAACCAACCGAATCAGAAGCTAACGCCGAGGAACCGGCCGATGAGTCCTCTGCGTCGGCTACTAATGAGGCCGAGATCTCTGATTCCGCTTCGGCCTCAGTGGATCTGAAGGCCTCACCAAGAGCAAAGCGTCGCGCCGACGAACTCGGTGTTGATATTACCGGAGTAGAAGGATCGGGACCTCAAGGAGCAATCACCGTAGACGATGTTGAAGCCGTTGCAGATACGGAGACTGAGAGAGAAGCAGCGACCGAGCAAATGAAGGCCTCTCCTCGGGCAGAACGCCGCGCAGAGGAGCTTGACATCGATCTCACGGAAATAGACGGTTCGGGACCAGAGGGGGCGATCACAGCTGATGACGTCGAAGACGTCGTTGAAGCAGCCTCTCAGGAAGCTTCACCTAATGAGGAGACAGCCGACGAAGTCAAGGCTGAACGAGATGCAACGATTTCCGGAGAACGCTACCAAACTACCACCTATGTAGCTCGCGGTAAGGAAGCGGACACGCTCATCGAGACGACTAACATGGCGGCGAACGCGTTCGAGTTCGATGTCGATGTGAGTGACGTGCTCCTTCTTGCGCTCTCTTCGGCTCTCAATGATCATCCGAAATTCAATGCAACGTTTGAGGATAACACGCATCATCTCCACGAACACCAGAACATCAAGATTGTAATCGATGATGTCGAACGGGAAAGGAATGAGTTTGTGCTCTCGAGCGTCGATGAGCGGACGTTTACTGATATTGCCGAGACGTCTCACGATCGACAGGCACCGATGCACGACGATCGCTCCGGTAGCTATGTAACGTTCATACTCGCGAACGGAGCAGACTGTAAAGACGTGCAAAGCATTGTTACAGCGCCAGCGGTCGCTGGGCTGGTTGTGAATCATTCGTATCGTCGTGCGAGCCCGACCGCAAACGGCGTCAGTTTCAGTCGGTACCTCCGGGTATCGCTCGCGTATGACTCACGTGCGATCGGGGACAGGGATGCCGATGCGTTCCTCGAAAGCCTGCTTGAGCATATTGAGGGAGCTCCTGAACTTGTACTCCAGTCGTATCGATGACGATTCTCTAATGAGTTATCGCTATCTAGTCAGTGGATAATTCGTGTCTCGAAGATCACGCTCCAGGGATTCAATCAACTTGAGCATCATCTCGACGAGATCAGTAGATGCGAGCGTTAACCGGGAGTGATAGTCAACCATTGCTGAGGACGCCGGAACGCGCTGCACGCTCGAATACTGCCTCGAATGAGACGAGTCGTGGCCCATCGGGGACGGGGCGAAACTCGACGGTCTCGTCAGTGATCTCAAGCTCCCGCTCGCCATCGGCACCGATCACACCCTCACTTATCTCGATGGTCATCGACTCACCGTTGGAGAGTTGTCGGTACTCTTCGATGCCGACACTGGTCGTCACGCCAGGCGCAACGATCGCTCTCACTGTGTGTTCCGACATCTCAGCGTCGGCGAGACACAGTCCGATCGCGTCCGGTGTACTCGGTTCAAGTGGTCCAAGTGCACCTGCAATGCCGCTCAGACCGATTTCTGATGGACTCGCTCGGGAAACGATTCCGCCCAGCAGTTCATCGGGATCCAGCAACGCTCGAGTTCCGACGAACGACCGATCAGAGAGCTCTACTGCCGCCAATCCGGTCACGGAATCGCCGGATTCGGTTTGTGCTTCGACCATTCCGTGGTGATAAGTCACCGACTCATTGTCGACAGCATCAGTTGCGACGAGTGCGGCCGCGGCTCCGGCAACGGTTCCGTCGATCGCCGAAGGAACGACATTGTTCGTGCCGGTCGAAACCGAGAGAAGAGGGACGTCCCCGCATTCGAGCGCCGCATCACGGCTCGTTCCATCGCCTCCCAGAACCACGAGCGAATCCGCTTCCGTGCGAAAGCGTTCGGCTGCTCGTCGAGTATCCGTCGCCGATCCCGTAATCGACATATCGAGTAATTCGACGGAAACATCCTTGGGAGCGTTCTTGACGATGTTTGCTGCGATTCCGGCGTTATCGGGCATTAGCGTTACAGTCGGTGGATCTGGAAGTAAGGTAAGGCCAGCCAGCACACATTCGGCGATGCGGCGCTTCGTGTGGTTATCAACGACGCTAGCTCCGCCGGTCAAGCGCCGGATGTCGCGTCCGGCGGCCGGGTTAACGATTATACCGATATGAGACACGAATCGCCGCCTCAAGCGATCCGTTCGATGGCGTTGCGAACGTCGTCTCCGTCCGGAAGGACTTCCCCTTCGAGCGATGGGCTGAACGGGATATGCGTATCCGGTACTCCCACCCGCTGAATCGGCGCATCGAGGCTGTAAAAGGCATCTTCGACCGCCCGTGAAACTACCTCCGCCTGTGTGCCATAGGACAGTGGACTTTCATCTGCGACGACCAATCGCCCCGTCTTATCCAGGCTCTCTGCAATGGTATCGGTATCGAGCGGATAGAGTGACCGGAGATCGATCACTTCAACATCAGTATCACCCTCGAGTTCGTCAGCGACTGAGAGTGATTCGCCGACCAGCCGTTGGGTTGCTACAACGGTGACATCCTCCCCCTCACGCTCGACACTCGCCTCGCCAAGTGGGATGGTGAAGTCCTCGTCCGTCGGTACTTCGCCCGACTGTTCGTAGATCATCTTGTTCTCGAAGAAGAACACGGGATCATCGGAGCGAATGGCCGATCTAAGGAGGCCCTTTGCAGCTTCTGGGGTACCAGGGGTCACAGCCATGAGACCGGGGAAATGGGCGATCCACGTATGGACGGTCCCGGAGTGTTGGCTCGCCGCGCCCATTCCTCCACCCTCGGTTGCGCGTACAGTTACTGGCATTTCGATTTTGCCCCCAAACATGTAGCGCATTTTCGCCATCTGATTCATGATCTGCTCCATCGAGACGCCGATGAAGTCCGAGAACATGAGTTCGGGTACCGGACGTAAACCGGTCGCCGCTGCTCCCGTCGCAGCACCCATGTATCCTGCCTCTGAGATCGGGGTATCACGGACGCGGTCGGGGCCGAACTCGTTGTAGAGGTCGCCAGTCACGTCAAGGACGCCCTGCATTACACCGATGTCCTCGCCCAACAGGATGACGTCCTCGTCACGACGCATCTCCTCACGGAGCGTCTCTCTGATGGCTTCTCGGACCGTCATTGTCTGGGTCTCTTGTCCCTCGAGTTCTGCGCTCGCCATCAGAATTCACCTCCATGAGTACCACCATCGGTTCGTGCATTCGCTTGCTGTACGAATCGTTCGATATCTGGAACGTTGGCGCTGAACATATCGTCGTAGGCCTCTTCCGGTACGGGTTCGTCCGCGTCCTTCGCATACGCAATTGCGTCTTCGATCTCCGATTCGATTTCCGCCTGCATCTCCTCGAATTTCTCTTCGGTGAGTTCATCGCGATCGATGAGGCGCTCCGAAAAGTCAGTAATGGGATCTCGTTTTCGCCATTCCTCTACCTCGTCTTCATCGCGGTATAGTTCCTCGTCGCCCTCGAAATGCCCATGGAATCGATAGGTGTCGGCCTCGATGAACGTCGGTCCCTTGCCGTTACGCGCGTGTTCGCGTGCTTCCGCAACGGCCTCGTTTACCGCTGTAATGTCCATCCCGTCGACGTGGATTCCGGGTATATCGTATGCCCCGGCTGTATCGCTAAGCTTCTCGAGGTTGTGCTGATCGCTGACTGGTGTTCCCTCACCATACTGGTTGTTCTCAACGAGAAGAATAAGTGGAAGATCCCACGCTGAAGCGAGGTTTACCGCTTCATGGACCTGGCCCTGTGCGACGGCACCATCGCCGAGAAACGAGAGTGCGACCCGATCTTCACCTTTCTGGTTGATTGTAAGCGCTGCACCCGCTCCGAGCGGCGGGCCTGCGCCGACGATGCCGTTCGCACCGAGCATGTTAGCATCCATGTCGGCGATATGCATCGAACCGCCCTTGCCATTGCAGTAGCCCTCTCGTTTTCCGAAGACCTCGGCCATCATCAAATTTGGATCGAGGCCCTTTGCGATACAGTGGCCGTGTCCGCGGTGGGTACTGGTAATGTAGTCGTCCTCCTCGAGGGCAGCACACGCACCTACACCGACGGCCTCCTCGCCGACGTAGAGATGGACGAATCCCGGAATCTCACCGTCGGCGAAGTGCTCCCCTACTTTCGTATCGAACTTACGAATCGTGAGCATTCGACGCAACGCTTCTTCTCGCCCTTGCTCGCTCTCGAGATCAATCGATGGCATACGCACGGAGGGATGCAATGATTGATAATAACTGTTGGGGAACGATACCAAATGCCACAGACTGATTGGAAACTAGTGGCTGGTGGCTTACGATTTTATTGGTTGAACGCAGCCCGAAGTTCACCAGCCAGATCATCAATAGCCTCGCGAGCACGGTCCCAATTGGGGTCGTCGAGCATCATAAGGAAGCCATGAATCATATCCTCGTATTCAAATCGTGTCACGGGAACGCCAGCCGCTTCGAGTCGGTCCGCATACGCCTGACCTTCATCACGAAGTGGGTCGAATCCCGCTGTAAGTACGGTCGCTGGCGGAAGATCAGCGAGGGTGGTTGTCCGTAGTGGTGAGGCATACGGATGACGACCATCGCTCGGTGTTTCGAGGTAGTCGTTCCAGAAGCGCTTCATGTCATTGCGCGTGATGAAATAGCCCTTTGCGTTCTCGGCGTATGACTCCGTGTCGAACTGATGGTTCGTCGCTGGGTAGATCAAGAGTTGATGAGTGAGAGGAGGCCCTCCTCGATCACGCGCCATAAGCGCAACCCCCGCTGCAAGCGTTCCACCCGATGAATCACCACCAATAGCGAGTCGGTTGGGATCGATCGCTATCTCATCGAGATCCGGACTTTCGGCGAGCCACTTGGTCGCCGCATAGCAGTCTTCGAGGCCCGCTGGGAACGGGTTTTCCGGAGCACGACGATACGCGACTGAAGCAACGATACAATCGGCAGCGTTCGCCAGTACGCGACACGTGAGGTCGTACGTCGCTAGATCACCCGCTATCCAGCCACCGCCATGGAAGAAGGCAAGCGTTGGCTGCGAATCGGTAGTGTCGTCCGTTCCGTTGGTGGGGACGTAGATACGGATCGGTATCGATCCGTTCGGTCCGTCGATCTCCGTCTCGATCACCCGGCTAACCGGTTCTGGCTTCCCTTCCGGAACCGCGAGCTCGCGGTAGGTCTCGCGCGCATCTTCGATCGGCAATCGATACAATGGTGGCACACCGGCCTCAGAGAGCTCATGCAACAGGTCTTCTACTTGTGGGTGAAGTTCCGCTGCTGCGGTATCATCAGCTGTTGTGGTTGTGGTGTCGACAGCAGCCTCGACATCATCCACAGTAATCGCGTTTTGAGGACCGGTCCCGTCGATAGTCGTAATATCTACACCGAGTTCGTCGGCGCGACGCTTTGCTCTCGGTGAGGCTTTCACGTCCGACGATTCCGTTCTCGATTCGGTTTCCTCTATGTCGGCTTGTCCGTCCGCTGATGTAGCTGGTTCGCCACTCGTCTCATCACCAGCCGTTTCAGTCTCGGTTGTCGCTGTGGCCTCTTCGTTCTCGAACTCGGCTTTCAGATCGGTGATATCCTCCTCGGCGTCCGCAACGATGGCAAGCGGGGTTCCCGGTGGAACGGTCGCCCCTTCTTTAAGGTCAATGAACCGTAGAACGCCGTCCTCGCGGGCGTCGATTTCGCCGATGCTCTTCTCCGATTCCACCTCTGCAATCGTCTGTCCCTCTTCGACGGTCTCGCCCTCTTCAACGTACCACTCGAGTAACGTCCCCTGTTCCATCTCCAAGCCTAGCTTTGGCATCTTGACGATATATCCCATGACAAGTGATGGCGTAGCCTGGTTACTAATATGTTCGTTACCCCACTGCATAGCCGTTGAGAAATCCCAGGAGGTAGCTAGTAGTGATACTACGGACCCCACGACCGACGACTACCGTTATTTGTACTGTTCATGTTGGTAGACGCTTATGATGGCGCTTGTAGTGTGGCGTCACTCGCCGGCATTTTCATGTGTGAAATAGCCGCCGCCCTCGATACGTTTAGCGTGAGTCAGTCATACCAAGCGGCATTTCAGTCGATTCACCGAGTTGCTTCCGAGAATCCAAATCTGTCGACATTCACGGGAGTGGATTTCTCCTCGTTTTCGCATTAGATGAATGTAGAATATTTGAACTAATCCTCTGCAAGCGATACCGGTTCTGCTGGCGTTATACCCTGCTCTTGATGATATCTTTCAGACAATGCTTGTTGATGTTGACGGCGGCGCTCCTTTGCTTTCTCACTCATCATCTCCTCGCGCCACGAGAGTCCTGCGTCAGTCTCTAAACTCACCCTCTCCACTCCCGGGAGGTTCCCGACACGATCCTCGATTTGCTCGATGAAATACCCAACCATCATACACGATGGGGAGGTGATGCGTAATTCAATGTGGACTGTCTCCCCGTCGATCTCAATCGACTTGAGCAGCCCCATCTCGACGATACTGATATCGGTACCACGCGCCTCGCTACAGGGATCGACGATCTGATCAAGTTGCTCGCGAACCGTGAGCGGTGATGGATCGGTTCCCATCTTTTAGTACACCTCTGCGGCGGCATTCGTTGTTGAAAACGGATCCGCAAGTCCTTCGTCTCCAGTCTGTCGACTGAAGTCGTCATCTGCTAATCGGTTACGGGCAGCCTCGATGTCCAGTCCAACGAGATCAGCGTAGTTACGTCCGAGGAGATCTCGTTTGTGTTCGTCGGTGATCTCAGGCATATCGCCGAAAGCAATCCCACGTTGAGCGACGTCCTCCGGCCACTCGAAATCACGAAGCGCCTCTAGCTCTGGCTGCGGGTGGTAGGCCATCGCCGCCGATCCCCAGTACATACGATCGAGGACAGCCTCGCCCCCAATCGAGATGATCTTCGCCAGGGTCTCGGCGAACGCTCGTTCGTTTGCGGTTAGCTGGATGCCAAGTGTCTCCATGTTAATGTGGAGATTGGGGAACCTGGCCATCTGCCAGGCAGTCTCCTCGGTAAAGGCGAGTCCGCCATGGACCAGTCCAAAATCGAGTTCAGGGAAGTTCGCACAGGCTTCGTCAACGTCGCCAGGGTGGTACGGATCCCGAGGGACCGGTCCGAAGGGGATTGATTTGTGGACCTCGATCATATCGATTCCGAGCGATTTTGCCTTCTCAAACACGGGATACGCGACCGACTCGTCATCCATGCGCCATCCCGTATGATAATCCTCGCCCCAGTGTGAGGGATAGAGCTTCAGTCCAGTTGGATCAAGGGCATCAACTTGCTCCTCGAGTTCCTCTTCCCAGCCATCGCGTAAAGGATCGATATTGGCAAACGTGAGAAACCGCTCCGGGTACTTCTCGATGGCCTCCTCCGCGTTTTCATTGGCGGTTAACCCGTCATGGTAGGCGTACAACGGGAGTGCCTGGAACGTCGCCATGTCCGTATCGCTCTCGAGAAAGAGCATATTGGCCGTCTCCTCAACCGACCAATTGCGGATGAAGCCTTCACGTGTGACCCGATAGCCCGGTGGTGAAGCTTGCTCAACCGCACCGTAGATCATTTCGGTGATCCCCTGTGCGTGTTGTTCGTTCCGGTAGTTCGATGGTGCGAGGTTATACGCATGCACGACTGCATCGAAGATGAACGTCTCTTCTAGGTCGATCATTGGATCTTATCTCCGTTTTCGCGCTTCTGTGTGCTAGCTCTACTCATGATAGCGCCCACCACAATACTCCATGTTTAACGATAAAAATCTTGGTGCATGAGAGCACACTACTATCAATATGGAGTTAATCAATGATACCGCGATCGTTACTGGAGGCGCACAGGGGATTGGTCGAGGAATCACTGAAGAGCTACTGAGCCAAGATACCTCCGTCGCTATTGCTGACATCGATGAAGAGAAGGCACAGAAAACGGCCACAGAGCTCAATAGTGAATTCGAAGCTGAAGCCGTCGCAATCCACTGTGATGTGACTGAGGCAGAAAGCGTCGAATCAATGGTCGAACGTACTGTAGATCACTTCAGCGAGGTTGGGGTTCTCGTAAACAACGCAGGAGCAGCTCAGATCGCCCGAACATGGGAAATGCCTGAAGAAGAATGGCGACGAACGATCGACGTCTGCCTGAACGGCCCTTTTCTATGTACGAAGGCGGTTCTCAGTCACATGCTTGACGAAGAAATTGAGGGCAGTATCGTCAATATCAGCTCGCTTAACTATACAGCCGCAACTGACGGCCTTTCTCACTACTCCGCGGCGAAAGCGGGAGTTAGTCAGTTCACAAAAGCCGTCGCAGCCGAAGCTGGGCGATATAATATCCGCATCAACGCCGTAGCACCTGGATCTACGCGAACACCACTGACCGAGAACAATGGACTCTTAGAGGGGAAGATCGGCGAGGAGTTCCTGAATCGAACACCATTAGGCCGGATTGGCGAACCAGAAGACATCGCGAAGGTCGTCGCATTCCTCCTCTCGGACTATGGACAGTGGGTCACTGGAGAGACAATCTGCGTCGATGGAGGACAACATATTCGTGGTCTCCACAGCTACTGGGACGTTCTGGATGAGATGGGTGCATTCGACGAATAGAACGTAATCAATGGCTTTCGCAGACAGTAACGTCACTAGGGCTGAACCATAATCTTCACTTGGTCACTATCAGCGTTTAAGAGGCGTTCGAACCCGTTCTCAACGATGCCCTCGAGCTGGATACGATCGGTGATCAGGGGTTCGGGATCGAGTCGGCCGTCCGCGAGCATGTCGATCACCATTCCGTACTCTTCGCCTGAGCGTGGACCACCGAGATACGCAAGCGTTCCAGTCAGGGTCCGCTCACCGAGTACAAGCTCGTTCGGATGTGTCCTCACATCTTCCTCCCAAATGCTGACGATCGTAACGGTTCCACTCGGTCGGGTACTTCCAATCGCGTCATTGAACGTGGTTTCGATCCCTGCAACCTCGAATGCGATGTCGGCCCCACCGCCGGTCTCGGAGTTGATGTGATCCACTGCGTTCGTGTCCGTCGGATCGATCACGTCATCAGCGCCACATGCGTCTGCACGCGACCGTCGGGCGGCGCGAGGTTCAGAGACGAAGAGCCGTCCAGCGCCGGCTGCCTTCGCACACTGGATGACCGACAATCCGATGGGGCCGCTTCCGAACACTGCAACTGTGTCGCCAGCTTGGAGTCCAGACCGGCGGACAGCGTGAAGGCCAACAGCCAGTGGTTCGACCAATGCACCCGCTTCAAGTGATACGCCGTCCGCGAGCGGCACGGCTTTCTCGGCGTCAACGACGATGCTTTCGGCGAAGCCACCTCCACCGCCAGAAAGACCGATGAACCCACCCACATCACAAAGATGGTAGTTCCCCTCTACGCACTGGCGACACTCTCCACAGTAGAGGATCGGATTAACAGCGACTTGGTTGCCTTCCTCAAGATCAGTTACTGACTCACCGATTTCGGTAATAGTACCACTAAACTCGTGTCCCATCGTGATAGGGGCGGATTCGTTTGACACTGGATGTGGTTCTTCGGCTGGAATGAAAATAGGACCCGCCGCGTACTCATGCAGGTCGGAGCCACAGATACCGCACGAATCGATCGCAATTCGGACCTCTGTAGGTCCAACGGTCCTTGTTTCGGTTTCTTCGATTCGAATCTCTTCTTGCCCGTGATACGTTGCAGCACGCATGGTGTGTCATCTCATACCGAATAAAGATAATAGTTCTGCATGGAAAGCCCGAGAGGGGATTAGACGTCGAGCGGGCAAGACTAACAAAAAAAGGCAACTCATCCCGCATTCTTCGGGAAGCTGATTACGTTGAATGCAGTGGCACTGAACCCCTCACGCGGCAGTCCCTCGTTGAGCGGCTTTTTGACGCACTGAACTATCTGATACTCTCGCTTGAACAGGAGACCTCTCCGATCAGCGCGGCCAGCAGGTCGACGATGCGGCCTCTCTGAAGGAGTACGCTGATATCGATTCCAACCGACTGTTGATCGAAGCTGAGCCGATCAACAAACGCCTCGATCAATCGAAACACGGTCTCGGTCGTTTTCTACGTGTTGTTACGGTAGGAGCTGCTACGCCGTCTCGTCCTTGGTTGACCGTCATAGTACTTCGTTGCGACGAGTTCCTGAAACGTGTCGCTGTCGGCGGTCTCTTCGATGTATTCGCGAATGGCCTCAACGAGCAGATCCGTCCGGTCCTTGTCGAACAGATCAGCAATCGCATCGAGACGGTTGATAAGGTATTCGGGCGACTGAAAGTGGACCCGTCGCGGGTCATCGCTCGCGCCCATCCTATGTGCATATCTTGCAGATAGAGTGGCAACAGTTTCGGCGATCGCCCAGCGTTTGCACATCGGAACTCTCCCTGCTTGGTTGGCTGAAGCTGGCCTTCTGTAAGATATCGATCTGTATGATCTACTCCACGAGCAATACCTACAGGATCGAGATCATCGGAAGGGCGGGAATTGTCCCTATGGGAGCGCTGATCGGAGGTCCTCACAGAGATCGTCGACGTCTTCGATGCCGACCGACAGCCGGACCAAGGTCTCGGGAATGTCCGTGGTGGCCGATTCGTGACTGCCCTGGTCAGGACGCATTAGCGACGGCACCTCGACGAGACTCTCAACGCCACCCAGACTGGTCCCTGGGGTAAATATCGTGAGCCCGTTGAGGAATGCCTCGAGTTCGGTGAGCGAGCCGTCGAACTCGAAGGACAGCATTCCGCTGTACCCCGACATCTGTTCGCCCGCGAGGTCGTGCTGTGGGTGACTCTCGAGGCCCGGATAATGAACGTGGGTGACCCGGTCGTGGCCCTCGAGAAGGCGAGCAACCGCCATCGCGTTCTCCTGGTGGTGTTTCATCCGTGCCGGCAGCGTCTTGATACCGCGCGCGACGAGATAGCAGTCGAACGGCGAGAGCATGTTTCCAAGCCCGATCCGCTGGGCAAACGCTAGGTTCTCGAAGACCGCATCGTCGTCGGTGATGACGGCCCCACCGATCGAATCGGAGTGGCCGTTGAGGTACTTGGTGGTACTGTGGACGACGATATCGGCGCCCAGTTCCAGTGGCGCTTGGAAATACGGGCTCGCGAAGGTGTTGTCGACCCCGAACGGAATGCCATGGTCGTTGGCGATGTCGGCTATCGAGCGGATATCAGACAGCCGCATCAGCGGGTTCGTCGGTGTCTCCGCCCAGATCAAGTCGGTGTCCGAATCGACTGCTGAGGCGATGTTTTCGGGCTCGCGAGCGTCGACGAACTCGACATCGACGCCGAGGTGACCGGCGACCAGCTTCGTGAGAAGTTTCTCAGTTCCGCCATAGATGGAGTCCGACGAAACGAGGTGGCCTCCCGGCGGGACCAGCGATAACATCGTCGTCGAGATAGCGGCCATCCCCGAGGAAAACGCCAGTCCGTGCTCGCCGCCTTCGAGGCGGGCTAACTGCTCTTCGAGGGCTGCCCGTGTCGGATTGCTCTCACGCGAGTATTCGTGTTCGTTGGCATCGTCCCCGCCGGCCCACTCGAAGGTGCTTGAGAGGTGGATGGGCGCGACGACGTCATTCGTGCCACCGTGGTGGGGGCGTGCCTCGGTCTCAGCTGTGCCGACGGCGATGGTCGAGAATCGGTTCTCGTTGGCTTTGTCATTGTGTCGTGTCATAGGTGACGTCTCGAGGGGACTGTATTCAGTACCGCGTCTCCGATAACTACCAGGGATGGAGACTCGTCGTTTGGTACCACTTCAAGTCGAAGCGTTCTATGTGCTCAACGGGACGCTGCACGTTGAGACGCCGGATGAAGAGAACGTTGTGGAAGCTGACCAAGCGCTGTTTGTCGATCCCGGCAATTCACAGCGGCATTCAATCCCGAGTCTGCAGACGGGCCCGTTCGTGTGCTCGCCATTGGCGTACCATCTGTCGATGACGCGCAGGAATATGATCCAGCGACTGACGCATGAGACACTTAGATATTCTTCGGCCACAGTGTTCTACTGAACTAGTTGATAATACGTTAGCGCCTTCCTCCTCGAATACATATCACCTCAAAATATGGGTGATACACTTGAATATACTGCAGAGGAAGCTCAACAGGAAGAATCCATATTCAAGACCCCAGCAGCGATAGCACGTCGCCGGCTCGTTCGAGAGCAACTCGATTTCCAACTGAACGAAAATGTGCCCTCAATCGGCTGTGGGCCAGGCTTTGAGCCGGTTGAAATTGCGGACGTTATCGGTCCAAATGGACACGTATCTGCTATTGATCAGAACGAAGCGATGCTCACATTGGCAGAGCGACGATGCTCCGATACGTCGAATATAACGCGGACAAGAGCGGAGGCTGTTGCCCTTCCGTTCGATTTTCCTCTTCGTAATTTGTGCTACCGTACTTCTTTAAGAACGTCTGGGAAAGTTAGCGTATGCCGTTTGACGAGCTCAATGTGGCTGTGCGAGAGTTCTGTGAGAGCAGAGACTGGGGACAGTATCATACGCCCAAAGACCTCGCTATCGGGCTGGTAACGGAATCTAGTGAACTCTTGGAACTGTTCCGGTTCAAAGATCGGACTGAGCAATCGGAACTCCTTGCAGAGTCTGGAAAGCGCGAAGAAGTTGAGGACGAACTCGCAGATATCTTGTTCTTTCTGCTGCGTTACGCTGATCTGTACGATATCGATCTGGAGGCAGCTTTAGAGCGGAAACTTGAGAAGAACGGAGAGCGGTATCCGGAGAACGAATATAAAGGAAGCAATGAAAAGTACGATGAATAAAGAGGATGCTCATCTACGAAAGTACCAAATCGGGATTCTTGGACGATAACCTGACTGATCAGTTAGTCCCGAAAATCAAGCAAGGGTACGAATCGAAAGGGCTTGGGATCGGAAGCGAGAGTGAGGTTCAGTCATGGGAGAACTCCTTCCAATACATGCACAAGGTACTGAGTGGAAGCGATCTCCCCGACAATGCGGGCGTAGCAATCGAGTTCAAGATTCCGCTCACGTCTCGTCGCATCGATTTTCTGATTTCAGGGTACGACGAGGACGGAAATGCGAACGTGGCAATCGTTGAGTTGAAGCAATGGGATGGGAAAAGCACGGAGACGGTTGCGGATAAGGATGGGATCGTCAAGACCTTCCTCGGGGGTGGAATCCGTGAGACAACCCACCCGAGCTACCAAGCGCTATCATACGCTGAGTTGCTGAAGGATTTCAATGTCTCTGTTCAAGAGAAGCCGATTCATCTCTCTCCTGCAGCGTATCTCCACAATTTCGGGCAACAGTACTGCGAGACGATCGATAATCCTGTCTACCAACGGTATACGGAGCAAGCACCGCTCTACGTTCGCGGTGATGCGAAGAAACTGCGGTCGTTCCTTGAAACACAGATAGACGTTGGCGACAACCGGGAGACTCTCTACGAGTTAAGCGAAGGAGAACTCAGACCGTCGAAGACGCTCCAAGATTCGCTCTTGGCGATGCTCGAAGACCAAGACGAGTTCACGTTGATTGACTCCCAGAAGGTCGTCTTTGAGAAGGCCATCGAACTGGCGAAGCGGTCTCATCGTGATGGTCACAAACGTGTGTTGATCGTTGAGGGTGGGCCTGGAACTGGCAAGACGGTTGTGGCGATCAATATCTTAGCCGAACTGATTCAAAACGACCTCGTCGCTCAATACGTCTCGAAGAACCGCGCCCCGAGAGAGGTGTACAAGGAAAAGCTTCGAGACGACAAGCTGGTCAAAGAGATCGACCATCTGTTCACAGGAGCTGGGAGTTACGTGGAGACGGAGGCAAACACACTGCCCGCATTGGTCGCTGACGAAGCCCATCGACTGAACGCGGAATCGACGTTCTTCGGTCGTGGTGAGAACCAGATCATGGAGATCATTAACGCCGCGAAATTCAGCGTGTTCTTCATCGATGAAAGTCAGCGCGTTCACATTGACGATATCGGATCGAAAGACGAGATTCGACGGCATGCCCGTGACTTGGGTGCTGACATCGAAGAGTTGACATTGAAATCGCAGTTCCGCTGCAACGGCTCTGAAGGGTACCTCGCCTGGCTTGACGATGTCCTCGAGATCCGGGAAACGGCGAATGCTGACGGGTTCGATCTCGACTACGACCTGCGGATGTTCGATGATCCCCAGACGCTTCACGAGGCGATTGCGCGTCGGAATGAGGAGACTCGATTGTCGCGGGTGGTCGCGGGTTACTGCTGGGAGTGGGACAAGGAGGGACGTTCTGATCGTGAGACGTACGACATCAAGATCGGTGATTACGAGCGAAGCTGGAATCTCGATACAAGCGAACCGTGGGCGATCGCCGAGGGATCGATCGACGAAGTCGGATGTATACATACCTGCCAGGGACTCGAATTCGATTATGTTGGCGTGATCATCGGTGAGGATCTGAAATATCGTGATGGCGAGATTGTCGTCGATCACGAAGCACGCGCGAATACGGACCGTTCGTTGTTCGGGATCAAGAAGATGTTCAGGGAGCAGCCGGAGAAGGCGGCTGCGAAAGCTGAGGAGTTGATCAAGAACACGTATCGAACGCTGATGAGTCGCGGAATGAAGGGCTGTTACATCTACTGCTGTGACGATCAACTCCAAGAGTACCTCACAACACGGGTCGCGAACGTCAGTACCGGATCTCGATAATTTCAGCTGGCTCAAAGTCTGGCCCACAGCCGATGGAGAGTACGTCTTCGCCCAGCCGTAACTCGAGCTTCTCTAATAAGCTGGCGCCGGCTGGATCCCTCTTCTTTCAGTGGACGGACGCCGGATAGCAAGTGTCTCTGGGCGCGTATCCCCTAAGTTGCAATGGAGTGTACGAGTTCCCACTCATCCTTCAGGACCTTTTCTTTCGTATCAGTTCCACCGTCTGTGAGGAGTCCGATATGGGAGAGCTGGAATTTGAATTGGAAGTGGATCCCTGATTTGTACACGGTTGGGTCAGCCAGCGTTGATTCGTTGATATCTCCATCAGCGGTGAGAACATCGTCGCGTCGATCTTGCGTAACGAAGACTTCGACGGCGAGTGGCTGATTGATTCGACACGTTTCCATGAAGACGTCGTCGATAGTTGCGGGCCGAATACCGCGTTGGTGGAGGCGCTCAAGTGATTCGACGATGAATTGGGTTGGATCGTACTGGATGGCGACTGAGCGTGCGAGTTGTGCCCAGCGTGGTGTGAGCTCAGTAAACGGAGTGGACCGTCCTTTCCAGGATGCAAACTCCTCGAGTGCACCGCCAATGGTGCCATAGTGATCGTAGGCGAAGCGGACGACCTCCGCGCCGAGATGCGTGAGCGTCTCGCCGTTAGGACGATTATCGACGAGCCCGAGCAGAAGCGCGCTACGGCGGCCGCCTGATACGCTGTTGTGGAACCCACCAGCGAGGAAAGCGGGGCTGTCTTCGTCGGCCAGCAGCGCCGCTTGTTCGGCTGTGAGGCTGTAGTGCCCCGTCTCGGGATCGTAAGTGACGTATCCGCCAGCCGCTCCCGCGGCGAGCCATTCGGCGACGTACGGTTCCACGGTATCGGTTCGCTCGGCCAACTCGGCGGGCAGGAGTGGTCCACCATCGGCTAATGCCCCGTAAAGGCCGAGTCTATCACCGATGACAATCAGTGGCGCGTAATAGGCCGCTCCGAGCTCGTTGACGGCCATTCCGACAAGTTCGTCTAATTGTTCTTCGTCGATCGGTTCATCCGCGGTAGTCGGTGGTACCATGTCTGGAGTGTGGGCGGCAGACCTATTGGCCTCATTCACGGAAACGACGTTCGACGGCGTGAACGCCGTTTCAGGCCGTGAGAGGAATTCCGTCGTGTACGGGATAGAGTTACTATCCGTGCCATCGAATATCGTGCTAGTAGACACCATGGACTCTCCCGAAAACGACCAACTCACATTCAATCCACCGGCGTCGCCGATCGTGGAGGCCGTCATGCAGAATGCGCGGAACCAGCGATATCTCAGCAAGCGCCTTGACGCAGCAGGCGACCGCGCCGACCCAGACCATCTCGGCGACATCGTTCGTCACGGTCCGGTTCTCGAAGCGCTCCGGGCAGAGCCACTGGACCGCCGCGAGATCGAGGACCGTCTCGACGTCTCGCGGGCGACGAGCCACCGTTTAACGAAGTGGCTCGACGAACAGGGGTTCGTCGAGAAGGTCGATAGTCGGTTCCAGTTGACAGGCCGTGGTGAGGCAGTCACCGACGAAGTGCTTCGGTTCGAAGCAAATGTGAGCACCGTCCACCGAATGGGACCGCTGTTGGACGAGATCTGTCCGCATCACGCTGAGTTTGCCATCGAACCGATGATCGATTCGACCGTGACGATCGCGGAACCGACCGTTCCGGATCGACCGGTCGAGCGATTCATCTCGCTCGTCAGCGAGTCAGAGACGTTCCGAGGGTTCAATGCGACGCATCTGGCGCCATTGATGATCGGTGAGTTCTACCAACGAGTATTCGATGGTACCGAGGCCGAACTCATTTACACGCCACCCGTCGCCGAGACACTGCGTGAAACGTATCCGACCCGCGTGACCGAGGCGGTCGATCGCGGACAGTTAACTATTCGAACCCGCGAAAAGCTCCCATACGGACTCGCACTCTTCGATGAACGCGTCGGACTTGGAGGATACGACGATGACACGGGGTTGATGCAGGTGTTCGTCGATACGGACTCACCCATGGCTCGTGAGTGGGCCGAACGCGTCTACGTGTCGATCAAGGCGGATTCTATGCTACTCGAAAGCCAAGTAGAGCAGTAAACGTCGAAGCCATCGAAAGAGAGCCACTCGAATTCAGCAGACTTGGGGGTGACTCCAACGGTCTCTGTAGCGATGAGGTCCTCGGGTGAGAGACCGACACAGACCGCTCGTGGGTAATATCCCTGATTTGGGGAATATACTTAGTGCTACCCATCATAGAGCAGTATATGGCGGACACAACACTCGATGACCGTGGCCGCCTCACACTTCCAAAGGAGCTCCGAGAGCGATACGGGGAGCGGTACCATATCGTCGAACTGCACGACGGAATCAAGCTCGTTCCCCTCGCGGACGATCCGCTTGCAACGCTTCGAGACGAGTTCGCGAATGTCGAAAAATCAGCCGACGAGCTCCGAGATGAGGCGCGAGACGTAGCACTCGACGAGGCCGGACGCTGAATGTACGCTGAAGTGGATTTTCTCCTCGCACTCATCAAAGACGACGATTGGCTTGGTGAGGCCGCTGAGGTGGTTTATCAGAAGCATCGAGACGATCTGTGGACCTCACAGTTCACGCTCATCGAACTACTCTTGGTCGCGTATCGCGAAGATCGGGATACTGAGCGAGTCATCGCGAACGCTGCAGCTCTCCTTGACGTACGTGGTGACGTGGACACCGTCGTCGCGGCAGCAACGTACGTTGAGGACCATGGATTCACACCCTTTGATGCGCTGCATCTCGTGGAGTCTGCAGGCGACACTATTGTTTCCAGTGACCGCGCCTATGAGGGGTTCGCACTGCGACGTGATCTTAGAGATGGCAGAGAAGAATGATACCGATGACGATATCGAGCATTCTAGCCAAATCGCCTGCACTAGGTAGGGTACTGGGGCGTTGAGATCCAACTATTGACTCACCAATGATAACAAATCGACTGAAAAGTATCGTCCCAATGTTCGGTGGTGGGACACACTACGTGACGACGCTGAACTCGTTGTTGAATTTCATCGACACCCATCGACCAACCACCGACGAGCTCATTGAGTGGCATCGGGAGACCTTCACGAACGTCTCGAGTCGCAGTTCGATCATGCGTCGTGTTACGTATCTCCGGAAGGTCGGATTTATCCACCAACCCAACGACCACTGGGAACTCGATACAGTAGGTACGGAGTACACACAAGACTACAACAGTGAGACGCTGCTTCGAATCATGTGCGACCGGAACGTTGGTCTCCGAAGTCTTCTCTATGCACTTTCGACTGGACCACTAACGATCGAAGAGATCAGTCTCCAACAATTAGAGACCCATCCTGAATTAGGATGGGAACCCACCGAGACTGACATGGCCCACCAACGAACAAACTGGCTCCGGAGTATGGGCTTGGTAGAGAAAAACGGGAAGCATTACCAGCTGACATCGGAAGGGAGCCGGTTCGTTGATCAAGCAGTTACTGCCTGGACGCCAACAGAAGAGACATCGGTTGATACCGATCCTGAACTAACAGCAGACGTCTATGAGACACGAACTTATACACGAACACTGGATCCGGAATTTCGCGCAACGGTGCTCTCCCGGTACGACAGGACGTGCCCAGTATCTGGTGTTGATCACCCGGGGCTATTAGACATAGCACACGTACTCTCCTGGAGCGAGTATCCCAACCATAGAGCGGATCTCTCGAACGTGCTTCCACTGAGCAAAACACATCACGCTGCGTTCGATCGTGGACTCTTTACCATCGATCAGGACTATCGACTCCGAGTGAACCCTTCCTTCGAGACACAGAGCACGCTATTACAGCAGACACTCCTCAATCAAACTGGCGAGCAGATTACTGTTCCTGACCAGAGTGTTGATCCCAACTATCTACGCCAACACAACGCAGCACTTGACTGGATCTAACTGTCGATTTCCTGATAGAGTCACTGATACCGTTCGATTGATGCATCAAACGTCTGAGTGAGCTCCTGTATCAAGTCTGGATTTTCAACAACGAAGTCAACGAAAGCCTCGGTGAGTGCTGCAGTGTATGCGTCAAAAAATCCCTCGTGCCTGTTGACTCGAATATCGTATGTTCCTTCGATCAGAGTCCGCTTGTGACCAGTCAACTCGCCGTTGGTATGAGCGAGACACTGTTCGATCTCATCTGTCCTCTCGTCAAAAACCTCGTTGTAGAGGTCTCGGAACGCAATCGGATTGGACCCCATACAGCGGAAATTGAATGTCAATTCCCGATCGCCAACAGCAGTCCCCCTATTGCTATTCTCCCCCATCCGATGATAGAATCCGATACGAAGATCATTGGTATCGTCAGCTCTCATTTCCAGGTCTACCAAGTCGACCTCGCGCTTCCACCATCCATATTTGAATACGTGTTGCCAGTCGCCACCGGTGGCACGGAGAATCCAGCGTTCCGTGTCTTCCGCCCGAGGAATCGTGACCAGAGTATCATCTGGCCTGAACTCCGCGTTGCTACGTGTCCCTTCGAGGGTGGTCGCCACCTCTTCACCCCATCGTTGGCTATACGATTCCCACGCTGTATCGAACGTTGTTCTCACATCCTCAATTGCGTCGTAGTTATCGAGATACAGCGTGATTTTCTGCTGATCAACGTCGTCGCGGTTGCTCATATTGGAGATGTTCTGAAGGTCGTCTTTGAGGTCGTGCAGCTGGGCAACTGTACGCTGGGGATACCGAGAGGAGTTTGCTATAATAAACTCGGTCAGGACATCCTCAACGAACGCCTGCCACGTCCAGTTTGTAAAACAAGCGCCTTGGGCTTGTGGTCTGGTACTCTGATGGAGATACAGATAATATTGACCGGATTCATACTCTGCTACTGACCGATCTCCGATCTGTGATCCGGCACAGTAGAACTCCGTTCCTGTCTCTGGTGCGGAGAACTTCAATTCGATCATCAGAAACCACTCGTTTGGAACGTCAATGACGAGATCGACGTATCCCGGTGTCGAGTTCGTGTTAGCTCCGTCAGTATCCCTTTTCGTGACCGAGACCTGTTGATTCACACGGACATCTGTGAGATCATATGTGTCCTCCTCGAACGCACAAGCAGGAGGGAGGCCATGGAGAACAGCTTCGAGAAAGTCAGGTCCCATCCCATGTGGCTCGTCGGGATCAAGGAGGTAGCAGAGTAATCGGTTAATGTAGACTTCAGCTCGCCGATGTTCCCCTAACCCATATTCGATCACACTCATTAGAGAGCGGGGTTCTTCAGGTCTGTCCGTGACGGCGTTCCACTGCTGCTCGAGAGCCAGAAGCGTCGTTTCCAGTTCTGATTGTGGGTCTGGGGTCACATCTCCTTCGAACGATTCGACAAATCATAATAAAAGTATTTCTTAGCCGTCCTCGACTGGAGAATAGATCGTGAGAGCGAACTACGCAAGCAAGACTGTAATAGTAACAAGTATAGACAAATCCTGGCCTAATTAGTAATAGTGTAGCTGTCGAATACGATTATAGATTGGATGGCTTCGCGGACTAATCACGCCCCAGGACGATCAGATCGCTTCGCGGTTACCTAGTACGTAGCCAAAGAGCACGACTAACAGCGTGCCCAGGAACGCTTCAGCCATCGTGATTCCCATAATGATATCATTATTAGGGGTGCCTGGAGGAGTGGTTGTGAACGTGACAATACTGTAATAGAGTACCTGAACCCATGTCTGGAACTCACCTCCTATACTTCCTTCTGCACCGAATAGAGTGAATAGTAGATAGATAGCGGTAGGTATCCCAAAGACGATCCCCATATTGCGGAGAACTCGCTGAATACTAATTCCATAGCCAGTAGCTTGCCAGGCAATCCCTGATGCAGCCCATTTCATCCAATTACCATCAGCTTTAGCTTCTTTCCGACGAGCCCGCCGTTCCCATATTGTTAGTTTTCGTGCTTCGCTAGTTAATCCACGATTACTACATTCTGTAGCGAGATAATGGCAAGTTCGAGCCATTTGATTACAAATAAAGGACGAATTATCATTAGGTTCGTGTCGCCTTATTATCTGATCGAATAGTGTTGGTATGTTCATTTTGACATCTCCTAATTTTTCGAAGGTTACACCACGCAAATCAGCTTCTGAAAGGTCGGCATCACGCAGGTCTGCCTTTGAGAAGTCAGCATCACGTAGGTCAGCTCCTGAGAGGTTGGCATCACGTAAGTTCGCTTCTGAAAGGTTGGCATCACGTAAGTTCGCTTCTGAAAGGTCAGCATCACGTAAGTTCGCTTCTGAAAGGTCGGTATTAGGCAGATCGGCTTCCGAGAAGTTGGCATCAACTAGGGTTGTTTTTGAAAGATTAGCGTGCTCCAGATCAGCTTCTGAGAGATTAGCATGCTTTAGGTTACTTTCTCGGAGGTCGGCATGTTGTAGGTCAGCTCCTGAAAGGTCTATACTTTCCAAACTAGCCATAGTATCACGCAGATTAGCCTCCAAGAAGTTGGCGTGTTTCAGGTTAGCTCCTGAGAGATTAGTGTGTCGCAGGTTAGCTTTTGAGAGATCAGCGTATCGGAGATCTGTACTTGAAAGATTGGCATCACGTAGGTTAGCTCCCGAGAGGTTAGAGCGTTGCAGGTTAGCTCCTGATAGGTTAGCGCGTTCTAGGTCTGCCTCTGAGAAGTTAATAAAAAATAGATTTGCCTTCGAAAAGTCAGCATCCCTTAGTGAACAATGCTTGAATGAGAGTACATAATCAAATTCATTATCCAATAGTTGTGCATTTTCAAGCAATTCCAAAAGATGGTTGTCATCGGAGACTTCTGAGAGGGGTTCGTAATCAAGCAATCGCGAGAGTTGTACGTTAGCAAGTAACCCTGAAAGCTGTGCTCCATCAAGTAACTCAGAACATCTATCCTCCCTCCCTGGCTGATTATATAAACCATCACAATTATTTAGGATTTCTTCAATAGGTTTGTCAGATCCATCGTTGGTCTCACTGTGCCAGATACATCGAGGATGATCTCCCCACACTTTCCGATAACAACAGCTTGCCTGCACCTCGGAATGGTCCTGTGAATAAAGTCCCATCCACGTATATTGACACCGTTCTTGGCTGTCTTCCATGGTAATAGTTAGTCTGTGAGGTAAGTTAACTATTATCATGGAAGCTAAAGGATCTATAAAACCTTCATGTTACCGAAAGGACCACACGCCCATAACGAAGAGATCGACGCTCTTCCGCTGAATATTGACTCGGCTAGAAGAGGCAGTCTACATAACCATACTTGCTATTGGCTATCTCTCAGAAAAGGGAGACGAAGCTCGTTCAGAAAACACGATCTAGAGAAGCTTACGCAGCAACAGTGAACGTCTCGTTGTTGCGCTCAATCAGGCCTTCTCCCTCGAGCGTGTTCAGAACCGGAACAGAGTAAGCTGCTTCATATCAAGCGTCGACCGCAGATCGGTGATGCTCGCTTCCTCCACCATCTCGAGATATAAGTAGACAAGTTTCGAGTTGCTTGAGTCGAACTCAGCGGGCATCTGGTCGGAATCTAAATATTCTATATTTATTATGGGTAGAAAAAACAGGTTCCAAATAGAGAAATAATGGAAAGTAAGTAACAGGTTCTAGGTGTGGGTCCCTATTTCACATCAAAGGATGGGAAGAATATGCAGAATGTTACAGGTGTGGCGATGTGTTTGAAGCCAAAAAAGAATCGTCTTTGGAAGCTAAATCAATCTTTCAGAGCTAGTAAAAGCCTACCGTTGTAAACGAGTGGATCGCGAACTATAGCTGCTCTTGTAAACCAGAGGTCGGACAACTACGGACGTCGATGACGTCATGTAGCGGAGTGCCACGCCGACCTGAAGGAAAGCTGTCGAGATCTCCTAAAATTCTCGGCGTATTCTACACAGGAGTATGGCCTCATAGCTGTCGAAGACCTGAATGTGAAGGGTCCCCCTCAAGTCGTACGTCTCAGCCGAGACAACAGCGTCAATCGCGTCTCAGCCCATATGAGTATGAAATATAGACGGACGATATAGGTATAGATTATAGTTACGTAGTCTAGCTATACTTAATAGCTATGTATTATAGATGAATCGGTAAAATACCGTCAGGAGCGGCTCTCGTGAGTCCTCAAACACAAGCGGGACCATTTAGTTGGCCAGCTCAGGGGGGCGATTTCAAAGACTCAGAGGAACTCAAACAGGGGAGTGGTCTCAACGCCATTTTAGAGTTCTGCCCCTCAGCATTCTCATTGTCGGCATTTGAGCGATCGGTTTTCGACAGCGTACCAGAACCCTGAGATTCAACGACTGGGGGATTGCTATGTGATGTTCGACTTCCACCGTGACTGGCCTTGATACCGAGGCCGATCTCGTCTTCGAGTGGCTCCCGTCCGGAAGCCTGCTCGACACGTCGCATATCAGTCCCATTTGGAAAGGCTAGTCCATACTGCGCAGTAGTCTCGAACGAAGCGATCGCTGTGCGAATCTCGATGCCGAGAAGCTCCGTATTACCGATCGAAATCGCGATGTCTGCATTGATCACAATGCCCTGTCCAGTACCCCAAAACATCGGCGAGATCACTCTGATCGCGCGTCGGCCGAGCGCTACTCATTGCTGCCTCTGTCGATCCGAATGAGCCTCACGTCAAGAACGCCGTTGTTGAACCGCGTCGTCTCGATCTCGGCCGACCACGGGAGGGGGATTCGTTCGATCATCTCCTCGCCGGTTGTGATCTCGAGGAACCGGTGGCCCTCGGTGAGCTGTGCCGTCAGTTCGCTATCATCGGCGCTGGGAAGATCAGCAACGACCTGCATACGGTTGTCCTCTTGGCGCTTGTCAATGAGAGACTCGTCTCCCGTCTGGGATACCGGGCCGTCTTCGATTGGAGGTTCGATCGCGTCCAGTTCCCAGCCGATGGCAAACTCATAATCCGTACTAAACGGACTACTAAACGGACGATTGAAGATCTGGCCGATGATATCATCGATCGATGTGTTCTTCCGGTCAAATGGTGTCATGATCTGGTTCCTCACTCTTCATAGGGTGTACGCGACCAACCACCGTTCGCTTGCCCAGGCCGGAACTTGCCAGCACGTGGCAACTGATAACAAATATAGATGTCTTCTGTAACTCTGAGTACCACTGAGTCAAGCAAGACCAAGCACATCCAGCCTCGCGGAAGTCCTCGATCGTATTCTCGATAAGGCCGTCGTCATCGATCTCTGGGTTCGAGTCTCACTTGTCGGGAGTGAAATTCTCACGAGTTAGCCATGAGTCGTCATTGCATCGGTGGACACGTTCCTCCACTACGTCAGAGAGATCTCGAAGAGCGAGGCCGCCAAAGAGAAAGGCAACCTTAACGAATAATAGGACTATTTATATATGTAGGTCGCGTATATACATCTGTCGTTTCGGGTAGCAATACTGAACCATTGGGTAGCGGCAGGTGACGGATATATGAAAATAGGACTTGAGCTAGAATACTGGGTCGTAGATAAAAACGGAGTTCTCACATCGGCAGCTGAGCTTATTGACGCTCACAAATATGCCGTTCCCGAATGTGTCGACTCACTTCTCGAGCTTGTACTCCCACCTGTAGCCAGTCAAACGGAACTTGAGTCAGAAATCATAGACTCTCTTACAGAGCTACTAGCAATCGCAGCGGCCAATGATCTCTTCGTCGTTCCACTCGGAACAACGCTCATTGAGGCACGCCCACCTGCAACGTCAGCCCGTGGAATGATTTTGGAGCGAGTGTACGGAGAGGAGTTACGTTTCGCAAAGAATGTAGCCGGCACCCATATCCACTTCGATCAGACGGATGCTATCGCACAAGCAAATCTTCTTACGGCGCTTGATCCAGCATTAGCACTCGTCGCTTCAACCCCATACTACGACGGTCAGCAAACTGCTGCATCGGCACGTGCAGCGGCCTACCGACGAAGCATGTCTGCCCGCTTTGCACCGTTTCGTCGTCTTCAGCCGTACGTATGGACAGAGGCAGAGTGCAACAACCGACTGCATCAGACGTTCGAGTTATTCATCGAACGTGCCCGTGTAGCGGGAATTGATCGTGAGACCGTCACTGAGCACTTCAGCCCGGATGATGTCATTCATGGACCTGTGCGTATCCGGAACGATATTGGTACTGTTGAATGGCGTGCACCTGATACGGCGTTGCCACGTCAAGTGATCCGCCTTGCGTACGATATCGAGGGTGTACTTGAGCAGTTGGCAACAAAACCGCTCATTGTTGGTCCTAGGCCAGGGGTCCACTCCGATCGAATCGTGATCCCCCCATTCGACCGGCTTGAACAGCTCACTACTGAGGCAATCTACAATGGCCTGACGACCCCTGTTCAATCATATCTCAGGGCGTTCGGCATAGACGTTACAGCGTACGCCCCTCTTACCGAGGGATTTCCGAAGGGGGAGGCATTATCCGTAGCCGAAGCACGAGACCTTCGCCGTTTGTACGCTGCTGTGCTCTCCGATGACGTCTCGATGCTTCGACGAGAGCAGGAGGGATCACAGTGGTTAAGCGTACCACTGCAAAGGGTTCCTCGGTACGCCTTGGAATAAACGAGCACGCCCCACAGGAAGCGTAATTTCCTAACAACAAAATAACACGAACAGGAATAGGCCGCACTACTCACCCGACACAAGCCGGGCCATCCTAGTCCCAACACGCACAGCTTTCCTCCCATTCAGTAGTAGCGTGGGTAGAAACGATTTCGTCAGTTCTAGTTTTGTGAGCGTATCACACCACGGTGTGATCAGTTGGATACTCCCTTGTGCAACGTTTTCCCCTCCTGCAAGCGTCTCGTTGCACAAGGTGGGCCAGAAAGGACGGACGTTGCATCGATGAGACTGAATCCTAGTAGCAATCTCGCCGTACTCATTGGTACGCAGTGTTGTGACCGTATTGAACCCCTCAAGCGATGAGAGGTTTCAACGAGCGTGCTGAATCCAGGGAATCCATCGAACGCGAAGAGCGACTCTCTATCACTGAGATCACGACGAGAGTACTCCCCGCTGTGCCAGCGAAAATCCCGACTGCATGGGTCAGCTGTTCACCTCACGCAACAGTTCGTTCAAGCGAGAGCACGACCGCAATGAGCGCCATCCTGATGATGTTCATCGAGCCCACAATCACCATGAACGCAAACATCACCCAACGTAGTTCGTTCGATCGGTGCTGAACAGGAGGTGCATATCGTTCACTAACGGACCGACGTCTAGCACACGTTTCCATGGTCAAAGAACGCATCCTGTTCAACCTCTACAGTCGTTTCACGGGGTGACGTTATGTGATTAGTTCTCATAGTAGAGCAGGATCAACCAACTCATGGCAGCCAAAACATCGCCAAACCTGCAGGTGCTCTCACCACAATCGATGTCTGGTAACACATCGAGGAATCACCATGCCTGACACCACACAATCCCTTCCCGAACTGTTCGAGTATCCACTGTTTCAGGCCATTTTTGGGCGACGATCTCGTCGATTCGGTCGTGGCTTGTCGATTCCGTCAGGACCGCTGGCGTTCGAATCGGACGCTGACCCGCTACCATTATCCGACCTCGAGCAATCGGTCCTCGTCGCTGCCGGGACCGGGGTGAGTGGGTGGCACTACGGAATTCCGTTCGGCCCGCACCGGCCGGACGAGCACACCGACTTCTCGGTCCGGTTGACCGGTCGAACGGCACCGACGGCGGCCGGGATCGGCACGCCGGTCCTGTTCTATACCGACGACGACGGCACGTACCTGACGAACACCCGGAGCGTCGAACCGAGCCGGCTCCGCGAGGCAATGGACCTCAAAGACGACGCCGAACGCATTCTGGCAGTGGCCAGAGCACACACTGAGAAACTCGCCGACGAGCGGGTGGACATCCCCGCCGAATCCGGCCACATCCTCGAACCGAACCACTGGTGGACCAACACGCCAGGGTCGACGCTGTTCATGCCCGTCGGCGACGCCAGCGAAGAGATGCTGGCGCTTCTCTGTCTGTTCGTCGAGAACGGCTACGTGATCATGGATGACGAGATCGGTGAACCGGCCGGCGACCTCAAGCCACACATCGAATCGGGGTTATTGGACGCCGATAAGGCGTTCCCACTGTCCTTCCTCGAACGTGCCACCTTGGAACAGAACTGTGCCGAGTTGGCCTTCATGGCACACAACATGGTGCTTACGATGCAGGCGATGGGGTTGGGCGGGTTGTACTTCGCCGGGATCAACGAGTTGAGCCTGTTTGGCGCTCCAACGCGCGACGACCTCGATGGGCTCGGGTTCCGGTTCGTCGACGATGAGAACTGGACCGCACCAAACCCAGTGGGCCTCGACGACCAGTACGAGGGCCTCTGTCCGCCGTACTACCCGGACATGCACGCAGCAGTCGACGCACTCGTCGAGCGGAAGTTTGGCCCGGGCGGCACCTACGACCCGGCGACGCCTGGTCCGTGGGAGGACAGCGAGGCGGTGAAGCGCTCGATCGAGCCATACGACGACGAGACAGTCGAGTGCCTCGGTGAGATCGCCCAGTACGTCTACGACAAACACGGGAAGTTCCCGGGGACGGTACCGACGATGGTGCTGCCCGGCTGCGTCCAGGTACACCATATTGACACGGACTACTACGACGCACAGTTCAAAGCCGGTGCGTACCTCGATACCCACGCCGAGCATATGCAGCGGTGGCACACAGAGGAACCCCCGTCTTGATGTATTCAGCAGACTATGAGTATTGCAAACAGCTATCATGACCTGCGTCGTAGGAGAGCTAACGCTCTCTCTATGCTCTGGGTGGGGAAAAGGAGGGGTTGGGATGAGCGCGAGAAACAGAGGACGTCATGTCAACAACAGTCGACGCTGATGAAACAGCCATCGGAGACTTCGGAGAAACGCTACGCGGCGAACTGATTCGACCTGAAGACCCGGAATTCCACGAAGCGCGCGCGATATACAATGCGATGATCGACAAGCACCCGGCATTGATCGCCAGGTGCGCCAATGTCGCGGACGTGATCACAGCTGTGAACTTCGGCCGTGACCACGATCTTGAGACCGCCATCCGCAGCGGTGGCCACAATGGACCCGGACTATCGCTGGTGGACGACGGACTGGTTATCGATCTGCTCAACATGAAGGGCATTTACGTCGATCCGGATGCGAAAACCGTGCGCGTCGAACCCGGTTGCGTCTGGGGTGATGTCGATCACGCCACCCACGCCTTCGGACTGGCGACAGTCAGTGGGGTCATCTCCACGACCGGTGTCGGAGGTCTAACTCTCGGCGGCGGGCACGGATATCTGACCCGTAAGTACGGTCTGACCATCGACAATCTGCTGAGCGCGGATGTCGTGCTGGCTGACGGGCGACTGGTCCACGCGAGCGAGGACGAGAATTCGGACCTGTTCTGGGCGCTGCGCGGCGGTGGCGGCAACTTCGGCGTGGTCACGTCGTTCGAGTTCCAGGTCCATCCAGTCGAGACAGTGATCGCCGGACCGATGTTTTGGCCGATCGAGGAGATGGAATCTATCATGCGGTGGTATCGCGAATGGCTGCCTCAAGCGCCTGAGGACGTCTATGCTTTCTATCTGACCGCACAGGTGCCCGGCGATCCTTTCCCGGAAGCGATCCACGGTGAGAACGTCTGTGGACTGATGTGGTGCTATCTGGGGCCGAAAGACTAGATTGATGATGTACTCGAACCAGCCCGCGACGTCGCCGAGCCGCTGTTCGAGCACATCGAGGAGATGCCCTATCCGGCAGTCCAGGGAATGTTCGATCCGTTATACCCATCAGGTGATCACTGGTACTGGAAGGGTGACTTCGTGCGCGACCTGACTGACGATGCCATCGCAGAACATCAGCACTTTGGGGAGGTACCGACGCCACAGTCAACCATGCACCTCTATCCCATTAACGGGGCCGTTCACCGCGTCGACGCGGATGAAACCGCTTGGCGGTATCGCGACGCCAACTGGTCGATGGTCATCGTAGGCGTCGATCCGGATCCGGCCAAGAGCGAGGAGATCACTACCTGGGCCCGGGAATACTGGGAAGCGCTGCATCCATATTCGGCCGATGGCTCGTACATCAACTTCATGATGGAAGAGGGCGAGGACCGAATTCGCGCGACGTATGGCGATAACTACGAGCGGTTACAGGAAGTCAAGGCTCGGTACGATCCCGATAACTTCTTCCACGTGAATCAGAACATTCAGCCGGCGGACTGAGGCTGGCGCACCCATTTCAGTCATCGTTTCTCGTACGGTCAATACAGACCTACAAGATACACGCGCTGTATTTAGCACCATACTATCGTTTATTTCGGATGTGGCATGCTGAGTTCGCCGTTCGATAGAAGTTGCACGTACCTGTTGCAGATCCGGGCGCTGGTTGAGGGGAATACGTATCTAAAGAACAGGGTTTGATTCCCCCTCCCCTACCCCCGCTGAGTTCTCCGTTGAGGGATATAATCCACGTTATGGCGCATGATTTATTCGTTTCTATGCGTCGCTGAATACGCGCTCTCTATTCAGCACGATTCGTGAAGCCTGTCACAGTTTGAGTATTTTAACAGGGTCCCTTCTGTGACCGATCTTCGCGACTGTGAGTCCGGCCGCTTGCACCGATAGACGCAGCTCCTGCATCGGCTGTCAGATCAAGCTTGATCAGGCCGTCCTCGACCCAGACGGCGTACGTTTTCAGGGCCTGTTTCGCGGGAAACACTGGCGTCCCCTCCGCGAGATCGAACTCCCACCCATGCAGTGGACAGCTGATCGTGGGTGGCGCGTTCTCATCTGCTACCGATGCTGGTTTTTGGATGACTCCTGTGTTCGGCGTGAATTCCCTGAAGGAGGAGACGAACGGTTCGGCTTTGGATGGCTTGCGGAGTATTTTCCCCTCCCCCAGAGGCCCGCCCATATGCGGACACGAATTCCGGATCGCGTACAGTTTCTCGTTGATGTTGAGGATCGCGATATTCTCTCCATCTATCGTATAGAATGCTCTACTGTTGTTCGGTATCTCGGATGCGTCGCCAATCGTTATCGACATAGAATGGTTCTGTACGGTCATATTGGTGGGGCGGGTTCGATTGGTGTCTTCCTCGTGGTCGGTTTGGTCGCTCTCTCCGTAGAGAAGAATTGTTGATAGCGGGGTTTCAGGCGGTAATGGTACTGTTACGATGCTCGGCGTGCGAATGCAGCTGCTCGGGTCTCATCAGCTGCACGTCGCATTTCAATCCGGTGTTCATCCCATGTCGCAAATCTCGGCACGGGGGTGTCTCCCACTCGAACTTTCAGTTGGCGTCGCTTCGAGGTGTACGGGATGGTGCGAATACGTGATCGTCCCATACCACGTATAGTACACATTTGATGATGAAGTCACCTAGGGAGATGGTTTCATTACGTGAAACGGACCCCACTGGTCACACCCCTACGATCTCCACTCCGTCCCGATGAGCATGCTCTCGAGGTCCGTGACCTCCCGCCGGCAGCGGCCCTGTCAAAACGGATCATCCGTCGTGCGGTAGCGGAAAGTCCCTCCCCATCCACAGTCATCGAGATCAGGCGGTGAGATCGTTGAACCTGCTGACGCCAGCCTTCGCGACGTCCATGTCCTGATCGACAGCCCCACCGCTGACGCCGATCGCACCGACGACCTCGCCGTTCTGCGTCAGCGGATATCCGCCGCCGAAAACGACCATTCGACCCTCGTTGGTGTTCTGGAGACCGTACAGCGATTCACCGGGCTGGGACGGCTCGGCAAGATCATGCGTCGGCATGTCCAGCGCAGCAGCCGTGTAGGCTTTGTTCCGCGAGATGTCTACCGACGCGAGCCACGCGTCATCCATCCGGTGTTGCGCAATGAGGTTGCCCTCCGAGTTTGCGACCGTGATTACCATCGGAGTGTTGATCGCATCCGCTCGCCGTTCAGCGGCGTCGATAACGTCCTTGGCCACGTCGAGAGATACCGTTCCAATCGTGGGTGCTTCCGTACTGGGTACCTGTGGCTGATTTTTGATTCCCATGTGAGGTACTACGCGCCATGTAGAGATAATCTCATTTGATGAAACGGTTCCACGCCGCAAATTCGAAGCGAGATCGCCCGAGTGACGGTTGGACTCGCTCAGTCGTCCCGAACTGCTGGGCTCCGCTTGACACCATCGTCCGTCGACTCGGAGCCGGTAGATGGCGAATCGAAACCGGAGGACCGATCGGACGGTACGAAGGTATATATCGACTGCATGTGAACCAATACCATGGCCGAGCCCTTAGAAGAGGTCAACTTTCTCGCAGACTCGGCCCACCGAAGCGTCATCCTCGCCGCGTTACACGAAGGACCCTACAGTCGAGCCGAGTTGGGCACGATCACGGGTGCCTCGTCGGCGACACTCAGTCGCATTCTGCGTGCGTTCGAGAGACGGGAATGGATCGTTCGAACCGACCACCGATACGAGCTGACGCCTATCGGAACGTTCGTCGCAATCGGATTCGACGACCTGCTGCATCGAATGGAAATCGAATGGCAGCTGCGAGGCATCTGGGGGAGGATCCCGACCGAACTGCTGGAGTTCGATCTCGAGTGGGTCATGGACGCCACCGTCACGCCATCGAGCCGAGACGATCCGCTCGCACCGATGGATCGAGCGGCCGAGATAGAGCGCGACGCCGCTCGCTCGCGGATTCTCACGCATGCACTACCCGATCCGTGTCTCAGCGCTCATCGTCACGGAACCACGACTGGCACACACCGGTTGGAAGCCGTGGTCACTCAGGACGTTGTCCGGACGGTAGCCGGGACTCCACACGCCTCGTGGGTTGGTAGCGTCCTTCCGTGCGATCAACTCGAGATGTTCGTCACCGATGCCGACGTTCCGCACGTGATCGGGATCAACGACGACACCGTCTACTTCGGAGTCGACGACGAAAAAGGGGCCCCGCTTGCACTAATCGAAACGAGCGACGAAACGGTCTTCACGTGGGCAGAGTGGACCTTTGAAACGTATCGGCGCGAAGCGGTAGCCCTCACACCGGAGATGTTCTCGCGTCTGTATGAGGCGGACGATTCGGACGATCAGTCGTCCTTGAGTTCCAAGCTGGTAGTCAAGAAATGATAGGATGCAGTCATTCGAATCTTTTTGTAGAGATATTTCAGGATAACATAGCGGGGGCCATAGAAGAGTTCTCACACCGTGATCACCGTACTTCCTAGATTATCTCCTCGTTCGTAGTTGGTGATTGCGACGATGAGGCGAAGAGAGTATTCAGCAGAACGTGATATACTGGTAGTCTCTTGTCCGAGTTGGTACGTATCTCGCCATCTATATCATCTCTGAGAATGTAATGGTAGTACGTTATAATTATGTCGGTCACGACACCTACAGAAAATAGGGAAACCGTCAAGGGACTCTACGAGTCGTTCGCCGAGGGCGATATCGAGGCCATACGAGACATCATGGATCCCGATGTAGAGTTACACGAACCAAAGGGGATTGCTGGCGGAGGAACGCACCATGGATTCGACGAGATCGTTGAGAACGTCTTTTCCAGGTTAGGAACTGAGTGGGTGGATGTTTCGGTCATCCCAGAGCGATACGTCGCAGACGGTGATACCGTCGTTGTACTCCACACTTGGAGTGGTACGTATAACAAGACAGGAAAGTCAGTGGAATACCCGAACGCACACAGCTTCGAGTTCGAGGACGGGAAGATCGTTCAGTGGACGTCATACGCTGACACTGCGTTGTTCAACGCTGCGCTCGAAGAGTAGCCTCTGTACGAGACTCCTGACTGCAATGGAGCCTCCCTTTATTATGAGAACTACGGAAAGGGACAACCGCTCTGTTTCTCCACGGGGCGTGAGTGGGGCTCAGATTCCTCGAGCCGCAGCTGACGGGTCTCTCTGATGAGTATCGGGCAGTGGCTTTTGATTACAGAAGCCACGGTCGGTCGGAGAAAACAGAGCACGGTCACACTGTCCGTCAATATGCCCGTGGTATACACGAATTTCTCGACCACCGTGATCTGGACGATGTTGCCCTGTCAGGGTGGTCGAGAATGCGGCTGTCACGTGGGAACACGTCGATCAGTTCGGCAGGGAACGGGTACATGCACTAGGAAATGTAGACAGTGAACCACCGCCGTTCCAGCAGGAGGACTACGAATTCGGACGAACGGAAGAAACTCAGCAGTACCTTCGTCGATATCCAGACTGACCATCTGGGTCTTATCGAACGGGAGAACGAATTACTACTCAAAGACTCGCCGACACGGGAACTCAAAACGATGATGTTCGACGAGCCATCGCACACTCCGCCCCCGATCAAGAGCGCGATCTACGCCGATATCTTGCGTGAGCCGCCAGAGGTTTGCCCGACATTGATGTCCCGATGTTAGTGTGCGCCGGGGCGGACGAAAAATAGCGGAGCGTCGAATCCGTCGAGCGGATAGTGGAACTCGTCCCAGACAGCAGATTCGAACTGTTCGAAGAAAGCGGCTACTGTCTCACCATCGAGGAACCCGAGTGATTCAATCAGGTCCTCTTCGATATCGTGGATTGTTTAGAGCGCGGTCCGTAATCAGCGGGAGTAGGTACCTCTCCGTGATCTCCTCAGATGCTCTCTCTTCAAGTATGATCATGGTTATCAAGGATCATTACTATCTCCTACGGGCGCGTAGCTACTAGGATGACCACTCAGCAACAACAAACACAGGACGCCTGGGATACGATCGCGGCGGGTTATGACGAGTTCGTTACCCCGACACACAGACCCGTTTCGAAAGCGGCCCTGGACACCGCGGGTCTTCACCAGGGAATGCGGTTTTTGGACGTCGCGGCAGGCACCGGCGCCCTTAGCCTTCCTGCGGCGCGGCTCGGCGCAGACGTGGTTGCGACTGATATCTCTCCCGCTATGGTCGAGCGCCTTGAAGCACGCGCAAAAGAGGAGGGAGTCTCCACCATCGAAGCACGGGTTATGGACGGTCATGCGCTCGATCTCGAGGACGACACCTTCGATGTCTCCGGCTCGCAATATGGAGTTATGCTGTTTCCAGACCTTCCCCGGGCGCTGGGGGAGATGGTACGCGTCACGAAGCCTGGAGGCCGCATCTTCATTGTCGTGTTTGGTAACCCGAAAGAAGTGGAGTTCCTCGGCTTCTTCATGCGAGCCATGTATGCGGTCAGCCCCGATTTCGAAGGACTTCCATTGGATCCCACGCCGCTCCCATTTCAGGTGTCTGATCCCCGAAAGCTCCGCCAGCGGCTCCAGGAGGCTGGACTTGAGGAGATACACGTAGAGACGGTCACTGAGGAGCTGGAGTTCGACTCTGGGGACCAACTCTGGGACTGGGTGATGAACAGCAACCCCATTGCTGGGGCGCTGGTAGTCGACACCACCGAGGAGCAACGGATCGCTGCCCGGAAGGTGTTGGACAGGATGCTCAATGAACGCGCTGGGGGGAGTGGTTCAGCCGTCCTTACCCAGCCGGTGCACATCGGTATCGGAACGAAGTAGAGGGATACTCGCCCTATTCAGCACACCGATCTCAAGAGAAGACTGGAATTAGTATTGAGGGGGAACTGCCAGCAGTTCGTCGTCGTTCTGCTCGTTTGGTGTGACTCAACGTCTTCAGGTCCACCTATCGATTCGAATGCTTGAATCCCGTCATTGCTCTAAGTGGGTTACTTGTCAACGTGACTGTCTTCCATTGTGTCTCGACGCCTCGCAAACATGGACGGCTGGTCACCCACGCTATTCGATATCTACACACAGGAAATAAATTCGGACGCGTGATGCGGTGTAGCTACCACTGCTCCTGTGCGCGATCCGGACGCTGGCGCTGGTAGAGGTCCTCCCGGACATCTTGGAACGTGTTGATGAGTTCGGCAACGGCGTGCGTGATCGTATCGAAGTAGTCTTCGCCGAGCTCCGCGGTTGCGTCACTCGGATCACCCCAGACCCCCGTCTCACTGACCCGGTAGTACGCACCTTTTCCAATGAGGAGATGATCGAGTAGCGCTGCAGAGTTCTCGATATCCATTGGCATATCGGGATCGTCAAAGGACGTGCTTTCGAGGTCGACAAGGCCCTCGTCAATGGCCATCACTGCAGCGGTTTCTCCAATGTTCGCGTGCCAGCCAGCATCAAAGGAGAGGTACTCCTCTATGTCCTCACCGCTCAGCGCATCCCAGTACGGGAATGCATAGACGTAATTCTCATCGGGCAGGTCGTGGGTAGCCTGGTTGGCACCGACTTTCGCTGCCCAGTCATTGGTGAGATGGCCGGAAATGAACACGATAGCGATGAGCGTCCATATCCGGTAAATGTATTATCAAACATAGAAACCTCGGCCGATGAAAGAAGTAACGTACCGAAGACAACGTGTGTATTCAGTATTATCCCATTCTGAGGTACTATAGTAGGATTATAAGAGAGGTACATATTAGGTTCTATAGTTATGCTACTCGATGGCGTATAGAGTAACGTGGCTTTAATGAAGTCATGTGAATATAATGTCGCTTCAACAAGTCTCTAGGGCTTCAGAACCTACTAGGGTGAAAACGGCAACGAGAGTTGATGAGCAACGCGGTATTGATACCATTGTTTTAGCATTTAGTTCGGATCCAGTTATCCGATGGATCTACTCCACCCCACACGACTATCTGCACCACTTTCCTGAGTTCGTCAGGATCTATGCGGGCAAGGCGTTTGACCATGGTACCGCCGATTATACGGAGGATTTCGCAGCAGCGGCGCTCTGGCTTCCGCCAGGAGTGCAGCCGGACGAAGACGAGTTGATCGAGCTGATCCAGAACACCGTCCCAGAAGAGCGCCAAGAGCACCTGTTCTCAGTAGTCGAACAGATCGAGAGCTATCATCCTACCGAACCATACTGGTACTTACCGTTCATTGGCGCAGATCCCACCCACCAGCGGAAGGGCTCTGGATCAGCATTGATGAGACATGCACTCGCCAGATGTGATCAAGAGGGGGCCCTCGCGTATCTTGAATCAAGCAACCCGGAGAACATCTCACTCTATGCACGGCATGGATTTGAGATCCTTGGCATGATACAGGTAGGCACGATGCCACCGATCATCCCGATGCTGCGGAAACCCCAGATGTAAATATCTCACGGGTATCCTGTCGAGACTTCCTTCTCTTCCGATGATTGCTACCCCTGTTGGCGTCTAAACCCTCAATGAGATACAATATGTCGCACTGAAAGCGGTCGGGTCTTCCATAGCAGACACCCACTCTATGGGTCCGTTCGGGTGATGAAATCCACCTGTTCCAACCGCCGACTCGGCTGATGACTCCTACACCGATCTCACCATGGCCCGGACGCCCTACTTGAATCGTTCTCTACTCCTATGAACGATATGGGAACGGCGTTCTACTACTTCCTTACAGCTCTTCGTCGTGTAATCAATTGTAATCGCTCCGCTGCCGTCGTTCTCAGAAATCAGCTCAACTCTTATTTGGACATAGTACTAAGAGTGGTATATGGTAACACCTTTCGAGCGGATCAAACGACGCTACGAAACCACTGAGAAGAAATGTCCGACGTGTGGGTACGTCGATGAGGATAGCAACTGGACAAGTCAGACAAACGGTCGACAGATCGTCTATCATCACACCTGCCCGAGTTGTGATACCAGCCGTGAACACACCTTCAACTTCACCAAATAACTGTCTCATCGACGGAGTAAGGTCTTGTACATCCAGACGTAGTGAAACAGACAGTGAATCCGGCCAGTCAGAAAATCGGTTCGTAATCGAGGCAATCAAACCACGCGCTAGACTGAAGCAGTTCATGGGAACTTAGATGAAGACAACGAACGAGTCGGCCGTTCCCTTATAGGGCAGAGAGTACGGCCGGCAGATCGTAGAGATGGACATCGTTTCGGGACTCGACTACCTGTTTGAGATCATCGGTGTCCCCAGAGCGGCTAAAGAAGACGTACTGGGTTGGGCGTTCGCTGGTTCATCCACTCCGGGTATCAGAGAGACGACTTAGAGTGCCCAGAAGTCGTCTGCGTTCTTGGGAGATAGCACAACATAGCTCACGGAATCTTTAATAGTTTACAATCCATATTTTATCGTACTCTACCCTACTTGCTGTCGAGGTATAGAGTTGGAAAACCATCATGCGGGATATTATCATGGAACAAGAGAAGAGTCGCTCGGAGCTTGCTGCGTTCCTGCACGACTTCGCGAACGAATTAGAGTACGGAGATCGAGTCACATTACTCGTTGGCAATGAGAGTATGACGCTAAATCCGCCCGAGACGATCCACTTCAAATTGGATAGCGGTATGGATACGTCATGGATCGGGACCGGAGAAGGCCAGAGTCTCCGGTTTGAGTTCGGCTGGCAGTTAGTCGACGAACCCGAAAACGACGAACTCAGTGTCGTCAAATCGGATCATCTCGAACCAAAGCAGCGACTCGAATCGGACCCAACAGCTTGAATCGTCATCGATAGTCAGCTGATCAGATACTCTCTGCTGCAGAAGGACAACACTGTCAGAGTCCTCCTCTAGTATCATAGGATTGTTAGTGCTGAGTACCGACGGGACCGCGGGGCAACCGACGACGGGAACAAGACCCAGGAGGCCAAACAGTGAACGGCATGCAGTCCAAATCTCCATACTTCGACCCCGGCGATCTCGTCACCGATCGCGAGAACGATACCGAGGACGAGAACGATGACCCCCGGATGCTCGTCGTTGATGTGACCGACGACCACGCTGACGACGTTGAAGTCTCCCAAACAGGGTCAACGGTCGCCGACTATAATCCGACGTACCCAGCGGACGATCCGGTCATCAGTATCGTGTTCGTCGAGAACGAGCACGAACTCGGCCTCTGGCAAAAGGACGCGGACCTGAAGGCTGGTAGAAACCCGGATACGCCGTTCGGCGAGCTGATCGCCGACGCCGTCCCCGATGACCGGAGACGCTACTCCTACCCCCAATCACGACTGAGAGAAGCGGAATATCACGCGAAGGATGACGAGGAGTGAGCGTCGTCTCTACGTCAATCCCAACCACGGGTATCAGACCGAGGTCCTCGCCCGACCATCAGAGTGTCCGAACCCGGCAGCGAGGACATCGAGGTAATCGAACTCTCCCAGGCTGATAGTGAGCGCGCCCGCACGGATGAAGTCGGCCCCCCACGAAACGTTGGTGTCTGTCTTCCGGGAAGGAACCGACGTCGGCGAACGATACGACGGCTTCCAGGGCGTTCGGTCCGACGACGACGGCGATACATACGACTAGCTTGCCCACGGCACGCCTATCTCAAATCTCAACGAGCGCGGAGAATTGAGACTCTCAGGAGAGACCGATGGAAGCGGCGATGCGTGACTACTCCGCTCGGTCGGGACGTGTTTAGGGGTCCCAGAGCTTCGCGATCGCCTCCCGATCGGGCACGAGATCGCGAAACTCGGAGAGCGGTTCCCGCGATCACGGCAGTGGCGATTCATTCTCGATCCAAGGCTCGTACAGCGCCTCGAGGTCGATCACGCCCTTACTCGCGAGCCGGGAGAGCACGATCTCGCGCTCGAAATCGGAGAGTGATGAGGAACCACCTCGCTCGAGCTTCTCGAGCACGTCCTCCATGGTAACGGTGGCATGCGTTTAGTGGATGAGCATCCTCCAGCCCAGTGCCAGAGAGGGTGGAAAGGTGGGGGAGCAAATCGGATCCCTAGCAATGAGCAGTAAAACTCATTTGATTGTCATACTTTGCGGTTCATATTTGAATCGTGTTATACGATCCGATACCCGCTATGCGCTAAGCGATCGTGGGCGTCTGCTCTCTGACCTCGTCAACCATGCTGGGGGATTTTGCTAGTTGATCCCTTCAGCCCGAAAAGGAGCTATTTCAGAGGTGCTCCTACGCCGTCCATCTGGGCACTACACGTCCTTGGGGCAATCGGCCGGGGGGGAGGGGGGAAGCCAATTCCCTTAGCCCAGATAACGGCGTGTCTATAGACACCTCTGCACTTTAATTAAGCAGATTGCATGGAGAAGCTTGGTGTTTATTACTCTTTATAGAGAGTTTCGGTCTAGGGTCAGTAACTTCGGTACCGGTTCGCAAGTTCGGTGATCATCAGCTCCTGGTGAGAGAGATATTTATACTGTTATAGCCGTCTCTGGCAGCAATATCGTACTTCTGTGACAGAGGCCAGCGCACGCCGTGATACGTCTCCGCAGCTCACAGCGAAGACGTGTCTTCTGCGGTGTCGGTGGGTTCGTGAGGCAAGGTAACCTCGCCACTCACCACTAACTGTTCAACCAGAGCTTCGACTTCTGGGAGCGGCACTAAAGGAGTCACGTTCCGAATTTGATCGTGATCGGAATCCGGCATAGTCGTAGCTGTTGATCGCAACGACTCTATCCACCCATTGGCCATCTCAGACCAACTCTCATAGCGATACGCAACTGGATCAATCGCGAGGTTGATCTCAACTGTCGCTGGAACGACATCTAGACTCCTCTCATCAGTATCGGCGCGGGGGCTGTCATCCCGGTCAGACGGTGCGACTCGCGAGTGTGGCGGTTCCTGTTCTATCAACACAGCTTGCCATACCTCATTATAATATATTAACTTTTCCTACGGTCTGGATATTCATCGCTGGTGAAATTCGCCTAGTGAAGTAGCCTCGGCGTTGATCGACACTGTACCAGATGACTAGCTAACACTGCCAAAATCAGCTATAGGCTAACACAAAAAACACGATACTTGCCTTTACTCTGTCCGTTGGGTGCAGACTGTTCTGGTTAGAGGATGAACATTCCGTTAGCCTCGTTCGACCTTGGTGCCATTCCGATTGGGTACAGTGCACGGACGGGTCAGCTGTACCGTTCGAGGATCTCCTCTAAGTCGTAGTGTGAACCTGGGCCGCCCGCGTTCTTGCCGCGGGCGGGCCGCGCATCGACTGAGAACGTGTACGCGCCGGTGATGGTGTCGCTCGAGAAAGCGAACTCCCGCTCCTCGTTCCACACCGTCGACCAGTTGTAGGGGGCAGTCCCTGGTGAGTGTCGCGTGTCGCCCCGCTCCAGCTCGAGGTCGGTTGCGAAGCGTTCGGTCGGCACAGGGTTCTCTGGGTCAGTAATGTTCGCAACCCAGGTTCCCTGCGAGTAGCCGCCGTCGATCATTAGCGTCTCGCTTCCGTCCTGGAGGACGTCGTGGAAGTGCGTCGTCCAGACACCCGGGAATTGCTCCCTGGCGTCAGGCGAGAAGAACGAGCTGATCGGCTGTGGGTCCTCGAGAGAGCCCTCGTCCCATCCGATGTCGAAGATGTGCTTGGCACCCGGCAGGGAGCCAAACAGCTCGTCGCCGACGACCGCTAAGTCCCGATCGGGGTCGTGGATCGCGTGATGGCAGTCCTCGAAGCCCGCCTCGAGGAGTCCGTAGTTGGGCGCGTCGTTGTAGTCGAACCGGCCGAGCTCGGTGGGGTTCAGCGGATCGTCCGAGATGTCGAGGATGGCATATCCCTCGAACTCCCCGGCGATGTACGCACAGTGGAGGACTTGGCGTTCGGCGTCGACCTCGACAGCGTGGACGTAGCCGTTGGGGCCAGCCAAGTCGTGGCGCACGGGGTTATGGGGATCGCTGACGTCAATGGGGATGACGCCCGGCTCGTCGCCCTCTTCGTCGATGATATAAACGATCGGTTTCTCGGGGTGTTCGCCCAGCGCGTGGACGCCCGAGTTCGGCGTCTCGACCGTGGCAAGTACCTCGGGATCCTCCGGGGTTCCCTCCTCCCAACCGAAGTCGACGACCGAGATGCCCAGGGTCTCGGCGTCCTCTGTGTCCGGTTCGTGGCTGATGTAGTACAGCCCGTCCCGAATACCGTCGAACCGCATATGGTTCGACCGCTGGTTCTCCACGGGCCACTCGAGCTCGTGGGCGACTTCGGGGTTCTCGAGATCCGACAGGTCGTAGATCGTCGCGACGACGTTGCTGTCGCTCCCGCTCGTGCCGGTGCTGCTGGGGAAGCTGCTCACGCCGCCCCACATGCCGTCAGGACTGGTGGTACCGAACGTGTAGCGGGGCTTCTCGCCCTCGGGCAGCCTATGCCCGATTAGGTCGATGCGGCCGCGTGTCCGCGCGTTTGCCTGGTCCGACGTATTCGGACCACGTCCAGCCGCCGTCGTAGTTCCGACCGCAACGGTTGTCAGTCCGGCAAGTCCGATCCGTTTCATGAACGTCCGGCGTCGTGTGTTATTCATGTTGTCTCACTCGGTCTCGTGTTGATTGAGACCGATCATCTCTATTATAATGTTAAATAGCACGTAATACTATCGCCAAATTTCGATGATATGATTAATGATACTATGAGTATATAATTGATGGCAAGCGACACCGACGCGGAGCTTAGAGATTACGAACGTCGATGGCCAAATAGACGTGGCAATGGAAGTGAAGGAAACGGGATCCCAGTACGAACTCTCAGATCCATCACGTGAGAAATTGGGGGTGGGGCAGTGTTTACTAAGGATCGAATCGATCTCGCCAGCACCCACCCCACACCCTCTGGGGCCTCTCTGTCGCTTCCGTTCAGCGTCCGCAGCTGTTCTGTTGTCGCGCTCGCCCCTCCGGATCGAGAAACGAACGCTCATCGAGTAGGTAACCGCCGAGGATGGGGTTCACGTAGTCGACGAGCCCCGCACCTGAGTCCGTCGCGCCCGCCGTCGTCAATGGACTGTGTACGAGGGCGGGTCGTTGCTCATAGGTCGATTACACCCGTAGACTCGCCACCACTGAAGTCGGCTGGCTCACTCCGCGCGGGCATCTCATCGATCTCGTCGTCCTCGACGGCCGGATTCGCGGCTTCGTGTCCGCCGGGGTAGCATGGCCAGCAACCGAGGCCATCGTCGTCGAGCGCTGACGAGCGATCACAGCCCCAAAGAGCCGTCTTTCTCATTCGTTCCTTAGAAGGCAGTAACTATAAACATGCCGATTAGGCCACTATACGGTGCTTCATCGGGGTTCCTGCCGTAAAAGGCAGTAGACATTTACCTCCGTCTCCCATCATAGATCGTATGAGCGGACACTCAACACCCGGCCGGAAACCACGTGTCACTGACGAGGAGCTACTCGCCGTGTTTCAGCGAACCGATGATCCAGTGCTTTCGACCGCAGAGATCGCCGACGAACTGCCGATCAAACGTCGTGCGACCCTTACGCGCCTCCAGCGGCTCGCCGATAACGGCGTCCTCAGTCGTAAACAGACCGGTGGACGGAATACGGTATGGTGGCCCACTACCGGGTCCGAGAAGATTACAGGGGGCTCGGCAGAGCCACTACTCGAGCTGGTCGGGCTCGTCTCTGACGAGAGTGCGCAGCGGGTCAAAGAGCGCTCGCGGGAGTTCCGCGACGAGTTCGACGATCGGATGGACCGGCGACGAAAGGAAGAGTAGATGCTCCTCGATTCTACGTTCCTAATCGATCTACTCGACCGCAGTGACGCCGCCGAGAGCCAGCTCCGCAATTTGATCGTAACTGAGATACCTGTCTCAGTATCACCGCTCTCAGTTCATGAGGCGGGGCTTGGCCTTCAAGAGGGGGAGCGCGAGCGTTTTGAAGAGATTCTCATGTCGATGATTATCCTTCCGCTCGGCCTTGCCGAGTCTCGACGAGCGCTTTCCATTCAGCGCACGCTCTACGATCAAGGCGAACCGATCGGCGCAGTCGATGCGTTGATCGCGGCGACGGCTGCCGAAAGTGCGGACCCTCGAGTGCTCACGCGCAACGTTAGCGAATTCAGCCGTGTTGTCGGAATCGATATTATTTCTTATTGAGGCGAATCAACCGCTGGAGTAACGAGGCCTATCTAGGAAAGAAGGGACGGGGCCAACCTTCACGATGTGGGGCGTAGGAGTAATCAGTGGCTCTCGAACCACTCCATTCTTCCAAGCGAGATCTCGTACACGTGGGATATCGTAAGTTGCAATTCCAACGAAAGTGAGCCGGGTGCCGTAATCGCATCCACGTCCGCCTCATCTACGAACTAGTAGTGGTGATCGAAGTGTGGCATTGACCAGATACCGACTGGCGAGTGCCCCTCTGGATTCCAGTTGATGCCAGCGAACGTGTAGTTCAGTCCTGAAAGAAGCAACAATGCTACCGAATTAGCAAAGTGGAGGAGTTAATTGCTCTGTGTAGAAATCGAGTTTACGAGCGAACCGTATCACCGAATTCTTCGACGAGATCCTCATTGAGACTCGCTCCATCAGTGCGACGGTTGATGTCAGCAAGCCACCGTCCGTACTTCCCTCGTTCGTCGTCTTTCTGTGTTTCGACGAAAAATGGCCACTCTTCATCTGCCCCTTGAGCAACCCACTCCTCAACAAATTCTTTGTGCTGCTGTCCAGCAGCGTACTCTTCACTCTCCTTGCTTGTTCCAAAGATTTCTGCAGTATCGATATTTCGTAGTCGAACCCGGGCTTCATCGCCTGTGAGTATCACACCGAACCCAAGATCAATACTGAGATCGAGGGTATCGCCATCAACAACCCGTTCGACATCAGCGCGATATTGCCACAGTTCCATACTTATATGTGTAGATGTGAATGAATAATATTACCGAAATAGATACTGATTGCCAAGAGGGTTCTTGAGATCAGTAGACACTCTAAAGAATGAAGTACGCCCACGATTCTGATGGAATCGCCGTCGAAGGTCTCGACCTCTCGGAGAACGTGAGCGGTTAAAGCGAGAGCAACGCAAGCTCTCATGGAAGCAACATCGTTCGACGAATTACCACAGCATACTGCTCTTATTCATCCGATGTGGCGTCAGGATTCGGCGTCCTGAAGCCACTTCGGTAGCAGGGCCAACAGGGGAGATCATCAAACGACGGAAGACAATCACAATCCGTTGGGCGACGATCTGTTTGCTGTTCATATCGTAGTACCTGCTCAAGCGGCGTTCGCTCGGACGGTAGCTCGTTCGAGCTCATGAACTCACTCCTAAATAGAACCGTCGGCAGGAGCGACAGAGTGGGGATGATTCACCAAACGCCCGAACAAACTGCACATCCTTACGACTAAAGCAGTTGGGAGTACGACAGATCCTGTGGTCGTGATCGCGTGTCTGTTCTCTGGATGATGTTGATTTTGCGTTCGTGCTCATCTCTGATTAGTGGCAAACCGCTCGTGTCGCCCAGCGACAGCAACCAACGTCCGTTCGTCTCCCGTTGTGTGCTAGACAGCGGAGCACCGTTCGCTCGCTCTTTCGCGCATGTCACGTCTGGCCCTGCGTGAACAGTGAATTTCTCTACTTCCTCTTCGAATCTCTGTCCACAGACTGACCCGTTCAGTTGCTCTGAGGGGTGATCTGGCGCTGGTAGTGAAGGACATGGAGCGTGTGACAGGCTCCACCTGACTAACGGTCCCCTATCGACAAAAGCACGCGCCAACCGTGGTGAAAGTGGAGCACAAATGGACTACCAGACGATCTCGCAGAACGGCTCTGGAAGCGACTGCTATCGCCGTTTCGGCCGTAACGAGGTAGAGATCAGACCCCGTGACAGCAGGAATCAGCAAGCAGTGAGCGTGTCCACTGAACGTAGCTGTTCACGTTCCAACTCCGGGCGTCATCGATCGTATCGAGAAGCGTACGTGCATCCAGAGACGATAGCTGACCAGTACGAACGAATACGCAGAGGAGCGTCAGCGTCGTTACAAGACGTGTATCAGCGAGTGAGGCGTGAATAAGACCGAGCCGATTGAACTCATCACATAAAAAGAGTGCAGCCCCAGTATCGCGAAGGGAATCTAATCTCTTTCATTCGTGAGTGTTCCAGCAGCGTTCTCACCGTCATCAAGGGGGAAAATCCACCACAAGCTCGACCGACTGGACCGTCAGTTACATCACAGTCAGCCTGAGCACGACCAGTAGTACCCGATCTGGCGACCGAGCGAACCCTTTTCGCAGCGACCCCCTAAACGTAGGATATGATCCCCCTCGTACCGCTGCAGGCGGCACTCTCGTTCACGGTCGTCGCGCTGTTGCTGTTGGTCCTCGCGATCGTCACCGTCTGGCAGATGGTGGAAATCGTCGACGCGACCGAGAAGCGCGCGCTGACGGTCTTTGGCGAGTACCGCAAACTGCTCGAGCCGGGGATCCACTTCATCCCCCCATTCGTTTCGGCGACCCACCGCTTCGACATGCGGACCCAGACCCTCGACGTGCCGAGCCAGGAGGCAATTACGATCGACAACTCGCCGGTGACCGCAGACGCCGTCGTTTACATCCGGGTGATGGACGCGAAGAAGGCGTTTCTGGAGGTCGACGACTACAAGCGGGCCGTCTCGAACCTCGCCCAGACCACACTACGGGCCGTCATTGGAGGGATGGAACTCGACGACACGCTTAGTCGACGCGAACAGATCAACGCACGAATTCGCGAGGAACTCGACGAACCTACCGACGAGTGGGGCATCCGCGTTGAGTCCGTCGAGGTCCGCGAGGTCACACCATCCCGGGGTGTAAAGGGTGCCATGGAGCAACAGACCTCCGCGGAGCGCAGGCGGCGGGCGATGATCCTCGAGGCGCAGGGTGAACGCCGGTCGGCCGTCGAGAAGGCAGAGGGCGATAAGCAGTCGAACATCATCCGTGCTCAGGGTGAAAAGCAGAGCCAGATCCTCGAAGCGCAGGGAGATGCAGTCTCGACCGTATTGAGAGCGAAATCCGCCGAGTCAATGGGCGAGCGGGCAATCATCGAGAAAGGCATGGAGACCCTCGAATCGATCGGCCAGGGCGAGTCGACCACGTTCGTTCTGCCCCAGGAGCTCACATCGCTGGTCGGGCGCTACGGCACGCACCTTACCGGTAGTGACACCAAACTCACCGAGGACCAGCTCGACAGCCGCGACTTCGACGAGGAAACCCGCGAACTGCTTGGACTCGACGACATCGCCGAAATGATCGCTGGGATCGAGGAGGAGGCACAACCGGATCTCGAGGCAATGGAACGGGAGGCAGACGCGATCAAGCAGGGCAGAGATGGCGACTCCGAATCCGATGACGACATCGAGGTGTCGAAAGCCGAAGCCGAATACGAGACGGAGTAGTGTTGAGCGAGCACCAGCGAGCGGTGTGTGCAAAATCTGTTGTGCCCTCTATTCGGTAGGGTCTGACCACGCTACCGAGTTGTTGCCAGAAACGGCGTACATGATACAGGACGCGTATGCAGCGCTCTCCGAAAGGCAACTGACGAAGGAGAACAATTGGTCAGGATAGGGCACGCAGGTAACAGCCCGAACCCGATTTCCCGATAGGTGTCCGAAGACCTCCGCATGAAAAACGAGAAGGCCGGCCCGAGAACTGCCGACTGGTTCCGTGAATGGCTTCATAGAGATCGCTATTGCACAGATTAGCGCGATCCTCGGTAGTGATTTGGCCTTGCTGATCGGGTCAAACTTCTCCTGAGAAGTTGTCGTTAATCTTACAACCAACATACTTAGGCAGAAGGGGGATGGTTGCACATGATCTATCATAGAATGAGAATCCAATGGCCTCACTCCTCCAACTGCGAGCGCAAGAGCCAGATCCGATCGCTACCGCCCTCCATCGCGTCGAACCGAACGATCTCATTGAACTCGGAACCAGTGTCGAACCGTTCACCCGTCCGGAGACGTTCATCGTTCAGGATGTCGCCACGAGCGAGCGGTCACAGACCGCCGCTAGCGACGATTCGGAGTCGGTTTCGACCCCCGCGAGCGTAACCTACCGAGCCAAGCAAATCTCGCTGTCCGGACCTCACGATGACCAGTACATCATTGATCTCAGCGATAATGCGCCACTAACGCCCCAGTACCCCCCCGAACTCGTCGCTCAGCCCGACACATCGTCGAACGGACGTACCGCGCGGCCAGCGACGAACTACGGTCCGATCGAGTTTCTCGTTCTCGACACCTGAGGCGTTATCTCGGACGCGAGCTATTGCATTGGTTACCCATCCAGCATTACGACGTTCCGCGTTCGTGCAGGACGGCGACTTCAGCCGCCGGGAGTGGCGTTCGATAGATCCGCACGTCGTCAATATTGCCGTTCCAGTAGTTCTTCGTCTCGTGGAAATGGTCCCCGAGTCACCGCCGATCCGAGATCGCTACTGGTGAACGTGTGGACTGGTGTTCCGCCCTACCGTATAGAACGTCCAGTTCGTGACCGACCGTGATCGGGCGGATCTCGATTCCAGTGGCCGTCTGGGACATCTGCAGCCGGAATTTAGTATCGCCGACTGCGGGCGGAACGAGCGTGAGAACGGAGGTTCCGAGGACGGCCGCCAGAATGACCGAGTAGGAGACGATTAGTAATATTACGTCAGAGAGCGTCCCGCTGCCGGCGGACGAGCCGTCGACGTAGCTCGGCGGACAGTGACGATGAGCGTGTAACTTGAAGCACGACAGGAGGAACCTTATTTAATAGATCCCCAGTCGATCGGGTGGGTGCTGTTACAGAAGGTGCGGAATCACTACGACTCGCTGGCGTAGATTCTATACACGTTCGTGCAAGGTGTCGAGATCTGCCCCGAGGCTTCGTTTCGTTGGTATGCACGGACGTGTATAGATCAGTTATTCTCGCGGTAAGGTACCGTGTAGTCAGGGTGGCTCTACAGGTGTAGGACTCGTGCGGACTGGTTGACGGGTTAACCCTCCTGATGGGTGTGCCCGACCCGCCTCTGTTGTCACCGTCAGTGCCGGGCAGGGTCCCTTGCCCGTCTGGGCAGTATTATTATGCAATAGTATTGTTAGCAAATATGAATTTGCCTGATGAGTCTTTATGAAATATCAGTATGAATGCCAACCCCGATGTCTGTCCAGGATGTGAAACAGCGCTAGGTCGTTATAAACGGGCCAAAGAAGGTGCTATAGTCCAGTTTTTCCGGTAACGTTACCACCACTACTACCGATTAGCCTTTCAGAGGTCCCCTCCCCTTCTTCAGGGAAATCACCTGCACTCATGGCCGGCGTCCATATCGTTACACGAGCAATAGAAGCAAGGATAGAGCGGACATATGCGGATCCAAGTGATCTGTAGTTAGAGAACGACTATCTCAGCGTGAGAGTTCGAACTCCTCTCCGTGTTTTTTGAGCGGGACGACCGCCGCGATGTCGGTCGGGCGGTCGGGTCCGGGCGGGGCGAACAAGCCGTCAGTCGGCTCGCCGACCCCGGGACCGTAGGCGGGGTCCTCGTTCTCTTCGTCGAAGAAGTCCCAATCCTCGTTCTCGTTGCTGTCGATGTGGGGCAACGAGACCAACACGGCCGGCTCCGGCAGCCGATCCACGTCATCCGGGACCGCATTGAGCTCCTCGTCCTGGAAGATCGGGACCTTGAGGTTCTGGTGAAGGCCCGGTTCGAGGTACTCCGAGTAGCCGATGATCGTATCGGCGGCGTTCTGCGGACTTCCGTCCTCCGGATTAATGAAGCCCACGTCCGCGATCCCCTCCTCAGGGCGCGCGAGGTGAATCGACATGAATCCGCCCTCCTCGGTGGTGATGTTGACCTCGTCAACGACGACGTATGTGCCGTCGGTGACCTGATCCGAGAATCGGCTGAATGAATGGTCGGAGACAGATCTCCTCCCGTGGTCGTGCTTCTTCTTTGTGTCCTCTGGGTGAGCGCTGGCGTTGCCGGTTATCGCGAGCGCTGCACCGACGCCGCCGATTGCCTGTAGGATGCGTCGACGGGACGGAACAGCGTTCGATACAAGGGTTGTCTTGTCTGACGATTCGTCTTCAGTTCCATCTGAGTTGTCTGCGATTTCTATCATCGCAGTTACCATATCATACGGAGGTGTTATGATACTAACTCATTTTTGTCAGTTGTATTATCATCATCTAAATAACAATTATTCTATAATTAAGATCCTTAGCTGTAGTTAGAGGCTCCATTCACCCTCAATGACGTACTCAGAGCGCTTATTCTCCCGTTGGGCCATCTGAAACGCGATTGAGTGGCGAAACATGTGCGATAAGATATCGTCCGAATTGCCACATCCAGCACCGGCGATGCAGGGGTGGACATCCGCGGTTTCGGTGGCTTTTTGGCCAATCGTCGCACGGAAGTCCTGAGAGTGTCAGTTTCCTGAATCCAAAACACAGATAGTAACCACGAATGAAGTGAGACGATAGGGGAGGAGCGAAACGGCAGCATTGCTGACGCCTTGTGCTGCATTGAGTTACCGATATCCTTCCGAATTGGGAGACCCCTCCACGCTATCCATCAGCAGAATGCCTGCTTTCCGCGCGACGGCAGGGCGGTGGGCAAGAGACGATGATGAATTCGTAATCAATCTAGCTGACATGATCGACGACATATGTCGGAATCATGAAATTGAGAAGGGAATATGCCGCGTTCGATGGGTGGAACGGCTCGAAACCGACGGTGACTCCTGCGAACTGATCGGACTTGAGGTGAACCCCTGGATCCCGGAGGATCGGCCGAAAAAGATCACCGAATGCCTGGTAGAAGTCCTGACATAAGTGATACCGTCACCGGCACCTCTGCGGGCCGATCCCGTATTCTCGTCTTACTTTATGTGTCGGACTCCGTTAGGGAGCGTATGGAGAAGGTTCGTATCGACGATGTTGACAACAGCCTGCAGCCGGCGGCCGTAATGCGGCACCTCACGGAACCGCTCGGTCTCACGGACTTCGCGATCAATTATTACGAACTCGAACCAGGGGACAGCTTCGCGTTCGCCTATCACAGCCACGACGTGCAGGAAGAAGTGTTCTACGTCCAGTCGGGGACGGCGACGTTCGAGACCGAGGACGGTCCGGTGACGGTCGAAGCGGGCGAGGTGATCCGCTTCGACCGCGGCGAGTTTCAGCGTGGCTGGAACCGAAGCGACGAACTAATCCAGGCCGTAGCATTCGGTGCACCGCTGGAGTACGGGGAACAACGCAAACTGCGACACTGTCCGAACTGCGAAACCGAGACCGACACGTGGCTGGAACGAACCGACGACGAGACAGCGGTCGTCGCCTACTGCAAGCGGTGTGGCGCGGAGACCGGGAGATGGTTCGAGGGGTCGATGGAGGGGGAGGTCCCGTAGGGACGGTCGGGTCCCCGGCCGGCGACAGCTACGGTCTGATGACCGCCCGTCCGTCGACTTCACCGTGTTCGAGTTTTTCAGCGACCGTGTTGACGTCTCGAGTTCGTACTAGGACGTGTACAGGTCGACGTCACCCTGCTCAACCAGCGCGATGAGTTCCTGGAGTTCCGCGAAGCGGCCGACGATATTCCCACGAAGGAGAACTCACCGTTGACCAGGGCCTGTGCGGGTTCGTGGACGTGTCCGCCATAGCCGAGGGTGTGGTGATCACCTCGTCACCTGGAGATACTCCATGAGGAGTCCGCCGTCACTGACGGTTCGCTGGAGGTGCTCGATGAATGCAGCCTCGTCGATATCATCTCGTTCTCGTTTCGTCTCGGACCGGGGTGCCGGAGCGGGATCGTGCCTCTCCCAGGGGTCAATCGAAAACCCCTGTTCAGGCCGACTCGAGTTCGAGCGACCAGTTGCCGTCGGCTTCGACGGTGAGCCAGACGACGCCGCCGGCGCTGTACGATCGCGAGCTGTCGAACGCGCCGTCCGTCACAATGAGTGATTCTCTGTGGCCGTCAGCACCGTGGCCGTCGACGCGGAACTCCTCGTTGCCGTCGTGAGTCGCGGTGAGTCTGACGTCACTCTCGGTCCACAGAGGCCCGACGAACGAGGTGCCGTTACCACTGGCTTCGACCGGGAGGTCCTCGAGATCGTCGCTATGGACTTCCGGCTGGCTGAGATCGATCGACCAGTCGTCGGCGTCGATGCTGAGCCGATAGGTTCCCTCGTCGACGATGACAATCGATTCGCCGCTCCCGTTGGCGCTGGTATCGACCAGCACGTCGTGGCTCACGTCGCCGTCGACCGGCTCCACCTCGACCACGAACTCCCCGTCGCCATCGTGTGAGAACTCGGCGACGAGCACCCCTTCGAGCAGTTCGAACTCGTCGGACTCGCCGCTTTGGGACCCTTCGAGCGTGTACGACTCACCTTCCTCGAAGATGGTGCCGTCCGGTCGCTCGGCCGGTTCGTTGCCGGTAGCCGATCCGTCGCCCAGCCCGTCGACAAGATCGGAGGGCGTGATCACGTCGAGTCCCCGGTGCTCGATGTGATCGAGCAGGTGCTCGAAGTCCTCGAGGGACATCTCACTGTTCTCCGGATCCGTCTCGACGATCGGTGGGATGCGCAGGACGGTGAGCTGGCTGTACTGATCGGCGAGATTAATATGTCGCCGCACGCCCGAGTGAAGGGCGGGTCCCCAGACGACCGGGATAGTGTGCAGACCGGTTGGCGGCGCCCCGACCGGACCGCTGCCGAACATGAACCCGGTCTCGTGGATGTCGCGGACGATCTCGACGGTCGCCTGGTCCATCCGCCGCCACTCGGGAGCGAAGAAGTGCCGCGCGCCGTCCTCGAAGCCCTGATCAACGAGGGACTTGCGGACGACATCGATGACCTGCCGGCGCTTTCCTTCGTCGATCTCGAGGAGGTCTCTATTTCCACCCGGCGAGGAACAGACGTCCCAGCCGCGATCGCTGAGTTCGCGCAGTTCCTCCATGTCCATTCGGCCGGTAGTGCCGACGTGTTCGGGAACGACCGGAACCGTGCCGGCCCAGCCGCGTTCCTCGAGCATCGGCGCGGCGATCTCGTAATGGGAGTCATAGCCCTCGTAAAACGCGAGGATCGCCTTCCCGTTGTCGGCGGTTTCGGTCCTTCGTAGGTCGTCGACGACCATCCGGATGGGCTCGTCGTCTGGATCGTCGGCGATAATGTTTATCTGCGTCACTTCGGAGATGTCCGGTTCGTCTCTGGGCTTGTCGTTGTATCCACAATCGAGGCGGAACCAGCCATCGTACGTATCAAGAACTGGCCGAACAGTGTGAAGGCGTCTGTCGTTGTTTGGGGCGATGAACTCGATGACGATCCGGGGGACCGCCTCGGCTTTGACCGCCATCGAAGCCTGCCAGCCGTCGAGATCGAGCGGCTCGGAAAACTGTCGGCCGATCGCAGCCTGACCGTCCTCGCTTTCGAGGACCGCCGCCTGCGAGCCGGTTCGTGCCTCCTCCGAGGAGCCCTCGACCGACCCGTTGATCGTCTCCCAGCTATCGAGGTCGTCGAAGTCGTCGATAACCTCACCTGAATCGATCGCGGGCCACAGCACCTCATCTCCGTTCTCGTCCGGTTCCTCGTCTGATTCCTCGTCTTCGTTCTCGTCCGACCCCCCGTCGCTGTCTGTGTCGCCGTTTCCGGTACTCGAGTTGCTTCCCTCGTCGTCCTCCTCGAGACAACCCGCGATAATTGCTGACGCCGCCCCAACTGTCGCTAGCATTCGCCGGCGGGTCGTGTAACGATCCATCACCGATCTCTTGTCGATAGGGTCCTTCATAACGGAGTCCGTATGCGCTTTAGGTATGGTCGTCGTTCGTATTCTAACCTTATCGTTTTTATTCCGAAGGAAAAAGGAGAGCTGGCATATTGAGTTTCTGTTCGATCTCTCGACAGAAGTGAGGACTGAGATGATGTTCGAGGATGCCGGCTTCGGTGTCACCCTCACTGATCGTGTGATCAAACCACGCAGAGAGCATCGTCTCGACCAGCCGGTGTCTGCGGAATACCCCTAGCGCGAGTTCCTTTCCTTCGGTCGTGAGTCGAACTGGGCGATACCGTTCTCGTTCGATTAGTCGACGGTCTGAGAGCGTTTCGAGCATACTCGAAACCGTTGCTCGAGTGACTCCGAGACGTCTGGCGATGGCCGAGTTAGATACCCGGCCATCGGTTTCCTGTTCGAGTCGGTAGAGATGGCGGAGATAATCCTCCATTTTCGGCGTCAACGCTGCTGTGGGCTTCATCATATTCGAGTATTCAGGATCAGGTGAGGTCGTCTCGATGTATCGCTCGGCGACATTTCAAATTAGTATCTCTGCGCTTGCCGTCGTGTGGCCATCTCTTAGTCTCCCTTCGAGTCGGTCTGTTCGACGTCGATACTGCCCATTTCGAGGGTTGACTCTGCGCCTATGGCAGTCTGGAGCTTTCCGAGTATGACCGCGATGATGTATATCGCGACTGCAATGAGAACGATCACACCTCCAGCAGTCGCTTCACCGTAGTACGAGACTCCCGTCCCCAAGATGACGGCCAGTTCCGCGAGGACGACCGACACGAGTAGCGATTCGTTGAAGCTCCGGGAGACTTGTGTTGCACCGGCAACGGGCACGACGAGCATGGCTGCGACGAGGATAACGCCCATGATTTGCATCGCGCCGACGACGACCATTGCCGTCATCATCACCATAATGCGGTTGTACCAGCTCACTGAAAGGCCAGAGACCGCCGCTGCGGTCTCGTCGAAAGTGACGTACAGCAACTGGTTGCGGGTGAGTCCGACGACTCCGATGACGACGGCGAACAACACCAGTAGTATCGCGGCACTCTCGGCGGAGACCGTCGAGAGGTTGCCAAAGAGGAACTGATTGACGCCAACCGCGAGCCCGCCTGCATTGATGCTGATCAGGGTCGTCCCCAATGCGAACCCAGTCGAGAGGACGATCGCCATCGAGACGTCATTGTAAGCGTCCGTTGCCTCCGAGATGAGTTCAATGAACAGGGCAGCGATCATCGCAACGACGACCGCCGTCAGGTAGGGGGAGACGCCGAGATCGAGGACGGCGTTGAGGAACAACCCAACGGCTACGCCGGCGAACCCGGTGTGGGCCAGTGCATCCCCGATGAGCGCCAGTTGGCGGTGGACGAGGAAGGTGCCAATGAGCGGGGCCATCACGCCGATGCACAGCCCTACCAGGATCGCTCGGTGCATGAACCCGTACTGGAGCAGTTCCAAACCGGTCATACCCGCGAGCCAGGACATGAAGCCCGACCAGAGTTGCAGAAACCAATACAACGGGGCGAGAACAGCGTCTAGTGGCCCCGCTTGGAGCGGAAGGAGGACTGCTCCACTCATGAGCCATCTCCTAAGAAATTCGCTGCGGTGCCGAATGCGCGAGCCAAGGCGTCGCTCTCGACGAATTCCGAAGTCGGTCCGTCGAAGTATATCTCACGGTTGAGACAGATGACGCGTTCAGCGTGTTCAGTGACGGCGCTCAGGTCGTGTTCGATGAGGAGGATCGTGATTCCATCCTCGTTCAACGAATCCAGCAGACCGTAGAATGCCTCGACGGATTCGATATCGACACCGACGGTCGGTTCGTCGAGCACGAGCAGGTCGGCCTCGCTGGCGAGCGCGCGGGCGATGAACGCCCGCTGGCGCTGGCCGCCCGACAACTGTGTGACGCGACGATCGGCGAACGCCCCCATGCCGACCGTATGGAGCGCCCGGTCGACGATGTCCCAATCCTCGCTGGAGAGACGACCGAACCCGACGTGCGGGAATCGGCCCATCTTGACGACTTCGCGGACGGTGATCGGCATTTCCTTGGACGCACTCGCGTGCTGGGCGACGTACCCGATGCGCGAGCCATCGTCGAACTGATGAGACGGTTCGCCGAACAGTTCGGCGACCCCATCGTCCGGTCGGAGCAACCCTAACATCAGCATCATCAGCGTCGATTTCCCTGACCCGTTCGGCCCCACGACCGCAGCGTACTCGCCCGGGTCGATCCGAAGCGAGACATCCTCGACGACCGGTGTCGTCGTGTATCCGAAGTCAACGCCCGTCAGATTGATGATCGAATCGTCGCTGATCGCTGATTCGGCAGTCTCAGAGGTACTGGTATGCTGAGAGCTCATTCGAAGTTGCTCCATTCTTCGGCCCAGCCGTCGGGGCCGGCTTCTTCGGGCTGTTTGTTGCCGAGGACGACCTCGAACGTGGGCATGTTGATGTTGTAGGCTATCTCTTCGTAGCCCCAGTTGTTCTCGACCCAATCATCGCGGACGCCCGCATACGGGGTTACCGGGAAGTACGCCTCCACTTGAGTTTCGGCAAGCAGTTGCTTTGCTGGTTTCCGCGCCTCGAAGACGCCGTTAGCGATGTAGTTGATGTCGTTCTCCTCGATAACCTCCTTCGCCTCCTTGATGTCCGACGGTTTGACGTCGCCACTCGCTGCAAGATTCGTGACGAGGGGACGCATCGTGGCGTCGTAGCGAACGCCGATGTACTGGAAGGCGTTGTGGGCCGCGAGTTGGACGACGTCACGTTCTGCTGCGTCGAAGATGGCCTGATAGTCCTGGCCGATTCGTTCGAGCGTTTCGGTCTTGTAGGTCTCGGCGTTGTCTCGTAGCGTACTCTCCTGATCGGGCGCGAGTTCGACGAGTCCCTCGGTGATGTTGTCGACTGACGTCTTCGCACGCTGTGGGTCGAGCCAGAAGTGTGGGTCTTTCCCCTGTTGCTCGCCAACACCCTCCTCTTCTGGATCGAGAGTCGCCGCAAGATCGACCAACTCGACGCCTTCACGGGCGTTGATCAGCTGGGTGTCGACGTTGTCGTCTTTAAGGGTCTGAATCGCGCGGTCAGCCCACGGCTGAAAGCCTGGGCCGACGTGGACGAACGCATCGGCCTCGATGATATCTTTCGAGACGCTGGCATTAGGCTCCCAACCGTGACCATGCAACCCGGTGGGGACGAGGTTCTTCACCTGAACGGGTGTCCCATCGACGATATTGCGTGCGAAGTCATAGAAGCTGAAAAAGGACGCGACTGCGACGGTCTCGCCGTCACCAGATGCACCGTCGTTGCTTTCGGCTTCCCTGCTGCTACTGTTCATGCAACCGGCGAGCCCCGTGGCAAGAGCCCCTGCACCGGCAGTAATGGCTTTCCTCCGCGAAAAACGTTGCTGCAACCAAGACTGGTTCGTATCGTCCATCTCGACTAGCGAGTATGGGACTAAGAAGATAATGGTTTCGACCTAACTTTATAATTAGACTAGTCTAATACGCGAGATAGTGTTCGTGGTAGTGAATGAAGAGATGGGCCCGTTCACAGCGATGCCAGTACTACGGAAATCGATCACAGTAGCGTCATCAACATCATATCATCCGAGTGCAGGAGGTGGACTATCGAATATCTGGCCGACCAGCCACCGGACAGTACAGGTACTGTATTAGACCTGGCCGAGTTTGTCGCCGCTCGCGAAAAGGACTGTACAGTCGGGGAACTCGACTCAAAACCGTGTGAGCGGGTATATCTCTGACCGATTGTTTCTCCAGAGAGCAAGCAGCCGATCACGAATCTCGGCATCGTACAGGCCTGCCTTTTTCCCCACGACGATATACTGCCGTGTGATCGACGTATTCCTCTGGCGCTAGAAAATCACGATGGAGCAGGTAGAACTGGATTGAACGCTCGACCACTGAGACTGGTGTGAACTCTCTCCGCTCGTATGCCAGGCGACGACGACACTGATCCCCAAAACGAGCGAGTACACGATGCCAGCTAGGAGGACCATCAGAGTTGCCCAAAACATAATGGTAGATAAGGATAATAATTAGCTATCATGTCCAATGACGACGCTAGAGACCACGAACCCGCAGACGCCCCGTCCCCAGGTGCAAGCCAGACAATCAGCGGTATTGGTAGCGACTATTACACCGAGGAGATCCACGGTCCGCTTGAGTACTTCACCATCGATGCGTTCGAGCTGGCGGAGGGCGAGACGATCCGGGAGTTGGAGATCGCGTACGCGACTTTCGGTGAACTGAACGACGCGAAGGACAACGCCATCCTCTTTCCGCACATGTACTCGGGGACAAGCAAGGATATGGAGATGTATGTGGGCGAGGGGCTGGCGCTTGACCCTTCGGAGTACTTCATCATTCTGCCGAACCAGATCGGCAACGGACTCTCCACCTCGCCGCATAACGTCGGCGGGCCGATGGGACAGGGTGACTTTCCGGACATCCGCATCAGCGACGATATCCGGGCTCAGCATCGACTCGTCACCGAGAAATTCCGTATCGAGGAACTTCAGCTCGTACTCGGCTGGTCGATGGGCGCCCAGCAGACCTACGAATGGGCCGTTCGCTACCCGGAGATGGTCAGACGGGCCGCACCTATCGGCGGCACGGCGAGGAACCCGGTTCTCAGTGGTCTCCTCGTCGACGCGTTGATCATGGCCCTCGAGACCGATCCCAACTGGGACGACGGTTACTACGAGAACCAGCGCGACCTGCGGCGGGGGCTTAGACACCATGCCCGAATCTGGGCGCTAATGGGGACAAGCGCAGAGCTGTGGCGCGAGGAGAGCTGGCGCGATGCGGGATTTTCGTCGTTGGATGACTTCCTGTTTAACCTGTGGGACAACTGGTTTCTCCCGATGGATCCTAACGACCTCCGGTGTATGGCGTGGAAATGGAAGCACGCCGACGTGGGGCGGATCACCGACGGCGACCTCGCGGCTGCACTCGACCGTATCGAGGCGAAAACGTACGTAATGCCGTTCGAGAAGGACTATGTGTTCCCAGTCGCGGATTGCCAGCGGGAGGCCGAGATGATCTCCGATAGCGAGTTCCATCCCATTCCTTCGCCGTGGGGCCACTTCGGGATGTTTGGGTTCGACCCCTCGGACTTCGAGTTCATCGACGAACGACTTGGCGAACTGCTCGCGGAACCGGTCTGATGTTCCTCTCGTCGGCTGTCTCGGCTATGGGACGGTACGTTTCGTGATCGAGAAGCGTTGAGACGGATTTCACACCAGATGAGACGCGGATTGAGACCATGACCACACCATCCGAACCCGTCGCGCCCGACTCGCTTCCAAAATATCTCGCCGACGGCCTGTCGAAGCAGGACCGCGAGATCCTCGAGGACGTCCGCGAGTACGTCGAGGCGCTGCTCAATTATCACGCCCTGCTTGACGAGCAACCGATCGACGAAAGCTATCTCCCCGAGGATGCCGAGCTCGTCGAGGAGACCCCGAAAGGCTCGATCATGAACGAGTTCAGGACCTGCGGCGACGAGAGCTGTCACTGCATGAGTGGCGGCGAGAAACACGGTCCCTACCGATACCGGGTATACCGCGAGGAGGGCGAGGTCAAAAAGGAATATCTCGGAAAAGCCGAGTAACGCGCAGAAATGCAATCTATATCCTCTATTGTCGTCCCGCGACGAAATCGACCGAATCATTGATTCATTGATTCGGTCGATGAGTGCTATCATACGACGTTCAAATGCAACAAGCGGTATCTCCACCAGTACGACAATCTCTGGCCGATCTGCGCGATCTCTATCAGACGCCGGGCTTCGCGGAGACGGTGCGGATGGACCATATCAAAGACGGCGGCTACTACCAGGGAGAGATCACACCGATCGGGCCTGGCCTCGATTACGAACGACCCTACGACCGTGATCAACTCCCGAGTCCCGACAGAACCACGGCCCGAACGTCGTAGGCCCGACTCCAGTCTTATTTCGAACGCGTATCGATTGGCGACTATCGATCCGGACTCCTCGATCGGTTGAGCGCGATACCCGGACATTGGTATCTTGGAATGCGTCGATGACGCGGTACTCTCGGAAGCCGTTGTGCGCGGACTCGGCCACTTCGCCTGGTGGTGGTCGCCGTATGACTAGCTCGCGATCACCCCACGTCACGAACAACGTCTCGTTGGAGTACCCTCCTGATGGTGCTCGATCGTGTACTCGTTCGCCGTCTCTAACTGGTTTTCGAGGTACGCTGTCAGGGACTTCTACCCATGGTTTATTTATATTCACGTGTGTGTTTCTGACACATGGTCTCGGAGAAGACGTCGACACTCGAAAACGAGGAAGGCGATAAGCTCGAGACGTCGACGCAATCCCTCTCGTACGACGACGTTGATATCAACCTAACGGCAGGGTACAAACCGACGATCGTCGTCAGCCTGATCGTCGTGGGGACGCTGGTCGTGTTCGGCGGCGTCATTCCCGGGTTCGAGGGGGACGCCGCCGGGATCACGACGATGACTTACACCGTCGTCGTCTGGGGGATCATCGTCGGCAGCCTCGGGTTCGTCTACGAGTACTGGCTCCGCCTGAACCAGCGCGCCTCAGAGGGTGAGACATGATACCGCTACCCCTCCAAAACGGCGTCACCCCGGAGGTAGAGAGCGGCCTGACGGCGATCGCGGTCATCATCGCGTACTTCGCCGTCGTCGTCGGCATCGGCGTGTACTACTACAAGCGTTCGCGTTCATCAACGAGCGACTTCTGGATCGCGGGCGGGCAGATAAAGACGTACGTCCAGGTCTTCACCTTCTACGCGGTGTTGGCGAGCGCAGGCTCGTTCTTCGGCATCGGTGGGTTCGCGTACTCGTTTGGCGCGAGCTTCGCGATGCTGCTGACCGTCGCCGTCGCCGCTGGCGGCCTGTTCACCATGATCTTCCTGGCCGGGCCGATCCGGCGAGCAGGCGTCTACACGGTTCCGGCCTACCTGCAGATGCGCTATCAGAGCAAGCGGGTGCGCCTCGTGGGCGCGATCATCTTCGCGGTCGCCGCCTGGGCCTACACCATCCCGCAGCTGACCGCGGGTGGGATAACCATGGGCTTCGTGCTCCCGCAGCTCGGCTATCAGCTCGGCGTCGCCGTCGCCGCGGTCGGCTTCGCGTTATACGTCGCGCTGGGCGGAATGTGGGCGGTCACCTGGACTGACTTCATCCAGGGGATCATGATGGTGGCTCTCTCGCTGATCCCCCTTCCGGTCATCCTGCTGGAGTTCGGCGGCGTCGGCGGCACCCTCTCGGCGGCCATCGCGTCCGACTCCGGCTTCGCCGGCTCGACCGAATCGTGGGTGACCCACCTCGGGATATCCCTGGTCTGGATCCTCGGTGTGTTGTCGCTGCCGCAGTTCGGCCAGCGGATCCTCTCCAGCGAGAGCGACAAGGCCGCGCGCCGCGGGTTCATGTGGATGGTCCCGCTGTACATCCTCACGTTCGGCCTGTCGTCGTTCATCGTCGCCGGCGGGGCGATGGCGGTAGAGCCGAACCTCGCCAACCCCGACTTCTTCTACTACCTCGTACTGGACGAGTTCTTCGGTCCGCTCGTCCAGGGGCTCGGCGCGGCCGCCCTGCTCGCCGCGATCATGTCGACTACCGACGCACTCCTGATCGCGCTGAGCGCCAGCCTCAGCCACGACATTCCGGAAACGATGGGCTGGGGACTCAGCAACCGCCAGGAGCTGCTCGTCGGACAGGCCGTCATCTGGGGCGGTGCGCTGACGACAGCGCTCGTCGCCCTCGATCCGCCGGGGCTGATCGCGACGATGACCACGCTCGTTACCGGCGGGCTCGCCAGCGGGCTGTTCCCGGCTATTGCCGTCGGCACGTGGTGGAAGCGTGCCAACGAGTGGGGCGCCATCTCGGCGATGATCGTCGGCTTCATCGCCTACGGCGTGCTTCTGTTCGGCGAATTCCTGGGGCCGCTGTTCGCCGAGGCGCTGATCGCCGTCCCGATCGGCCTGCTCACGTTCTTCGGCGTCTCCCTAGCGACACGTCGACCGACCGGCGACGAGCTGATCGGGTTCCAGACGTTCCACAGTGACTCCATCTCGCCTGAATCCGGCGTTCCCGGTGACGATTGATCGAACACGGGAACGTCGTGAGCCGCCGTCAGGTCATCACCGCTAACAGAGAATTAATGTCCAGCACCTCCGTATCGTTGGTATGCTCTGGAAGGCCATCGAACTGCTCGTCGGATCGGAATGGCGGGCGTTCTGTGGCCTCGGACCGGACCGATTCTTGGCGCTGGCGATCGGCGTGCTCGACGAACTTGGATACCAGCACACCGTCGAGGAGATATCGACTACGGAGGGTGAACGGACGATGCTCGGCGCTGATGAGACGGGCGATCGGATCATCGTCTCCGATCCCGCCTCCTTTCAGATCGAGGTCATTCGAGCGAGAATCAATCCGATCACCAGCGTGGCGCTCTCGTTCGTTCTCACGGAGGAACGTCGCGAGGAGCTGACCGACGACCTCTCAGTAGTAACGTTACGAGAGATCGACGATACGACCCGGGACGCCATGGCCGCGTTCATGAACCGGGTAATCGCCGAGAGCGACCGACCACCGTGGAACGTGAGCCATCACATCGGCTTCCAGCTGGCGGTCTTGCTCCGATACAAAATCAAGATACTGTGGGGCTACTGGCGTCGCCTCTGAACCGAGCTGGTTCGGATGGTCAGTGTCGTTCCTGAAACCATCGGACGGCATCGTAGAGGGCGTGTCGACGGCGTTCGAGATGGAGGAGGTGTGTTCCACCGCTGATTTCGACGTAGGTCGTCTCGTCTCTGGGAACGGAGAGTGCGTCGTACAGCGAGAGGGCGTCTGAACGGGTCGACGTAGGATCGAGCGAGCCACGGATCACGAGCGTCGGAACGTCGATCGCCGACGGATCGTAGCCGGGGTCGCCGTTCGCGGCGTCGAGTAGGTCAAGCAGCGTTCCGTTGGGAGCGTCGAGCGTCTGGTCGTCCTCGTTACCCTGTCCGGAGTCGGCGAGCGTCTGCCAGAACGCGTCGAACACTGGATCGGATGCTTCGTTGCCACCCCGATAAGCCGCCGCCGGCTCGTCGTCGGGAAACTGGCTGTCCCACCGGTTGCGTACCTCGGCGCGACTCACCGTCCGATAGGCCCGGGGCGGGTCGCCAAGGTCGAATCCCTCGAGCAGCTCTGCTGTTGGCCTGTAGACCGGCGCATGAAGGGTCGCGGACGCGATTTCCGGCGAGTCATCTGCCGCCAATAGTCGCCCTGCAACCATCGTTCCCCACGACGTCCCGACGAGATGAACGTCGCAGTTGGTCCGCTTTGAGACGGCGTTGACCGCGTCACGGAGGTCCCCGGCGGCGGTCGCAGCCCTGACCACCGGTTCTGTCGCCGTCGGTGGTCCGTCCATCTCCGGCGGCCGTTCGCTGTCGCCGTAGCCGCGGAGATCGAGCGCGAATCCGGCGTCGCCGGCGTCGGCGACCGCGGCAAGCCACGAGTGCTCCGGCGCGCCGCGTGGAGCGAAGATCGCACGGCTCGCGTACGTGGCCCCGTGGACGAACAGTACCGCCCGTTCCGGATCAGCTGCTGAGCGTTCCCAGAGTCGGAGTCGCGTGCCGTCCGCCGCCTCGATATCGTGTGCCTTGACGGTCATGCGTTCGCCATTCGATCCCTCAATGCTAACCCTTTCGGCGGTCCCGTTATACGGGTCAACGTCCTCTAACCGATCGCAGACAGTATGTTCGATCTCTACGCGTGAGGATGTGTGTTAAGTATTTTACAGTCATTATCGGAGAGGCGGTGCGAGAGGCAAATCAGCGGCGCCTACCAGTCGTGAGTCGATCACTGGCGAAACCAGGAGCTCATCCACTCTTCGCTTCCCATTGGAGCGCGCACCATGATGTTGATAAGCAAGGGCATGCAACAGTTGCCTGGGGTGGCCGCGACTGGCTCATTGCCCCTTCACCCTGCCGCGGCCCCTCCCCCCTCTCGTTGCTGAATCTGGTACTGTCGTGGCTTCAACGGGACCTCTTCGGTAGCCACAAAATCCGCAATAGAGTACACGCCGCGGATGCACGATTACTGCGTTGCGAGTTCAGCACTCACGAACGCCGTATTAGGGAGGATCGTACTAGCAGACCGACGCTGAGGTCGGTCTAATCGATCCACCATTCCGGTGGATGGACTCAAAGAGAGCGCACAGTTCGTTCTGGCGTTCGGCGTCCGCGAGGACGTTATCCCCCAAATAGTTCTAAAAGTAATTCTTCCGAATTGTCGTCTCCTTCAATCCGTTCTCGGACTTTTTCCAGCTCTTTTCGGGTGAGAAACCACGTCAGTGCATGCTGCGAAAACGCTTCGAATACCGCATCTACTGCCGTGCGTTCTACTGGACTGCACGCTTCGATAATGGGGTCTCGCAGGATGATCTCCTGTGCACGTGGCATTCGAACGGCAGCGGTAATCACCCGGCGTAGATCCGTATTTGCTCTCCAACTGTTCTTTCGCACGAAAAATTAGTGGAGACACAAACGCTATCCATCTGGATAATAATTAATGACAAAGGCAGATGAGTGACACACCCACTGATCGTACGCGAGAGATCGGCATTGACTTCGGTTCGCTCGCCCAGCAACTCGAAGAACACGAGTATCCAGCCACGAACGACGAACTCGTTGAACAGTACGGCGAGTCCGTTCTGATATTCCAGAACGGCGAACAGACGCTCCGCGAGGTCTTCGAAGCGATGGCAACCGAATCGTTCAACTCACCGAGGGACGCTCGTCAGGCTATCTTTAATGGCGTGAACGAGCAGGCGATCGGGCGGAAAGGCTACAGTGATCGGGACCCGCCAGCACTCGGCGAAGAATCGGAACAGCCAGGCGAATCGTTCTAAACTGGCTTGGGAGGAGCGTCCCCATAAGTCAAGTTTGGTCACTTAGAGACGTCCCAGCGATCTCTTGGACTGGGGGTAGAGTAGAAGTGATCATCCCATTCAAGATGGGCTGCGTGCTCACCATCTCTTAAGGAGCGCTTGGCCCTCCTCGGTCAGCGTATAGACCGTTACCGGAATCCCGTTCTCATACTTGCTAACGTACTGAGTTCTGACTGGCATGATGAGAGTCCTCGACAGATACCACGACCAGCGAGGCAGCCGACTAGACATCCGCACAGACTACAGAGACGCCCTTGGAACGGATCTGTGGGATTTCTGAGTAAATCACCAACTGGAAATTGACAGTTAACTAGGAACGGACTCGCTTCATTGCTCGCGACGTTCGCGATTATGCCGAGAAGGCACCTGCTGGATTCCTCATCGATAGCCAGACGAGCACGAAGTTCCCCATCCGTCTCCTGCCATAAACAGCGGGAGAGGACAGCATACTAGCGGTATTCATCTCTGACTGGAGATGAGGAGAATCAGAACCGTGTTGCCGATTGCCCCGTGAGTGTGGTTGAATGACGAAGTCATCGGAGGCCCGTGCGACACTATGGGTTATCCTCGCTTCGGCGACGCTGACGGTGATGGCTGGGGCCATTCTTGGACCGATCGTACCAGCAATTAAATCGAGTCTGGGCGTTTCGGAATCACTTGCTGGCCTCATCATTACGACCCATGGCGCACTTATCGTTCTCGTCAGTCCGATCGCGGGTACACTCATTGACCGCGTTGGTCCGCGACGCCCCTTCATTGGTGGCCTCTTGCTGTATGCCGCCGGTGGCGGGGCCGGACTGATTATCGACTCATTCATCCCGCTGCTCGTTTCACGAGCCGTCTTGGGTGTCGGCGTAGCGTTCGTCTATAGCGGCATTACGGTGCTCATCTACGACCTTTACGAGGGCCAGCGAATGAATCGTGCGCTCGGATTGCGAAGTAGCGCCAACAGCGTCGGCGGCGTAGTCTGGCCCCTGATCGGGGGTGCGCTGGGAACGATCTCCTGGCAAGCCCCCTTCGGTGTCTATCTAATTGCACTCCCGTTAGGTCTCCTCGCAGTCGTGACCATTCCCGAAACGGGACGAAGCAGAGACACCACTAGGGTACGGTCGGATGCAGGAATCACCGGCGTCATTGCTATCCTTCGACGACGGCCAGCACTCGTGTCGGTCTACGTGCTGTACTTTGCGGCGAACGCGTTCCTCTACAGCATCGTCGTCTTCTACCCGCAACTCCTCGCAGGACTCGGGATCACCTCATCGCTGTCGATCAGCCTCTATCTCTCCGCCAACGGGGTCGCCGGTGGTATCTCTGCCGCGATCTACGATCGCCTTGTAGCCCGGACGAGCAGGCATGTGCTCGTCGCGATAGCTCTCCTTCTGTGGGTCGGCGCTTTCATCGGCGCAACTCTCGCAAACTCGGCGCTAACGGCAGTTCCAACAGTTGTCGCGTTCGGTCTGGGACAGGGCTTAGTGTTCCCGTCTTCTTTTGCCTGGATTGAGGCCCTCGCACCCACGGATCGACAGGGCCAGTTTAGTTCGTATCTCGCATCATCGGGCTATACGGGTCAGTTCCTCTCTCCAGTGCTGTTCGGTCTAGTCGTCCCGCTGTTCGGTATTCGTGGGGTGTTCGGCGTGGCAGCGCTGATGGTCATACTTGGTGCACTCATACTCGGAGCCGCACTGGGTAGACAGGCGTAAGAACGTAGTACCACGGTACGTCTTCGTCGATCGTCTTCGGCTGGTCCTCCGGGGCTCATTCACTACGGAGATGACGTGGTAACTAGTCCTACAGAACACGTTTTCCTAAGGCGCTTGCAGCCAACTCTCCAGTGAGAGCAGCGGTCTTGTTCCGTTCATCGAGAACAGGATTGACCTCGACGAATTCGAGCGATCGAAGAATTGGATCCTGTTCGTGATATCTTGCAATCGATTCCAAGGCATAATGTGCCTCCCGATAGCTCACCCCGCCGGGCACAGGGGTCCCAACGCCAGGTGCTTCGACTGGGTCTAACCAATCGAGGTCGAAGCTCACATGCAACTGCTCGGTGTTCTCGGTGACGATCTCCATAGCTTCGGAGACAACGGCTGCGATCCCGCGTTCGTCGATATCACTCATCGTATAGGCCGTGATATCGCTATCGCGAATGACGGCTTTCTCTGCATCGTCGACGCTTCGAAGACCGACGATAGCGATGTTCTCCGCTCGAACGTTCGGTGCGTGTGCCCACTCGAACTCGGATTCTTGAAAAGCGCCGACACCTAGTACAGCAGCTAATGGCATTCCATGTACGTTTCCGCTTGGTGTCGTCTCCGGTGTGTTTAAATCCGCATGAGCATCGAACCAGAGCACCCCAACGTCCGCCGTTTCAGCGGTTCCGTTGAGACTCCCAATCGCAATCGAATGATCGCCCCCGAGGACCATTGGAAACCTCCCATTGGCAAGTGCTGTACTCACTGCAGTCGAGACGTTTTCACAGACATCCTTAACCTCAGGCACATACTTCGCCTGGCGCATACTCGCTGTCCCTGCTGTTCCTGCCGTTGGGTTACGCGTCTCTGGTGTTGGGACCGGAACGTCGCCCTGGTCATGACAGGTATAACCGAGACTTTCTAATTTGCTCTTGAAGTTCGCTGTATCCGTTATATCCCCATAGCGGATGGCTGACGGCCCCATATCAACACCGCGTCGATCGGCGCCCAAATCCATGGGCACGCCAATAATCTGGAGTTGAGACATTCGTCTATCCGAGGATCGATCCAGTGCTTAAATGTTGTTACATTCGTCGATTTGTAGTCGTTCAGCAATCCATATGTGCGGATGCTCAAACGAAACCTCTATCTCCTATTCGTGATAATAGGTCACGTACTAAGGGACGTTGTAGATGCAGCTCAATCCGATGATCTCGTTCGTCGGTGACGGTACTTCGCCGTACGGAATACGGATACTCTGTCACAGTCTGCTGTCTTTCCGCACGCTTAGACGGATCGGGGAGTTGTGACACTTGACGATCTCATCGCAACGATCGATGAACAGCTTGACAACGTTGCTGATACAATCGAGGTCCAATCTCCGGATTACAGTCCGTGACGAGTCGGCGTCGCTAAATTCTCCTTCTCAGTTGCTTTGCCAGCGGTTCTCGATCGGTGTGAATATAGTCACCAATAAGTAGCAGATTCACTTGCAAACACTATGTACCTCCGCAAATCACGGCTACAACGAGCTTTGCGTGAACGATAAAAAATGGCTACGTACTCTACAGAGGAGATTCTGGAATTGTCACCAAGTGCTAAACTCGTCTTCTATGTGCTCAACCATCACGGCTCGCTCACCCAACAAGAACTCCAGTCCGAGTCGCTATTAACCTCTCGAACGGTGCGATATGCACTGACACGATTAGCCGAGAATGGGTTAGTTGACAGCCGATCCTCGCTTAAAGATGCACGACAGCAGATTCATTCGCTCTCCGAACGTGGCGAAGCCATCGCTCAACGATTATAATCGGATTGTCTCCACAGGGGCCGCTGTCGAATGGGGGAATCCACAAACACTCAGTCTCTCGTTTGCGATGTTCTGAGCAACCCGGACATACCGCCCTGTAGTCGAAACGCGCTCCGACACTCGACCACCACTAGCGAGGCTGTACTACCGAGTTGTGCAGGTACTAGAATGAGTATGGTTTTATGCTCGCTGCAATAACAGACGGTGTTCATTGATAGAGCGTAGTATCGACGAAACGGCTGCCAGAGAATGGCAGGAGCAGATCTCTCAGACCGCCCGGACGACCAGTAGCACCGGGTGTCCGGATCAGCTTCTCGTTCTCCAGCAGAGTAGACTGCACTGGGAGGACGGTCAAGGGCCGAATCCACAGGCGGCTCGGATTTTGTCACCTAGTGCGCTAACCGTTATCATCGCGGTCTCGATTCTGAGTCTTGTTTCCGTAGATCTGTTGCCAACACTCTCGCACACATGGCGTTCATTCATGGTGATCGGTAGTTTGTTGATGATTTCGGCCGTCTTAGCGCACATCAAGCGCTGATAAGAGTAACATACAGTCAGCGTACGCCATCCGATCGTAGGCAAGACTTAGAGTGGAGTCAATTTTCCAGCGGTTGCATGTTCCGGTCTACACGCTGCTGAAGTGATACTGGTGGCCATTCGAATACCGGGCGGACTTTCAAGGTCGGTGGGATTAAGCTCGAAAGCTGGATCGTACAATCGGTTCCGGTCTTGAAACGGCTGCTAGGGCCGGTACAGGGCCTAAGGACAACTGATGATGAGTTTTATCGAATCTACCGACTAGCTCATCGAGAGGTTTCTCGTTAGTCGTGGATGGGTGTCACTTGGAAATACTCACGCGGAAGGAATCACTGGAAGGCCGAACTGATTCGATACTCCATTTTTGACACTCGCGACTTGCTGAGTACGTGCCCTGTAGTCAGCACGCCGATTCCGAGAAATGCGAAATTTGATGATTAGGGACCATAGGGGGCGTTCGTTCGCTCGAAGTAGACTACTTTGTCACCAGTTATAGCGAGTTTCCGTGTTTACCAGAGAATAGGCATCTGGGTGAGAGAGTTCGGAGATTCAGCTACTGTGTTCTCTTCGGCTGTTACAACTGGCGTGCTGAATACAAGGCGCATATTCAGCAGATAGCCAGCCGAGGTTTCTGACTCCAGGCAAGATTATTTGATCCACCGGGGAACCACTGAGTATGGTCGCCGGTATTCCTAAGCAGTTCGAAGACCAATTCTGGGCCCGTCACTCGAATCCAAAGAGCGGCTGGATGCGCGTCCCGTCGGGCGCCGTCATCGTCTACGCTATCTATCACCGCAATTGGCGACTCCTCGGTGCCGCGCTCATATGGACGGCAATCAATCCGTTCCTGTTCTCGCCACCCGAAACTGAAGACGCTTGGATGACTCGCGTCGTCCTCGCCGAGCGGTGGTGGGTCAAGGAGAAGACGAACCGGACGGTCGGACTCGGCTACCCAAACGTCTGTAACGCCGTCGCCGCGCTTGGGTTCGTCTACGCACTATACGCCGCTTGGCGACATTCACCGAAAGGAGCGATACTTGGCGTCGTGACCAGTATCGCCCTGAAACTCTGGTGGGCCCGGGTGTTGGTCAAACGCTACGACCAACGAACTGGGTGATAGTACTCCCACTGTTCGGTTCTGACTACGTCCTCTGTATTCAGCAGGCCGAGTTCAATAGATTCGTTATCTGATGATTAGAGAACACGGGGACTTTCACTCGTTCCAGGTAGACCACCTTGTCACCAGGTATAGCGAGTTACCGTGTTTACAATATATTCGGAATTTCGACTTGAGCGTTCCTTCCAGTTGTTAGAACTGGCGTGCTGAATACAGAGCGTATATTCAGCAAGGCAATCTATCAATGGCTGGAAGAATGGTCGGAACCACTTCAGACTTTATCACATTGACTTCTAGTCATGTCTCAACTAACGGCTTTGTGAACTACTGAATCTCAGGAACACTCAAGTTGATCTGATCCGTGCCGTTCCATCCATATCTCGAGTCCTCGAAAAACTGGCGTGAGATCGTTTACCATTTCTGTTTCTTCGTATTCTACTCGTGGAGGAATTTCGTCGTACTGTGTCCGTTCAAGAAACCCAACTTCGACAAGTTCATCGAGTCGTCGAGAGAGTGTATTCGGCGAAAGTTCGAGCGAATCTTGGAGTTCGCCGAAACGGATCGACTGCTTGTCTGTAGTGACAATTTCATTGAGAATTGCTAAGGTATGTGCCTTCCCAAGAAGTGAGAAGAGCGTACTCTCATCAACCCCTTCACCCCGTTTTGACCCTTGACTTCCTTTGCCCTCGCTCATAGCACCACTACGAAATTCGTAGTAATAGACGTTCCGAAGAGGAGTATCTTCAGTTGAGGATACTACAGGAGGACCGAGCCACGTACTTCAGGTTTCAATTGAGAGGAGTATGGATCGATAAGTTGATCCCCTCACTTCTACTCTCGGTAGTAGCAACCAGACTCCTAACTTGGTAGCTTTTCACGTCCCCACTCATAGGCTGGAACGGGAGACCATTGATGAAAATCGGAATGATTGGCGCAGGGAATGTCGGGAGTACAGCCGCTCAGAACTTCGTTGAAGCAGGCCACGAGGTTATGATTAGCAATTCTCGGGGACCAGAAACACTCACCGATCTCGTTGACGATCTGGGAAGCAACGCTCATGCGGGGACCGTCTCTGAAGCAGCCGATTTCGGCGAAGTCGTCATGGAGGCGATTCCGTTCAATGCATACAAATCCCTCCCTGCGGACACTCTCAGTGATAAGATCGTTATCAGTGCCTCAAATTATTATCCGGGACGTGACGGACTAACCGACGTAGGAAAGACACATACGGACCTCATTGCGGATCATCTCGAAGACTCAAGAGTCATCAAGGCATTCAATTCTATTTATTGGGAAAACCTCCGAGACGGACAACGGCTTGAGGCCGATCCGGATGATCGTCTTGCGATATTTATCGCTGGGGATGATGATGAGGCGAAAAGTGTAGTTTCGAGTCTTATCGAAGATATTGGATTCACTCCTGTGGATACAGGTCTACTTACTGAGGGAGGCCGTCACATAGAACCGGGTTCGCCGATCTATACTGGCTCACTGACCGCGAGTGAGGCACGGACACGGTTAGCGGCACTCAAAGCGACTGTGGCTGCATATGAAAACGGCTATTACAGCCCCTCGCAGGAAGTCACAATCCAAGAACTAGCTAATGAATTAGACATGAGCGAAGAGTCTCTCTCAGAATATTTTCATCGGGGGCCAGAACAACTCATCAGTCAATATCTTAAGTCATTCCCCTTTAGTTAAGACTCACAAGCTCTCCGGTTGAAGTCTATGCCGTTATGGGATTCACCAGAGCCGAACTGGCCAATGAATTGAATATGAGGAATGATTAATCCCATAACATCTTCGGCAAGGAACGGAGCAACTCATCAATCAATATCTTGATTGAGAACACTATTTCCAGCTACTAAGAGTCAGTGATCATCCAAATTTAACAACTATCGTACAGATTGATGGCTACTCCTGTAACGCTTTCACCTGTACTGAGCGATCCGCGAGTCCCCTGTATTGACCGCTCAGAGTGATCAGTCTACATTATGAATAAGACAGGCGATAGTGAGTTCACGGAACTGTTTCCACCAGCGTCGTGACCGGACGAATGCACCGTACTTCCGCTTGAGCGTTGAGTTGACAGTCTCGGATTGACTCCGCTGGCCGTAGAGATCAGTGTCTAAGCGCGCGTTCCATGCCCGGTGGAGTGACGTGAATTCACGATGCTTAATCAGTGGACGAACCTCGTATTGACGGGCAAGTCGTCTGATTTTCTGATCGTCGTACCCTTTGTCACCGAGAAGGATGTCGATATTCTCGGGATTGCGCTTGATCAACGACGGAGCGATCTGGCTATCGTGTTTTCGTGTTGTCGTCACGTGGAGATCAAGCATTGCGGCCTTGTTGAAACCCTCAGCAATTGATAGGAATCGCGTGCTGAATACAGAGGCGCTATTTAGCACAGCAGCAACGTTCTATTCACACGAATACAGCTGAATCAGCTGCTTGGTCGAGCCTGCAAATTGACCGATACACCGCATGTACATCATTCCGGCAGGGACGTAATACTATATTACGTTTCAGGTTCGTTTTTGAGAACAGTACTGTCGAACGGGAGTTGATGATCGGTTCCGATGACAAACGGGCCTACGGCAGGCGTCCGTTTGGTTACGGATGCTACTCGAAGCACGTAGGCGGTGAGAATGACGTACGGAGTGAGTGCGATCGTATACGCCAGGCTGATGAACACTGCCAGCGGCGACAGCCCCCCGATTGTGACCTCGGGGAAGAGTCCGGTGTCGAGTGCCAGCAATACGTAGGTGATGAAGACAATCACCGGCAACGAAGCGATCAGCAGCATCGTCGAGAGCTCGGAGAATTCTCGTTTGTAATAGAGCGTCTTGAAGTACTCGCGGCTGCTCATCAATTCGTGGAGAGCCGTTCCGAGTTCGTCCATGACGGCTCGATGGTCCTCTGAGAGTTGATCGGCGTAGTTTTCTTGAAGTCGGTAGGTCTGGTGAAGTTGCCACGAACTGTCGTAATCCAGCCCGACGAGTAGTTCGTCTGTGGTCCCGGCCTGTATGTTCTCCAGCGTTCCGATCAATTCTTCGATATTCGTTTCGATATCGAGTTTGAGAGCTGTGACGTCCTGCTGCAGATTCGAGTCGGGATGGTCCGCTACGATCGATTCGAGTTCGTGGGCCTGCTGGTGAATTGCTTGCAGCGTGGCGATGATGATCTGGCCTGGGCGGGCCGGACTCGTCTTGATCTCGTCGTGGGCTACGATTCGACGGCGGAACTCCACCGCGGTCTTGATGCGGTCGTGTTGCTTGCCCAGTGAGGTGAGTTCCTGGCTGACGCCCACCGACGTGACAGCGACGACGATCGAAACGAGCAGGATCACACCACCGAGCAACGTATTGAAGATAGTCTGCACCATCGCCGTCTCGGATACCAATCGCCGATATTCGATCGACCAGACGGCTCCGAACAGGACCAATACGACGAAGACCCCACCGAGCAATACAGCTGTGACGTGCATCCGGTTTCCGTCAAAGAGAAACCATCGTTTGAGGCGAGACTGTTGCGGGCGAGAATACTGGTCGGAATATCTGTCAAGGCGATTGCGAAGGGACTGGAAGCGCAGTTCGTCGTCCATGGTCAGTAGACAGGACCAAGCGATAAAGGGAATTTCCTGGCTGGAAGTACCCACTGAGCGTTTGGGTTCTGTATCCGTGTTCTACATCCCACCTATATTTTAATATATAAATATAAAAATAAAATGCCATGCAGAGTGCGTATATTACAGGAGATTCCCGGTAAGCGCAGCTATTACAAAGTCGTGTGTACTGAGCGATCACTACTCCCGCAGACCAAACAGAATTTCGTGCTGCATTCGCGCCCTGTATCGACCGATTCGAACGGCTGAAGCTTCGTGCGAGATACGCGCTCTGTATTCAGCACGTCTGTTTGAACCTATCACCGCTTGAGGATTTCAACAGAGCCAGAATTGCGTTGACCTTCGCATCGACCAACAACGTCACTTTGAGCTGCTGAATCGTAAGTTCAGCTCGTTTTGTGTAGTGTTTCGAAGCGTGACTGCGGTCGAACCCTGACGCATCAACCCCAACAACTCCGCTTGTCGGAAGTAGCGTCGCTGAGAGAGTCAATAAGATCCGCCACACAGCCATATCAAGTCGATTGAATGCCTTACAGAGCGTTGATGGCGTCGGAAGTTCGGCTAATCCAAGAACTCGGCGGATGCGTGGCATCTCGATCAGTTCGTCAAGCAGGCCACGGTAGGTCGTGTTCTTCCGAACTTTGAGACACAGCAGAACAACGTGCTGCGGGAGTGTATAGCGGTGTTTAGAGAACTTCGAGGAGTATCGAGAGACCGCTCGGCGTGCCAGATGGATCGCCTTCTCAGTAAACCGGAGAATCTGCGACTTCGGGAGGGCCTTCATCTCGTGGAATTACAGGACGAAAATGTAACTCTCTGGGGGTTTCAACAGAGCCGGATTAGTGGAAGTCTTCGTCCTTTCTAACACCGCTGATTATTGACCTATTGAAATCAGCATGATGGATACAGAGGATCGATTCAGCAGACGGTCCAGTGCCGTCGTCTCTTGAACTATCGATCGTTTGTAGGACTGCCTCGCAGTTGTTCTCTTTCAACGGCCATCCAGCTACCGAGTGATACCGATGCGACCCGACTGGGTGGACCGAGTCAGTTGTGGTGCAAATGAGACTATGCTGCTATTGCAGTTCGATACTACGCTCTCGCTGTCGCCCGCGGAGAAAACATCGTTCGCGAAGACGGTCACGGAGTTGGATACGACCGCGGTGGCGACGACACAAGGCCACGTCGCCCGTAGTGTTATTATATCCGGGAATAGGTGATGACACTATGGCATCTGGCCTCCTGATCCCCGAGGATCACGACGACGTTGCAGCGTTCGCCGAACGTGCAGAATCGCTGGGGTACGATTCTCTCTGGGTGACCGAACTGTGGGGTCGAGACGCATTCATAACGCTCACAAACGCCGCAAAACAGACGGAGACGATCGATCTCGGTACAGCAATTGTCAACGTCTACAGTCGCTCGCCCGCTACCTTGGCACAGGCCGCAGCAACCCTCGCTGACGCCGCAGATGGACAGGTCCGGCTTGGATTTGGGACGAGTACCGCCAAAGTTATCACTGATCTTCACGGCATGGCCTTCGACAATCCGCCACGTCGACTCCACGAGACCATCGAACTCGTTAAGTTGTTCCTCAATGGTGGCGACCGAGTGACCTATGACGGACAACTGTTCTCCGTCGCGGACTTTCCATCGCTAGACCAGAACATTCCTCTTTACGCTGCAGCCCTCGGCACGGCGAATCGGCGCGCAACCGGGAGAGTCGCCGATGGCTGGTTGCCTCACAACATTCCCTTCGATCAGTTATCAGAGACATACAGGACCATCGCGGAAACTGCTCGGGAAGCGGGCCGAGATCCGAATGACATTACAGTTTCGCCGTACGTTCCATGCGCGGTAAGCGAGGACGCCGACGAGGCGTATGCGACGATCCGGAACCACCTCGCATACTATCTGGGGAGCAGCGAGGGGTATAAGAACGCTGCCGCACTCTCATTTCCGGATCAGGCCGCCCAAATTTCTGCTGCCTGGCGCGACGGTAACCGCGACGCAGCCCGTAACGCGGTCACCGACGAGATGATGAATCAGTTGGCAATCGTCGGTCGTCCGAGCGAGGCTCGTGAGCAGTTCGAGAGACTGGCTGCGCGTAACGTCGTTGACGACATAATCATCACAATCCCGATTGGTGCGAGCGATAACCTTCGCAAGCGGACTGTTGGGGAACTAGCTCCCGAATAGTTGGGCCATTAGTGAAGAGAATGGCGGCCGCTTCCGGTGGACTCGCGCTTTCGAGGAGAGTGTGACAGTCATACGGACCTCCCTAAGAAGCGAATACAAGATCTGCACACCTATTCGAGAGGCATTCAGCGCAGAAGAGCCGGAAGAAACGAAAGTTGTTTACTGAACTCACCCTCTGTACCTATCGATTCCAACACCCACTTCTTGTATGGCTACCATGCGAAATTCGCGCTCTGTATTCAGCACGCCGATTTCAATAGGTCCGTAACCTGATAATTAGAGAGCACGGGTTTCGCTCATTCGAAGTAGACCACCTTGCCACTAATTATAGTGAGTTGCCGGTTTTGCTGGAAACTCGGCAACTCACCAAGCTATATCACCTGCCGTCTCGACACCGCTTATATACCCAACCGATGACTAAAACCTCGTCAAGAAATCCGGCAACTCAGAAACATATCTCGATCTGGATGCTGAGCCCGGCGAGCTCTACTTACCCAGTAAAATCCAGAAAGGCAATCTAGGGGCTTCCTACCTTGATCTTGCTGATGAGACATGCCAACAGCTCCGTGGGTATCGAAATCGCGTCTGGAAGGATACTAAAGCGGTATTCCCTTCACGCCAGTCCGATCGCATGACCGACCATTCTGTCCAGAATACCGTGACACGAGTTGCAGAGGAAGCAGATATCCGTCCGTATCGGATCGAAGAGGGGCGTGACAAGTCACACGAAGCGTCCCCTCATACGTTCCGCCACTCGATTGCCTTTCGAATGATCCGCCGGGAGAACAAGCGGCTCAAGGATGTCATGCTCCATCTTCGGCATGCGAACTTGCAAACCACAGATGAAGTCTATGGGCACTTCCGCCGGCGATAACGGATTTTTCTAATGGCGGAAACGGCTCTCGAGCAGAACCAATAGGACCGAAAAACCACCTTTCAAAGAGAAGCCTACGCGAGAGCAATCGAGTGCTGGCAATCGGCGCTCCCCACCTGCTGCGCCCCCTTTTTATCCTCGAATCCACTCCCCTCATAGCTTCGATGGTGTTCTAGGGAGAAGAGTACCACCAGTTTATTGGGCCCTGTGGCGAGATGATCTCACGAATTGAATGCCTGTTCGACCAGAAGCCGGCGGGAGCAAAGCTAAGTCATTTCAGTGATCACTTTCATCATGGAAGATCTGACCAACGTCCAACTGGCCGGTCGTATGGAGGACGCCGCTCAGTTTCACTGTTTGTATGGCGATTGAAGCCACATTCACGGCCACCGAGGGCGAATTCCCCTTAGCTGCTGTGTTCAGGGATTTCCCCGGCACGCAAATCGAACTTGATCGCGTTGTTCCCACTGATGGAGCGATTATCCCGTATTTCTGGATCGAAGACGCGGATGTCGCTACTATTGATATGAATAACGTTGCCCATCCCGGAATTCACGATATTCGTGTGATCGATACCGTCCACGGTAATGCGTTCATCCGCATCGACTGGGATTTCGAGTACGAGAGTATCTTAACCGCCATCCTTGAAACGGAAGTGGAACTTATCTCGGCCATTGGAACACAGGCAAAGTGGACGTTCGACATCCGCGCCGAGGAGCAAGAGGCAATCTCCCAGTTCCACACGTACTGCAAAGAGCACGAGATTCCCGTCGAACTGACCCAACTACACGCGCTTTCCTCGTTACGATCAGGGCACGAGTATGATCTGACTGACGCCCAACGAGAGGTATTGATGCTTGCGTATACCCGCGGGTACTATGATTCGCCGCGGCAACTACCGCAACAAGCGCTCGCTGACGAGCTTGGGATTACGAGACAGGCGGTGGCCTCCCGACTCAAACGGGGTACCAGACGCCTTATTGCGAGTACCCTGATTGCTCTGAACGAATGAGTATATAAAAGGATTACACAAGCAATAGTCAGTCTCATCCGCGAAACGACCATAACTCCACTATGGATCAACAGGACTCAACCACCAGTAGAGCGGGTGCCTTTCCACAACAGGCGGTCGTCGACGATGGGGACTATCCCGATCTGCGTATCGAGGATGATCTGCTCGACTCAGCGGACGAGATCGCCTACCACGAGGACGAGAAGGTCTATCGATTAGAGTACGATCCATCGGTCGATACGCCGAGTGAAGCTGTGGTCGCTGCGGTCGCTGCGATGATCCGCACGGATCCGATGGCCCTCGATCCACTCTACTCGGCGATTGATCCGAGTGTGCTCGATGGCCTGTTTGCTACGTCTCCGGCCCATAGACGGCGGGGGCAGATTGTCTTTCGATACAGCGGCTTCGAGATCATGGCGAGCACTCACGGGGTAATCGAGGTGAACCCACGATAATGCATGTAGTGTTCGCCGATATTGAGGGGGTGACGGGAACGATTGCCCCAGATTGGACGATCGAGTATGACGGGGAATTCACCGATACAACTGACGCCGTTGTCTCGAATATGGTTCAAAACGGGAACGCGAGTAGAAGGGATCTCCAACAGCTTATGATGGCTCTCTATCAAGAAGGGCACCTCAAGAAGATCACACTGATCGACGACACGTAACGTCAGGAATCGCTCAGAGGGCAATCGAGAGCAGACCGATGTCATCGGGGGACGATCCCACAGAAGAGCGCTGAGATCGAATCTATATCTGTCTCTAAGCACTTGCACGGTTCATGGCGACAATCGCGGAGATTCACAGGCCCGAACCCCTCTTCGGCGTCGGGAAACCTACCACTCTCGGGACTCGAGGCCACCCGAGAGGACGCCGAGACGTTCGGCGCGCCCGTCGAGACGACGACGATCGTCGCCCACGAGTCGTTCGAGGAAGTCTTCAATGTCGCTCGCCGGACCGGGGCCGACACCGTGGTGATGGGTTGGGGTCGTGATCGTCCCTGGACCGCCGGCCGTGCTGAAGGGGCGATCGACGAACTCGCACACGACCTACCGTGTGATTTTCTCGTGCTCAAGGACCGCGGGCTTGACGTCGACCGAATACTCGTGCCCACTGCAGGTGGTCCGGACTCAGATCTCAGTACCGAGATCGCACGCACGTTACGCGAGCAGTCCGCTTCCGAGATCGCGTTGTTGTACGTCGTTGACGATGAAGACGACCAGGGGGAAGGCAAGACGTTCCTCACTGAATGGGCCGCAAGCCACGACTTAGAGGATGCAGAAGTATTAATCGACGACTCGGGCGATGTTGAAAGTGCAATCACTCGCGCTGTGAAAGACCGGACACTGGGGATCATCGGCGCGACCGAGCGTGGGCTGCTCTCGCGGTTACTTAGAGGGTCACTGGCCTACGATGTGGTCGAGGATGTCGAGTGCTCGGTACTACTGGCTGAACGCCCCTTGACACGCTCGCTTCACGAGCGGCTGTTCGGCTCTGGTACCGACGACAACGATTAATCAATCTACCCATTGACATACTGTTCAGGGTCTGCTTGCCTCACTCTTCTAAGTATATCGCGGTCATAGAATACAGAATGAGTCGAGCCCAGCAACTCCACGAACTGCTTGCCGATGGCAGCGAGATCAACATCGTCTGTCACAATAACCCCGATCCGGATTGTCTCGCCAGTGCGCTCGCATTGGGTCGAATTGCGTCCGAAGCTGGTATTGATGCGCATCAAATCCTCTACAGTGGCGATATTTCCCATCAGCAAAACCGGGCATTCGTCAATCTGCTCGATATCGACCTCAACCGATTTGAACCTACGGCCGTCCAGGATCGACCTGCAGATTCGTTGCTTGCATTCGTCGATCATGCCATTCCAGGCGCGAACAACGATGTTCCGCAGGGGACTCCCGTGGACATCGTAATCGACCATCATCCTGCCGAGGATATTGATGCCCGGTTCGTCGACCATCGGGAGGATATCGGGGCCGCTGCGACCATTCTCACGGAGTACGTCCGTGCCCTCGACATCGAGCCCGATACCGCACTTGCGACGGCCCTCCTGTTTGCCATTCGTCGTGAGACTCTCAACTTCCTTCGTGGAGCGACCCGCGAGGAGTACGATGCAGCGGGATATCTTCATGAGTACGTGGATCAGGATCTGCTCCGACAGCTGTCGACCCCGTCAGTTACTGGCGCAACTCTCGATGCTATCGCGACTGCGATCAGTAACCGAATGATACGATCGGCGGTGCTTATTACGCATGTCGGCCGGACAACTGAGCGAGATGCACTCCCGCAAGCCGCCGATTATCTCGCAACGCTGGAAGGCGTCGAGACGGTCATCGTCTTCGGTATCGCCCACGATTCCATTCACCTCAGTGCACGATCGCCGGACCCACGCATTCACGTCGGTGACGTGCTCCGAGAAGCGTTCAAGGACGTCGGAAGTGCCGGTGGCCACCACGATTCGGCAGGCGGTGAGATCCCGTTGGGTATCTTTGCTGATTACACGACTGACGGCGAACAGTTACTTGACATCGTTGAACGGGTTATTACCGATCGTCTCATCGCAGAACTCGGTCTTGAGGATGAGTCGACGGATTGACCCTCTTTATTCATCCCCACCCAAACACCCTATAGCTAATCTGGTCTTAAGGTCCCAAGTGGATTCTGAGCCCGACATCTTCCGGATACGGTAGTGTACGTTCCAGCCGAATCTCTCGACCTGACTGTCCAACACAAGCTAGTTTCTCATCATGACTGAGAGACGATGAATACGATCGTAACGCTTCTTCTTGCCGCAAGGGGCCAGCAGAACCGAACGGAATCCAGTAATGATACTCGATAGTATGTACAGTGTGGATTCTTACTCTACTCACCCTTCTCAATCATTCTTCAGGAAAGGATGTACGGTTGTAGTAGTTCACCCTGGGAAAAGCCAATACCTTAGTCACTCTGGGGAATCAGTCCAGCAATGGCTGATCCCAACCGATCAGATGGATCAGAGAAAGTACGAGATGCCGTTGAACGATCTAGAAGCGGGGCTCCTGCAGCAGGAGCGGTGATTCGAGATCGATTTTCAGCCGATGAGGTGTTCCAACGCATCGTTGCCGCTGCAGACGAGGAACTCACCTCAGGCAAGCGAGAACTCCTCTTTAGCGCTATCGCAGCTGGGTTCGCGATCTCAATTACTGTCTTACTCACGGCTAATCTGACTGCAACAACAAATGAACATCCAGTGCTCAGTGCGTTGTTGTATCCACTGGGATTTATCTACATCATCATTGGCGGCTACCAGCTGTATACCGAAAACACACTACCACCAGTGGCGCTCACCCTTGAGCGACTAGCCAGCATCCCATCACTGTTTCGTCATTGGTCGATCGTCCTCACCGGTAACTTTATCGGCGGCGTCATCGGTGCTGCGGTACTCGCGTGGGGAGGTGTATTTTCCCCTGAGGCGGCAACTGCGGCGATCCATCTCGGCGAACACGGTGTTGAGACACCGTGGTGGAGCGTATTCTTTAAAGCTACTTTCGCAGGACTGATCGTGGCTGGTGTCGTCTGGGTTGAGTATGCAACCCAGGATACGATCTCCCGGGTTGTGGTCGTGTATCTAGCCTTTCTCGCAATTCCGATTGGGAATCTGTTTCACGTGGTTACGTCTTTCACCGAGATGTTCTACGTGGTCTTCGCCGGCGAACTCTCTGTCGTCACGGGAATGATCGAATTCGTCCTGCCAGTGTTGCTAGGCAACACGATTGGCGGGATTACGCTGGTGACCGTCGTCAACTACTTCCAGACGAGCGAGCGCCGCCTCGATTCCATTCGCTTGGAAGGGACCGATCGCCAGCTCTCCATCCGAGAATGGATGCTTGGTGGACTTGCCGGTCAATCCTACGTTCCTGTGATCGACACTACTGGTTCTCTCGTGTTTGAGGACTCAAACTATCGGTTGTTGGTTCCTATCGCGAATCCCCGTACCGAATCACGACTTGTTGATCTGGCCTGTACCCTTGCTAGTCAGAAGGAATCCGCAGTGGTCCATGTCGTCCATATCGTCCAAACGCCAAGTCACATTTCCCACCAATATCATGCGGGACAGCATCACCAGATCGTCGACGAATCCGATCGGTTACTCGAGAACGTCCGTGAGCAGATCAGTCAGTATGATGTCGAATATGAGACTTCAACAGTCGTTTCGCCACGGTCATTTGAAGAGATTTTCAGCATCGCAAAGCGCAATCAAACGGATCTGGTAGTGATGGAGTGGGGCAATAATCAACTCTGGAATGCAGCTCGTACCGACCGGCCGCTCAATGAGTTAACCAGTCAGCTTTCGTGTGATTTTCTCGTCTTCAGAAACCGAGGTTACGATACGTCACGGATTCTCCTCCCAATTGCTGGAGGGCCCGATTCTGATCTCAGCGGTGAGATCGCACGAACGCTTCAGTCGACTGTTGGATCGGAGATCACTTTGTTACACATTGTTGATGGGGCCGAAAACCGTGATGCTGGTGAGCAATTTATCAGTAATTGGGCTGCTGAGCACGAGTTACAGGATGCCACTATCACAGTCGATGATTCTGGGGATGTTGAAGCTGCAATTGGCCGCGAAGCTACTAATCACACGATGCTCATTATTGGCTCGATTGAGCGAGGACTACTCTCACGACTGGTGACCAGCACACTTTATTTCGACGTGATTGATGAGATCGACTGCTCAGTGCTGTTGGTTGAGCGCCCGACAAAACGGAGTCTCTTCCGTCGATTATTCCAATAATGTCAAATTATAAGAGATCGAATTGATGAATATCGTGAAGAATCCGATACGACAGAATAACGTCAATTACGTAGCAGGGCTTACGCGAGTCCATCGATCCAGTCTGCGGGGTTGACGCCTACTTAGTTTATCTCCTCAGAGAGCGATAGAAGCTCTAATGGATACTACTTCGCCCAGTCAGCTATTCGATGTGAGTCCAACCCGGCGCAAATTCTTACTGGCAGCCGGAGCGGTCACCGTCAGTAGTCTGTTCGCCTCGACAGCAACAGCGACACACTCGGATCAGGGGGTTCGTGCTGTCTCTCAGGGGACGTCCTCAGCAGCGACTGAGACAGCCTGGCCACAACAGCGGTACAACGGGGCACATACCGGGTATCATCCAACTGCCCAGGGACCACGAACCGGTCTCGAAGAACGGTGGCGATTCGAGGCCAATACAACAGTCGATCCCGTCGTTAGCGATAACGTTGTCTATGCGAGTGGACAGGTACCCGATTCGGATACCGACGAGCCTCCTGCGGGGCTGTACGCGCTGGATGCCACCGATGGAACACCCCGCTGGATAGTTGATCCTGAGATGGAAGTAGATGCACTCGCTGTTGACGATAGACACGTCTATGCAAGCGGTGGCTCGCTTCGAGCGTATTCCCGGTCGGACGGTAGTATTCAATGGACGAATCCGATCTCGACAGCCGCACCGTTGACGACTGGCGGGATCGTGTTACTTGGGCGCCGACTCTACGTCACGGATCAAGAGACGGTCTCTAGCATTAACACCGCTTCCGGCACAGTCATCTGGCAACGGACACTCGGGAGCCGTCTTACCCCTCCAGCAGTAGATGGAAAGTGTGTCTATGTCGGCCGGGTTGCCGGTGAGGGGGGATTGGATCGAACGGTACTAGCTCTGGGCATCCAGACCGGGCGTGTCCAATGGGAACAACGACTCGATCCGCCGTTTGCTTCCGAGGCGAATATCGAAGGTCCGCCTGTCGTCGCCAACGGTCGAGTCTATCTCCGCATCACAGCTGGTGGTGAAGAGGACGTTCTTCGCGCCCCGATCTACAGTCTCGTTTCACTCGACAGAGCAACTGGTGAGGACGTACAGCGAGTGAGTACTGAGGCTGGGTTCGACTTGTTGCCGATCGCTGCAGGCGATGGCCGGATCTATACGACAGCAGTCGATTACGATATGGTTCCCGTTCTGGCTGGTAGTGAAGCTGATGGAACGGGTGGCTGGTCGATCTCCGAATACTCGATGGATTTCGGCGTCTCGACGGCGCCAGTCGTCGCCAACGACGTGCTCTACGTCGGCGCTCATTCGGACGCGTTTGGGGTCGAGACCGATGCGCTCTATGCGATCGAGGCGTCGACTGGCACACTCATCGCGACACTCGATCTACCGATCACGAGGAATCCCGTTGTCGTTGAAGGGAGTGTCTATGTGATTTCAGATGGGGTTCTCTATGCGATTGGGGAGCCAACCACCGAGGAATGAGCAACTCACACGCATCTACTCGGGTCCATTAGAACGCCGAGCCAGCCGTTGACCAGGCTGAACTGCGTTCGATGGCTACCACTCGGTGTGAGCAGGTTACCTTGTGCAACAGCCGGTTTTCCTGAATCGGATTCGTTGCACAAGGTAGTATGCGATCAACTCTCATCGGAGCCTTCAGAGCCATCATCACCTACGGACCGAACGCCCATATCGATCCCGGCACTAAAGATAGAGAGAACAGCAATGTCGATCGATCGCGAGACGTTCGAACGCGCGACGGAGAACGAACTACGAGACGTTTCGGTGCCAGACCAAGTTAGGCCAATACGGCCGTCCACCGGCGAACGCCCAGCATCTCGTTGACGGCGAGGTACACCACTGTCAGGAGGACTACCGTCGGGAGTGGGGCCACGATTGCACTGGCGAGGACGAACAACAAGACGAGCACTGTCCCGGCGACGACACCGGGGACATGCTACCGGAGAATCTGCGTCCACCGACGTCCAGCTCAAGAAGCGACGAGGAACGAAACTCGTGGTCGTTGATCCGGAGGCCGCCACGAGATATGCGGCTCATCACGATCGTTGTAATAGGGAGAAGAGTCCGACCACTCCGGCAGGCGTGATATCAAGCGAGTAACGTGCCACCGACGAGAATAGTCCGCGAAAGCGAACCACGGAAGCAAGGCAGTAGTAGCAGCAGGGATGGAGGGAGTTCCTTGGTTATAGTACTACTGTGGATGAAACCGAAGTCAGCGAGGTTTGCTTTGAGAGCATATCACAGCACAGTGTGATTAATCAGACACTGCCTTGTGCAACACCCCCCTCCTCTTTTCAACAGCGAATGTTGTACAAGGTCGCTGATCGGTGGTCGGGACAACACCGCCAGTATACGTATGGTCTGGGAGGATAATGTGAAGCTATGAACCGCGGTTCGAACACATCGCTTCCTGATCGGGTAGCGAATATGTCTATAAGGGGGATGATCATAACGATACTGATCCTCTTAGCGCTGATCGCACTCCTCGTACTGATCGCGACGGTGATCGCTCAGAACGCTGACCTAGGAGACGGTGGGATCGGATGGATCGCGTGGCTGGGAGTCCTCTATAGAACTGATTAGAATCGATCGAGCTTTCCACACCAGTACGACTGATGTTGATCGTGGTATTTGTATGGAATATCTACTGCTATCTTCCAGTTCTTCGTCGGTTAGTCATCGATAATTGCTCCACTGTCGTCGTCCTCAGAGATCGGCTCAACTCTTATTTCGACATGGTACTAAGTGAGTCATATGTCAACATCCTTCGAACGAGTCCGACGGCGCTACGAAACAACTGAGAAAAAATGTCCAACGTGTGGGTACATTGATAAAGAGGGAAACTGGACAAGCGAGACAGACGGCCAGCAGATCGTCTATCACCATACCTGCCCGAGTTGTGATACCAACCGTGAACACACGTTCACCTTCACCAGATAGATGCCTCATCGTTATCAGTTGCACAGATGATCACGCAGCCCGATCACACCATGTAGAGTTGCGTGTCGATTTGCTGCGAACCATCTCCACAGAGTGGACATCCATCCATTGAGGGACTCTTCGTGGCTTACCACGACAGTTACTACCCCTTGGCATGAAGTCCCACACGCAGGTGAGACAAATGAGCGAGACCAACGATGAGGCGGAAGATCCAACAACCGTCTACTTCACTGACGGAACAGCGACAGCCTACAGCGTCGTCATCAGGCAGTACGACTCGGACTGGCTGTATGCATTGCGTCCGGATACACCCGCGAATCATTGCGTGCTGAACACGGAGAACGTGACCCGCATTGAAGCCCAAACCGTAATCTCAGTCGAGGAAGGCGTCAGCTACTGCGACTTTGATTGGCGGGACCGGGTTGAGACACTCGCCAACCAGGATCTCTGGATTGCCGCACAGGAGAATATCACCGAGCGTGGACAAGAGTAACACCCCTCCGACGTGGTATCAAACTGCACAAGCACGGTAGTGGGGTACTGGCTCCACATCCATCGCTCCATCCATACCTATCTCCGTCGCCTCCGGGTGCTCGCACGGAACAAGATAAAGCACCAGTCATGCGCGTTCCTGCGTGTCTATCTATTCTGGCTTCTCTCTATCATTGGATTTGCTTGAATTCCAACGCCACACATTACCGATCTATTGAGATCGGCGTGTTGAAGACAGCGGACGGACACTGCATGGCGACACGCTTTATTTCACGTCGCCAACCTGATTTACCCCAGAGAACCTGCGTACTGATCGGTCCACTGGTCAGAAGCGTGTTCGGGTGCTAGATGCGAACAACTAACATCGTATCTCTCGTCTGATCGGCTATGACGGAGGATACAGCCCCAGTGCAAGTCTGGTTGGTTGAACGGATGTTTGCTGAAGACAAGTCGAACCTCATCGTACTCGTGTATGCGACAACTGACGGTGAACGGTACACGATGAAGGAGCACGCCATTACGGGCATCTCCAAAACGCATCTTACGACCGCTGCGGTTGAGGTTGACCCAGACGATCTTGACCCAGTTGGCGAGGAAACGTTGCAAAATCAGTACGCGACTGAGGCGACGCGGATGGCGAACGTACACGATCCAGACGATCCGATTTAGGCGCTTCGTCCCTAGTGAAGACTGCCGAGGTGTGCTATTGCTTCAGACGAGCGCTCGATTTCTGACTCAGCGGGAGAAGACGTCATTGGTCCGACCCTTATAAACCACGGCCGATCTTCCCCGAGGAATCACGAAAATCAGGCGCTCATCTCAGTCAGTCAGGTGCGACTTCTCACTCCGAAGAAGGAGGCAGCGATCTACCTGTCCTGGTGTGGCCCTGTTGTCCTCCCTAAGGCCCCGTTCACGTCCCGTTCCTACACGCTGACAGCCCTTCATCCCCAACCGGGGAGTTCAGGCCATCCTCCCATAGATGCCTCTCACATCCTCGCTCTGCCCTGTTGGGTGTGAGTGAGTGGTTGAGGTTGCCCTGGTCTGTCGCCTCGCTATGGGCCTGCTAGGCCCCTCTCCGTCGATCGGGTGGAGACGAGTAGCTCTGTTGAAACCCTCAGATCGTGACAAGAATGGACTGTGAATATAGAGGACGTATTCAGCAAATCGGTAACGATAGGGTACAGCGTTAACGGTAGGATTCGTGGCCAACAATAATAGCCTGTGTTCTTGTTACACTATACTATGGTCAAATGTGCTCGATGCGGCCGTGATGTGGATGAAGTTCAAAGCATCTCGCCAGATGTTATCACGAAAGAACTAATCGACTCAATTGATCACGGCGAAGAAGCCGTTGCCGGGGAGAGTGGTATAGAAGTTTGTGCCGAGTGTATGGATGAACTGAAGGGAGACTGAAAACGAAGCGTGGTATCGTTACTGACGATTTCAGCACGATCTGGATTACAAGATTCGCGCCCTGTATCTTGCACACCCCAAATCGCTTTTCCGCTATTCTGTCAGATAGCGCGTGACTGACGCAGAGAGTGCATTCGGCAGCTGGTGGTAATACGTTGCGCATCTAGAGACGAACGAACCATCATTTTATGCACATCTCTTAGGCGAGGAGTGAAAACAAGGCATAGGATCCCACGACCGCCATCGTCGGCGTAATGACCCAGAGCGTCACGATGCGAGCTGACGCTGCGGGGTCGAACAGACTTTCGGCGGACAGTTCCTTCGGGTCTTTCTCGCCAATGCTAGACACACGATCCCCGGATGAGTGCTGCCTGTCCGGGCCAGGAATCTCGCCTTCAGCGAGTTCGCCCACAGTCGGGCTCGCAGCGACCCCCTCGTCGCCCTCAACTGGAGGGAGTTTGAGCGCACCAGTCGTAATCTTTGGAGCGGGTTCATCAGCAGGAGACTGTTTGACTATTTCCGCGAGCGTCCGGGCTCGGCTTGCACGGCCCCACCCGAGCCCAATGATGCAACTGGTCGTGCTCACGGCGAGACTGGCTGGAATTCCGAGCCACGATAGGACGGTGATGATCGTCGCACCCACGGTCGAAACGATAAGCGCTGCTAGAATCGGCATATTAGTAACATCGTTGCCAACGGTTGCCAGCGTCCGCCGGGCAATCGTGAAGCCGCCCACGCTGATGGCCCCGACCGCGAGGAGAATCGCCTGGCTGGGGTTGAGGGAACCGTTGCCGACGAGCGGGGCGACTGCGTTCGCCGCGTTCGAGGCTCCGGCGCTGAACCCCATGTAGCAGGCAATTGCCACCACAAGCGCCGACCCGATTAGATCCCGAGGTGCCACGTTATCGTTGACCGATAGTCGTGGGAGCCTCCCCTGGGTATCGATTGCGATCAACGGGTTCATGAGTCGACCAAATGCGAATTTGGCGTCGAGATGCGGGTACAGATATCTGCCGATAAACGCACCTGTGAACACGGCAATCAGCGGGGCGACGATCCATGCCGACAGGATGGTAAACATCAGCGCAGCGTTGAGCGTCCCCGTTGCTAATCCGAGTCCGACGATTGCTCCGACGGCTGTCATCGAGGTTGACGCCGGGACACCGTAGAGGTTCGAGATCAGGAGTGCGAGCCCGGTAAAAAAGAGGACGCCAACGCTCGCTGCGGGTGTAAAGGCTGCTGCATCGACGATTTCGGTACTCATCGTCGTGATGACCTTCCGCCCAATCGTCCACGCTCCGAGGAACGCGAACACGGTAAACAGTGCTCCGGCGGTGACTTTTCTGACGGCCCGGCTGCCGACCGCCGGACCGAAGGCAACACCGGTTGATGACCCTCCGATATTATACCCGACGAACACTGCCACCAGCAACCCCAAGAGAATCAGTAATTCTGCCACGTGTCTGCGTTCGGTTTGCACGCGAAAAAAGTGCCGTTTCACTGCTAAACTGCTGGCTACGACCGATAGATTCAGTAACACGGGGATCTAGTAATTCACAACTGAAGTCCCACTAGTCTCTACCAATGCGTCTCCACACGGGTTGCCCAAAGATCGGTGACCGATATGCGCATTGTATTCAGCACGTCACTTCTATCAACCATCGAGAGTTCCAGTACGGCCAATTGTTCTCCTACTTCTCACTCTACTACAATCCGGGAGTGTGCTATTGATTCAGACGAGTGCTCGATTTGCTGGCTACCGAACGTATCATCGATAAAGGTGGAGTTATGTTTCAGTGACCGCCCCTATTTACAGACAACTTGAATACGTAATCATCAGTAATCGACCTTGTCTTAAATCGGGGGTTTATCTGAAGAAATGGCATAGTACCGAGAGAACGTCGGGAGAGGCTGCTCCCTACGGCCCTGAAACGGTCGTAATGGGTGGGTTTCGGTCCATGGAACGGGTATAGCAAGTCCCGACGGAAAGCGACACGAGAGTACACACCACTGACCCCGAGGAGGGCTTCGATGGTGTTCTCTGTCTTTCTTCACGCCGGAACCACTACATATTAACTATAATTAAGTAATTATTTAACACTATTGTACGATTTGGGATATGTTGAAATGCAGGTACTCGTCGGACGGAGTAGCGCACTGTCAACTGGACTAGTCTGGTGATCACTTCCATTCGCCGGCGTCCACCTCGCTAAATTCACCTTTCGCATAGCGGGGGTGGGGCCAGAACGTGACTGCGATTGCTACAATATAAAACATGCCAACGGCAGCGAGGATAACGATACCAGGAAGGGAGCCGAGCGCAGCAACCTCCGAGACCGGCCCCGAAGACAACACAGTGATACGGAAGATCCACCCAGCGAGCAGAACCGCGAAGAGTGCGAGATACACGCGCCGAAGCCGGTGACTGAGTGCACTTCGGTACGGGACTTTTAGTGTCGGGTTGCGGAGATCGTCACTCAATTCCTCTCGCCAGTCGTCGTGTTCAACACCAGAGGACGGATCAAGAGCGTTCGCGAACAGGTTTTCTTGGAGTAATCGGATGCGGGCGCGATACACGTCGTAATCTTGGTACCGACGGGCTTCGATTCCGAGGAATATAGCGACAATCACCATCCCGGCCAGCAGAACAGCATGAGAGGTGCCGCTTGATGCAAACGCGTAGGTGAGGATCGCGGCGATAACCGTGACGGCCCACTTGGTTGATTCATCAAGTCGTTGTCGCCACGTAGTTTCGCGATCCATCTCTCCGCGGTAGAAGTGTGCCATGACCGAACCAAGCCCCGTGCTTTGATCGACCATTTCGCGGCCGATCTCGCGTTGGTCACGTGCCTCTGGGTCGAATTCGTCTGAATTTGAGGGTGTCATACTCTCTATTTGCGGTAAGATCCCTTAACTGAGAGGTGAGCTGTCTTTTTCTCCTGCCATCGGTAGTGGGACAGATTGATCTGGTCTCGCGGTGGCGATACTCACACTCTTCTGTCTCTGCTGATCCTCTAACTCCCTGGAACAGCGCCAAGAATGAGTCTACAAATAGGCTGGATATTTAGTTGATAGTTATGCTGTCAGAGGGGAAGATAATGATCGTCTCAATCCGAGCACCGTCATGTCGCGTCGAACACAGTGATCGCTTAGCCTTGTGCAACAGTGACCGATACACAACAGAAATTGTTGCACAAGGGGTATTGATGAGACGCTGGGGTTGCTACTTGAGGACCATCACATCGAATTTCCCACGCCCGCGGTATCGCCGACCACCCCAGACGAACGTCCGACGAGCCAAGGCATACAGAGTGAGGGGTACGAAGACGAATATCGCCGGGTAGGCCAGCACGGCCGTCCATCGGCGGACGCCCAGGATCTCGTTAACGGTGAGGTGTAACACGGTAAGGAGGACCGCTGTCGGGAGTGGAACCACGATTGCACCGGCGAGGACGAACAACAAGACGAGCACGGTTCCGACGACGAGACCGGGAAAATGCCACCGAAGAATCTGTGTCCACCGGACCTGGCGTTCGACCGTCTCGCGGATCGTGCCCCCGATCGGGACTGTGCGCGTTCGGTCGACCGTCGTCACCTGGAGATACTCCATGAAGAGTCCGTCGTCGCTGACGGTTCGCTGCAGGTGCTCGACGAATGCAGCCTCGTCGATGTCGCCTCGCGCGGAGATGATCGCGCCACCCCAGATGCGGTTGTCGCGATAGATACTCAGTGACCCCGCCGAGGCATACAGTGGTTCGAGTACTACTGAGAAGGGATCCCGTCCAACGAAGTACGGCACTTCTGATACTGGCCACAGCAGGCCGATTATTCGTTCCAGAAACCACGTTGTCGAGTTTCTATCTCAGTAAGAACCGTTGAGAGAACGTCTCGCCAATCCTCTGGATGCGATGTGTCGTCGCCAGGTGTTGGTGCGTTCGGTCCCGGATGAATATGATCCCGGGTGTTGTGGCCTGAGGGGTGTCGATCCCATCGATGATCGAACGCTCCGTCCTCGTGGGTTTCGTGGTAATGAAGCGAGAAGTCACCGTTTTCGAACCAGATGATCTCAAGACGAGCCGTCTGGACGCTGGGAGGATACCAGCGGGAATCGTAGACACAGACAAGCCGATCTGGAGCGAACTCGGGCTGTGTCTTGATGTGGCTGAATCGGTTACCGGTAGTTAGGCGTTCTTCGATAACGGAGAGGCGATTAAAATCGACTGGGGCACTACTTTCGTCCTCTGGAGTTCCAGAGACAGGAGTACGACCGCACTCATTCGTCATGCTGCCGCGTGTCGGTCGGTAGTACCGTCGGGAGCACTGGCTAAGGCCCGCTCGAGGAGCGTGATCCGCCGTCGTGTCGTTTTCCACGCTGAGAGGGCATCCCATACCGACTCGATTGAACGGTCAGTATCGGCTGCATGCGCCGAGATCGACACTGTCTCCGGAGACTCAGCATCGAATGTCTCTCTGTAGATCTCGTCTTGCTCTGTTTCGGTCTGTAGAAACTCAAGTAGATCGTCGGTGGTGTACTGCTCGCGGAGCTGTTGTACCTGCCGCCAGATCAGGTACTCTTGATTACGTTCGTAGGTCACTGGTGAGTCAGTGACGCGGGTAACGATCCCCATCCGATCGAACCACTCCAGGTATTCTTTGGCCGCGTCACGGCCGTGATCGGCATGGTTAGCGATCTCGTCGATGGTTGCTGGACTATCCAGTCCGAGGACGGCGTCGAGGAAGTCGTCGCGTGTACGGTTACCTCGGACGAGTTCCTCAGGGCTCACCAAGGCGTCGAAATCAGGAGCAGTAGAACGCTCGCCGTCGGTGGCTTTCAGGTCCTGGTCTGGATCCTCCATGAACGAACACAGGGGATTTGTCGGAATAAGTCTTTGCCTACACGAGATATTCAGTATAAACGGCGTATTCTATGAGATGGTTCTATGTGGTTGGTCTATACGCTTAGTAGATAGATTGGTTTGCCGGCCAAGTTCTAGTAGGCTCAAGTAACGGGGCCACCGGTCAGTCGAACACCGTCGAAGGGTTATATGAAGAGAGTACTCCTTTACTGGTCTCTCAAAGGAGAGTCTGAATCCGATTGTTGATCGACCACATGAGAAGGCGTTACGGGTCGCCAACCAGTCCGGGGGATGATGAAAGTCGTCGTCGGTCCAGACGAGCCGATCGTGGCGTGCAGCTTCCATCCCGGCGGCGATGGCGTTAGCCTTCCCCGAACAGTGCTCGGGTTCGCCGGCGGCGATGAGCCGGACGCTCTCGGGGGTGTATTGTCGTTCGGTGATGGGGTCGTCTTCGACGTCGTGGATGAGGAGGAGCTCGTCGTGGTCCTTGAGTTGGGCGGCCACTTCCGTACAGGCGTCGGTCCAGCGTGGTGTTGGCAGGAGGACGCTCACCGGCGGACGGTCGGCCATTGATGGTGCCTTCTAGTGAGGCAGTGAAAAACGGACCGGTCACTATGCTCTGAACCTATTTACGCCACTGATTCGTGAAGGAGTTCATCAGTCGCGTTGTCAAACGAACGCCCGAGTGATCAGCTTCTATGGGCGAATTCCCGGAGTAAGTGGGTACGAAATAAGTATATTACCCACAACAGTGTAGACAGAGGATTAATGACCGAGACTACACACGCGTCGGCGTTCGATTAGGTCGTTATTGCTCATTTCGAACTCACGAATGCGGCTGCAGCGACGTGGGCTCAGAACGCGCTTGGGGATAGTCAGTCGATGAGTCCGACTGAGGTTGCTCGTGAAGAAGGTGTCGTCGCTGATCCGGACGATACGGTGGCTATCGAGACTCTCGGGGCTGCGTACGAAGCATGGGTGGGTGATATCGACTCTGATCCTGCAACGGCTGACATGACTGGTGGGGAGCTTAAGGAAGAGGGATGAAGGTCTACGTCAAGTCGAAGGAGCAAATCATCGAGAAGCGAGCGGATAGCCGTGGGCGGGTCACGCTTGGGAGTGAGTTTGCGAATAAGGAGGTTCAGTTAGCGGTGCTTGAAGTTGTGGGCGAGGACTAGAATCGTTCGGTGGAGTTGCTGATTGGGTTTTGTGCCTTGTGCAACGATTGCTAGTTGGTGGCACATGTTGCACAAGGGATGCTCACTTGCTATTGCTACTGAATGAATCTGGAGCGTGAACTACTGGCTATCTCCGGCGGGCACGAGGTCCTGGCCGAGGATCAGCGCGTGGATGTTGTGAGTCCCCTCGTACGTATAGACCGTCTCCATGTTCGCCATGTGTCGCATGGAGGCGTACTCGGCGGTGATGCCGTTACCCCCAAGCATCGCCCGGGCGATCCGCGACTGGTCGCGCGCCATCTCCGCGAGCTTCTCCTGTTGGAGCTGGAAGCGCGCGATCGGTCCGCCGAACTGCTCGCGCTCGAGTGCGTACTCGCGGGCCTCCTCGAAGCAGTCCCGGGCCGCGCCGACGGCGCCCCAGGCGATGCCGTAGCGCGCCTACGTGAGACACGACAACGGCCCCTTCATTCCTTCCACGTTCGGCAGAACATTCTCCTCGGGGATGCGGACGCCGTTCATCGTGAACTCGCCGGACTCGACGCACGAAGCGAGAGCTTCCCCTCGATGGTGTCGATTCCGAGGCCCTCCCGGTTGGTCTCGACGAGAAACCCACGCACGGGCTCGTCTTCATCGGAACTGTTGCGCGCCCAGACGATCACCACGTCCGCGATCGGCGAGTTGGTACACCAGCGCTTCTCGCCGTCCAGAACGTACTCGTCGCCGTCGCGCTCGGCGTGCGTCTCCATGCCCCCGGCGTCTGAGCCGTGGTCGGGCTCCGTGAGAGCAAACCCGCCGATCGCCTCGCCTTTCCCCATGTCGGGGAGCCAGCGTTCCTTCTGGTCGTCGCTGCCGTAGGCGTGGATGGGGTACATCACGAGCGCACCCTAGACGCTCGCCATCGGCCGAATGCCCGAATCGCCGGCCTCGAGCTCCTGAACGACCTCTCGAAACACGGGGAGTGAGCGTCAGATGACGCCGATGTAGGCGTCACGGACGTAGTCGTCGTTCCGGAACTCGGTGGCCGTCCCGGACCGCTCGACGGTGCCGGTCTCGAGGAGGTAGAGGCGATCCGAGTGCTCCATCGCGAAGCTCGCGTTCTGTTCGGCCAGCAGGACCGTCATCCTGTCGTCCTGCAGCGTCGACAGTGTCTCACCGATGTCCTGGATGATCACCGGCGCGAGCCCGAGCGTCGGCTCGTCGAGCAACAGTACCTCGGGATCGCCCATCAGCGCCCGGCCGATCGCGAGCATCTGCTGTTCACCGCCGCTCATCGTCTCGGCCTCTTGGTCGCGGCGCTCGTCGAGACGAGGGAAGAGCTCGTAGACACGGTCGAGGTCGCGCTGGATTGCATCGTCGTTGCGGACGTGTGCTCCCATGAGCAGGTTCTCGTGGACGGTAAAGAAGGGAAACAGGTCACGATCCTCTGTCGTCTGGATCAGTCCCCGCTCGACGAGCTCACGGCTCGAGCGATTCGTGACGTCCTCGCCGTCGAACCGGACGGTGCCCTCGTACTCGATCAAACGGGAGATCGCGCTGAGCAGCGTTGTCTTGCCGGCGCCGTTGGGACCGATTACCCCCACGATCTCGCCGCGCTCGACGCTGATCGACACGTCGTCGAGCGCTTGGGTCTTGCCGTAGAAAACGCTGAGCCCCTCGACCTCGAGCATCGGTGCTCCCTCGGTTCGTGCGTTCCGTGGTCGGTGGTTGCTCATCTATGTCCCCTCCGAACCGGCGAGATACGCCTGTTGGACCCGTTCGTCGTCGGCGACCTCCTCGGGCGTTCCGTCGGCGATCTTGCGACCGTTGTTGATGACGACGACTCGATCGACGAGCGCCATCAGTCCCTTCATGTTGTGATCGACGATGACCGTGGTGATCCCCTCGTCGCGAAACGATCGTATGAGATCGGAGAGGTTGCGAATTTCCGTCTGATTCAGCCCGGCGAACGGCTCGTCGAGCAACAGCATCTCGGGATCGGTCGCGATCGCCTTTGCCATCTCGAGTCGACGCGTATCGGCGTGGGGGAGCGATCCGGGTCGGTCGTCGAGGCGGTCCTCGAGCCCGACCCGTGCCGCGATGCTGCGGATCTCGTCGGGGCTCGCGCCGCCCTCGAACGAGAAGAGGCTATTGGGGAGGGTGAACAGCTTGATGTTCTGGCCAACGGTCATCACGTCGATGGGGTTGGATTCCTGGGTAACGCGGGCGAGCCCGCGGTTGACGATCTCGTGTGTGGCCGCGCCCGTGATCTCCTCGTCCCGGAATCGAACGTGCCCGTCGGTAACGGAGTAGACGCCCATTACGCAGTTGAACAGCGTCGATTTGCCCGACCCGTTCGGACCGATCAGACCGAGGAGTTCTCCCTCGTCGACGCCGAACGAGAGGTCGTCGACCGCGACCAACCCGCCGAAGCGTTTCGTGAGCGCCTCGATCTCGAGGGTGGAGGTGTCCGTCGCGTGGGATCGTCGGTCGGTGCTTCGGCTCATTCGGTCTCACTCTCGTTCTCGCTCCCCTGCTCACCGAGTCCGTGCCAGAGCTTCCGAAACACACCCTCGCGCGCGAAGACGATCAGTCCGAGCGCGACCGCCCACAGCGCGAACCAGCGCTGGGTCCCGCCTAGACCCAACGTTCCCGGGAGGATCGTATCCCGGAGCAGGATGAAGACGTAGGCGCCGCCGATCGGGCCGAGGATCGAACTCATGCCGCCGATGACCGCCATCACGATCATCTCGATGCTACGGTCGAGGATCACCATCGTCGTCGGATCGACGCTCCCGTAGAAGTGTGCGAGCATCACACCGCCGACGCCCATCGTTACCGCGCTGAGCGTGAACGCCCACAGTTTGAACTTCGTCGTGTCGATCCCGGCGGACTCGACCGCCGGCTCGTTCTCCCGGATCGCGACGAGCACGACGCCGACGTTCGATCGGCTGACGTATAGCAGGCCAAGGGCGATGAATACCATCGGAACGAAGGTGTAGTAGTACAGCACCGTCGTGTCGTAGGTGATCGCCTCGACCGACATGCCGAGTTCGCCGCCGGTGTACTCGTTGAACACGAACAGGAGACGGTAGAACAGGAGTGCGCCGACAAGTGTCAGCAGCGAGAAGTACGGCCCTCGAAGCCGGAGGCTCGGGAGCGCGAATAGCATTCCGACGATCAGGGCGGCGACGACCGAAAGGGGGAACGTCGCGGCGAGGGGGAGCTCTAGATGGGTCGCGAGCATCGCGGTGGCGTAGGCAGCCGCGCCCGATAGCGCCGAGTGGCCGAAGCTGATGTAACCGGTGTAGCCGCTGATGATATCCCATCCCATCGCGAAGATGGCCCAGATGTTCGCCAGCGCGAGCGGGTAGATCAGCCCTCCGAATCCGGTGATCGGTGCCCACAGCGGGAGTGTCGACAGCGATACGAACAGTATCGCGAGCAGTCCGAACTGGTATCGATTCGCCTCGCTGAACCGTCTCGTGATGTGGTCCTGTAGAGTCATGGTCATTCGATGAATTCGCGGCCGTAGAGCCCCTGCGGACGGAACAGAATGATCAGTGCGACGACGACGAGCGCGAACACACCGCGGACGCCGTTGCCCGCAAGCGAGACCGTCAGCGTCTCGAGATAGCCGATCAGGTACGCACCCACGATCGACCCCTTGATGCTGCCGACGCCGCCGATGACGACGATGATGAACGCGAGCGCCAGCGGATCGAGCCACATGAACGGGCTGGTCGTCTGGAGCGAGCCGAGGAAGACGCCACCGACGCCGGCGAGCGCGCCAGCGATCAGCCAGGTCTCGGCCCGAACGCGCGAGATGTCGACGCCGGTAAGCATCGCTCCCCGCTCGCTCATCGAGGTCGCGAGGATCGCCCGGCCCGAGCCCGTCCGCGTGACGTAGTACCAGAGCGCGCCGATTGCGACCCAGGAGACGACGAAGCCGAAGATCTGGTTGTATCGGATGCGCGTCCCCGCGATTTGAACGGTACCCGGCACCAGCGTCGCGAGCGACCGCGGCTGTGCGGAGAACGTCATCGTGACGAGTTCTTGAAACAGCAACGCGATCAGCAACGTCGCTAGGAACGTGATGACCACGTCCTTCTCGATGTACCGGATCAGCCCCAGATACATCGCGTACGAGACCACGGCGGCGACGCCTACCGAGGCGACGAACGCGACGACCGGCGGGATCCTGCTCGTGGCGGCCAGGAAGACGTATGCTCCGATCATCAGGAGGCCACCGTGAGCGAGGTTTAACACGCCGCCCACGCCGAATATCATGGTGAATCCGATCGCGATCAGCGCGTAGACGGCGCTGACCATCGCCCCGGTGATCAGGATTGACAGGAGGTCAACCATGAGCGGTCAGGCCAGCCACTCCGGCATCACATGATCGTCGGTCGCGATCTCACGGGGGAAGGTACAGACCTTCTCCCCGCCGCCGGATTCCTGCCACTGCTGGACCGGGAACGGAGCGAAATCGAGACCCGGTTTCACGTCATGAGGGAACTCGTGGTCGGATCCGAAGAACTGGATCCGGCCGGCGGTCCCGACGTGATCGGTCTCGAGCATCGCGTCGACGAACGCGTCGGGGTCCTCCGCATAGTCGGCGGTGCCCGCCCGCTCGACCGCCTCCCTGTAGATGTGAACCGCGTCGTAGCTGCCGAACCCCATGTACATCGGTGCAGTGGGACGATCCTCGTAGCGTTCCTGGTAGTCATCGGTGAACGGGATCGTCTTCTCGGTCACCGTGGCGGTCCCGCCCGCTCCCGACTCCGCGGTGGTCTCGTAGAGACATCCCCCGCCGGTGTCGTCCCAGAACTGCGGCGACATCGAGGCGACGTTGATCCCCTCCTGAGCGAAGGGGTACTCGTTCTGTCGCCAGGTCGAGAGCATCCCCGGGCCGGGGATGTGGGCAAACGTCTTCAGCATGACGTCGGCCCCGCTTGCTTCGACCTGGTCCAGAACGGGAGTGAAGTCGTCGGTGTCGCGGGCGATCCGAGCGTCGAGCGCGACCTCGAGTCCCCGCTCCTCGAGCTGAGCTGGCAGGATCTCGGAGAAGGGCTGGGTCCACGCCGCGTTCTCAGGCGTGACGGCGAAGGAGTTCCAGCCGTGCTCGTCCGCGAGGAACTCCGCGTAGTCCGCGAGCGCTTCAGCCTGGAAATTGGTGTTGATCGAGTTGACCCGGAAGACGTTCCTGTACTGTTCGTAGTCCTGACCGGCGTGATCGCGCGTGATCTCCGGCGAGGCCGATCCGGAGACGATGAACGGCACCTGCTGGTCAGCCAAGAAGTCGATGATGCCGAGTGCGACCTCGCTGACGAAAGTGCCGATCATTACGTCGATGTCCTCCTGTTGGACCATCTCCTGTGCCTTGGTACTCGCCTCTGAGGGGACGCCCGCGCTGTCCTCCGCGACCAGCTCTACGTCCCGGTCCATGATGCCGCCGTCGTCGTTGACCTCCTCGACGGCCATCTCCGCGCTGCGGGTCGCGCCGATTCCCATGTCCAGTTCCCGCGGAGCGAGGTGACCGATCCGTACGACGTCATCGTCGCCGCCGCCCAGACAGCCCGCGAGCGCCGCCGCACCCGTCCCGACCGTACCGAGAAACCCCCGTCGGCCGATCGATCGCCGGGCGATCCGAGCCGTATGTTCACTCATGGCATTATCTCTGTTAACCATGCTATCGGTGTTATTTAACATCATGTATAATGGTTTCGCACGATCTGACCACGGTAACGTACTCTGGCGCGATCACTTGACGAGCGAGAGGAGTTCACAGGAGAGCACCGTCTCAGGGGACTCCTCGAGGATCCCTTCTCGGCGAGCTTCTTGAGGCTCCACTCGATCGAGGCGTAGCCGTCCTCGACGAACTCCCGCTCGACGTCGCGCATCATCACGTCGTAGCCCGCGATGGCGACGACCTCCGTGATCCCGTGGCCCATGTTCCGCGAGTTGTCAGGCGAGCTGTAGGGTAGGGTAGTTCACAACGGGTTCGAAAATGCTGGCTCGGAAACGACACCAACACCGCTCTGATTGAGTAGCTCTCGTGTTATCATATCCTGTAAAAACGCCATATTATCGACGGTAAGCGCGGTACGAGTAACTTCAGTCAACCAGCCATCAATGTCCAGATCGGCTGCAGCCTTATGAATAAGAAGCGGATGCTGTTCCGAGATCGCTGGTCCGACCATGGAAATCATGCGCGGAAAGTGAGTCAGTATCCGGAAGATGGGTCGTGTTCATATAGTCAACAGTGCTTTCAGCGGCACTCACGACGTTAGCCGTCGGAAAAATCGATTGACCAATGCCGTCACTGCCATAGATACCAGTCGCATTGTGCATATCGATCAGGTAATCCGGATCGACGTCAACGACTTCATCCCAAATACCGCGAGCGGCCATTGTCATCGGTTCCGATCCAATGGGGAATTGGCGGTTCAGATCGCCGTTCGAGCCGTGGTTATTGTCACGCTTGACTGCAGGCTTGTTTGTCTCGGGGATGACGACGAGCGTCCCACTCGATCGTATACTCAGTAGCGAGATGAGCAGCCTCAATGCCACCACGTTCGTTCCCATGAATGCCGCTAAAACAACTACTGTCGGTCCCTCGGTGGGTGCTGCGATCGTAGAGACATCCGTCTCATATAGTGTGTTCTCGAGAATTGTGTGATGGTCACGAGTAACCTGATGAGCAGCACCGGATCTACTGAGTGCTGGAAGTCCGATGACGCCGATTCCAGTAGTAAGCCCAATCTGGGTAAGAACGCTTCGCCGTGTTGGTTTATTGTTCATAGGAGATCTCTGTTATCCTCGCACGTCTCGTAAATAGATGTCTAAATAGAAATCGAGGGGCAACCTCGTGGCTGATCCGGACGATACGGCGGCGATTGAGACCATTGGGGCTGCCTACGATGTCTGGGTGGGTGATTATCGACTCTGATCCTGCAACGACTGACATGGCTGGTGGGGCGCTTGAGGAAAAGGAATGAAGTCTACGTCGAGTCGGAGGATCAGATCATCGAGAAGCGAGCGGATAGTCGTGGGCGGGTGACGCTTGGCAGCGAGTTTGCGAACAAGGCGGTTCAGCTGGCGGTGCTCTGTACGCCGACGGCGACGAATAGAATTGTTCGGTGGATTTGTTGATCAGACCGGAAGCTTCTCTGAGTAAATAACACACTGGCTCTTCAAAACGTGTTAGGGTAATAGGCGAACACTTACGTGTGTTGGGGTAGTAGGCGAACACACAAGGTCGATGCCTGCGACGAAACTGTTGGCGGAACAAGATCGAGTCCCGGATGGAAGTCGATACGAAATAGTTGCATGGGGTATTTCGGCCACAAATGAGTATCCTGAAGGAATCAAGTACTCGTTTCAATACACCGCCGAGAACGGTGATACACTACTCCGATATGATAACTATGATACCGAACGTGAGGTCGGAACTCACCACCGCCACCACTACCTCGAGGGTGTGACCGGACTCGAATTTACCGGCCTCAAATCGCACGTAGAACGCTTCCTCACGGAGGTGAACAAAATCCATGACGAACGCCAACACTGACGCCGACTCCAACGACGAGCACAACCACAAGCACTGCGTCCCACATCCGACCGATGAGGACGTCGAATACCCGACTGAGCTTCGAATTACGACGTATTCAAACGAACGGGCACAGAAGGCGATACTTGACCGGGTTGACCAATGGGAAGCCGGTGAAGAGGTATCCCATACGATCAACTTTCAGGACCCAAGTGAGCTGCATAAGCTATTCACTGAGCGCCGTCTCGATCTCCTCCGGAAGGTCATGACGGATCCACCCGACAGTATCCGCGCACTTGCTGATCGTCTTGACCGAGGGGTAAGCGAAGTCCATAATGATGTGTATGTCCTCAATGATCTCGGTATCTTGTACTTTGAGGATGGCCCTGGTCGGCGAAAGCGTCCTCGGGTTCCATATGAACGGATTCATGTGGAAATCGAGTTAGAAAGTGACAGCGAAAGCGATGCAGGCACAGATCCCGTATCCGCGTAGAACGGGCAACTCAAATTGAGGACGCCAAAAAGGCTATTCACTGTGTCTCTTGTAACGAGCTTAGCAAACTATCCCTCCACCATCAGAAACAGCCTGTTGAATATAGACGGTGAGTTTAACACTGACTCGCCGATATTCGCAGAACGTTCTTGTTAGACCAGAAGGTTGTATTCTGTGATACGGGGGTCGTTAGTCGAGGATCGTCACATCGAACTTCCTCCGCCAGCGGTATCGCCGGCCACCCCAGACGAACGTCCGACGAGCTAGAGCGTAGACAATGAGGGGAACGAAGACGAACACCGCCGGATAGGCCAGTACGGCCGTCCACCGACGGATGCCTAGGACCTCGTTGACGGCAAGGTGTAACACGGTTGGGAGGACTACCGTTGAAAGCGGAGCCACGATTGCACTGGCGAGGACGAACAATAAGATGAGCACGGTTCCGACGACGAGACCGGGAAAATGCCAGCGGAGAATCTGCGTCCACCGAATCTAGCGCTCAAACGACTGGAATCTACTCCCAAACTTGGTTCTACCGAGGTATTCTTGACGGTCGGATTAGCCTGGCTGCTGGTCGCTAGTGTCGGAGCACTACTCTATATTATCGATGGTAATGGCATTATCGTGCACCCGGTACATGCCATGTTTGAGAGCATGAGTGACTTCAACGACCACCGATGCGACTGTTCTGAACGGAATCTCGTTCGAGAGACATTCTCGTTCCGTGCTGATGTGGCGCCAGCTCACCCAGTGGCTGGGTGGGATGGGTATCATCGTTCTCGAGGTAGCGATCTTCTCGCAGGTGGTCGTCAGGGGATGCAGCTAATGGAAGCCGAGGCGCTGGGTCTTCCAGTAGAGAAGCTCTCACCTCCTCTCAGGAGACAGATCGATCTAATAAGGTGGATCATCGGTTGGTAGATCTCGTGCCCAGCCCACGAGAAGCAACACAAGACCTACGATCAGTATCATAATCGGTATGAATGTGCTTGAGGTTTGGACTGCGGTGGTGACCGTATCTGGCCGGTCTGTCCATCCTGTATTCTGTGTCTGGCCATAGTGAGTGGCATCAGCCGGAACGTCTGGTGCTTCCGACGATTTGAGATAGGTACTAAGCCACTCTTCAAATGAAGTACCGGCCGCTTCCGTTACATATTGGGTGAAAACCGCATAGGTTATTTTGTCATCATGTTGATTCATCCGGCGGAGTACGTGTTCTAATGTTCGACTCCCATCGCTTTCGGCTCTGATCTCTGCATCAAGTGCAGCAAGTACACGCATACTTTGAAGTAGGGAACATCCTCAGACGACCACGAATTAGAGTCGGCTAATACGTCATTTGCATAATTGTCATTCTCGACATAGCCATGGCAATCGTCGAAAGATATTAGCCCTTGCTTGTAGGCGAGGAGTGCTGCATAGTATTCTGCACTTGCTTCAGTGAACCATTCCATCTCTTGACTAGCTGTGTAGTTTTGTTCGAATATATACTCATGAATGAATGAACTGTCGGGTGTCGAAGGTAGCATTCTCATATTCCAGACAGTAGGATAAAAAATTCAGGGTTGGTTGCACTCTTGTTATTGGATTCAGTAAAATAACTCAATTAGAGGGAGAATACCCCAGAAAGGCCTAATCACTGAGTGAATATCCGATTGAGGAATCGGGCACTACCCTGAAGGAAGAGCAGGGAATGGCGTTTCTTTCTATAGCCCCCAGTCGGCGTGTGAGAGGAGTTGGGGGTTAGTAGTGAATGGACTCGGTTGGCAGTCACATCCCCTGAGTGGACTGTCAAGGGCGTCAAAACGGAAGTGACCGTAGACCTCATCTGTCGTTTGTAGGTGAGCATGACTACATCATTCCTCTCAGAGCTAACAGGAGGGCGCTCATGGCTCCCAAGGGTGGCGGGATTGCCGTCTCCTCTCCGGAGAACCAGTAGAAGTAGTTTCCTCACTTAATACCTTAACTTAGCAACCCACAGATTAATGATAGTGTCTGGATTGTCATCAAATGGATGCCACAGGATAACATACTATCTCGTGGTGTCCAGCCTCTGACAGTGGAACGAAGGGCAGCCCACCCTTCGTTCCACCGGAAGAATGGATGAGCTCTTCCGGATTTTTCTGCCAGCACTTCAATGCCTCTGACAGTTGGTGGCATAGCGAGACTGTCGCTGCCACCACGGTGAACTAAGTGTCACACTGTAAAAAGAAATTAGATGGTTCACCATGCTGTTTAAAATGGCATTGATAAAACACAATCTCATGGAGTTTCATTCGATTCCAGTGATTCACCTCTTCTGGGATTGGAAGCACTCGAAGCAGGGTAAATCGCCGCCCTGTGGGCCACAACAGCCTTCTTAACCGTTCTCACAAGTGTCTACGATCTCTCTCCGTCCGGCATGAGAACCGACTGAGCGGCTTGTAAGACGGGCTGACGGATAGCCACGGCGACCGTGTGCTTATCGGCCCGTCTCCGAGAATGAATATAATAGGATAGTTCTCTACTCAATTTTTCCATAGGATGATGGAATGAATAGATGGCAGACTATATACAATTATAGTAATAGATAGAAAAATAACATAAATACACTAACCATTCTAATTCATGTCTCTTATTGCATTTTACTTGTCAAGGGTAGTTTATAAACAGTATACTTATCAGAGTATATTCGTGAATACGAGAAAACATAGCCGACGTGGCGTATTAGCGCTGGCCGGAGCACTCACATTGGGGGGCTGCCTCGGTGAATTGAGCGACAGCGGGAATGAGGGTAATGCGACGAATGACGTCTTTAGTCAGGATAACGAAACAAACGAAACAAACGAGACAAACGAGACAAACGAGACAACCGAGGACGAGGATGAGGACTCTATTGAGGAACGTGACGCGCCCGAGCCGGAAGGCGGCGATGGGAGGCCCTTCACCCATCACGACCTGGCGGTCGACGCCGAGCACGAGAATGGTTATCCAACCTGGATAGATGGCAATGGGAGGATGTACGGTCGCGACGGTACACGGGTGATGGTCAGCGACGACTGGTGGGAGACCACCGAGGAACTATACGACTTTGGAGATGACATGCCGGGCCATGAACGGGTCGAGACAGTAATAATCCCCGAGAGCGGCAACGTCTTGGTCGGAATCGGGGGCAACTTCGACGAAACGACCGGTCAAATAGAGCTGCTGGCCGACGACCTAAGTGAGTCGGAAACTCTCTATGAATTCGACTGGGGACGCACCTCAAATAGCATGGGCCATGCCGTCTGGGAGGACATCGTGGTTATCTCGACATACGAACTCTCGGATTACGAGGGAGGCAACCACGCGAACGAAGTCATTCTCTCGACAGACGGCGGCCAGTCTTTCGAGCAAGTGCTGGAGGTGCCGGTCGTCACGACTGACGCCGCCAATAATCACGTCCATGACGTGGAATATGACCCGTACGCCGAGCGTATCTGGGTACTGGTCGGCGACCACGGTAATTCGCAACTGTACTGGTCGGACGACCTCGGCCACAGCTGGGAGAGTATTGGTCCCCGGGGAAGCATCGTTATGCTGACACAGGTGGCCGCGTTCAAGGATAATGTCGTCTTTGGAACAGATGGTGCCCCAGACGGCATCATACTCTGGGAACGTGACGGCCCCGACGATGCGCCCGCCAGCGTGGACGAGTTAGAACGGGTCCACGTCGAAGTGAAGACGGACGCCGCCGATAGCGGCGAGGTCATGCAGATGTACGCACGCCGACGGTGGCATATCCGCGAGGACCTTGAGACGGGGCGCGAACTCTGTGTCATGCCCTTCGGGTTCAGTCCAATGAACGAGGACGCTGATGAAAGCGTGGTGCTCGCGTCGGCGGATGGGTACGTCTGGTATGAGGTATTCCGAACGGATTCACGGGAGACGTTATTGACGAACGTCATGGGACCGCTATCGATGGACGCCTCTGGTGACCCCACTGAAGACCCTCGCCTACTCGTCTCGGACAGCAACCAGGGGGAGGGATATCAAGTCGACGCCAGGCTTCCGCCGTTCTGGGAGCTCGACGACGCCGACAAGCTACGCAAGCTTCAAGACTAATGTAGCCACGGGATACGGTCGTGATTGACGGGTCTGCCTATGAGTCGTACGGATGGGAGCAATTTTCCCGAGTCGTTCGCCACGAGCTAATTCATGCCTGGCAGTATCACAACTACAGCAAGGCCGATCACGGGTCGACTTTCAAACAGTGGGTTGAACCGCTGGAGACGGATCGTCATTGCGAGCAGTACGCTGAACCGAACTATTGGGTCATCTGTGAAGAGTGCGAAAGTCGTGATCCCCGATATCGCCGATCGAAGGTTGTGAAAGAGCCTGAGAAATACTCATGTGGGCGGTGTGGTGGTGCGATCTCGATTGAGTATGTGTAGCAGGGGTTCATTCGTCTTTCACCCTTGTGCAACGGATCGCCCTCGATTGACCATGATGTTGCACAAGGTATCCTGGGAATTCAAGAGAAGGAGTCACCCGACCGAGTCAGACACCACCCTGCAAGTGTTAATGTACCCTCTATCACGACATTCATCTGGTACACCAGAGACACCACCTTGCAAGTGTTCTGTAACGAGTGCTGAGAAGGATCCAGCTGTATTCACAGAAAACACAGCGCGGATGCCCCGGGGCTTGACCTCGGGGAAGGAGCGCGTCAATACTCAACACAAACTCCGGTCTCTGGCAGACTCACTCTCGAATGTTTAAGTAACGTTGCCGTGTTATGTGAAACGTCGTGGAATACCGTCGCACCGCCGTAATCAAGCTCGACGTGCCTCAGGATGCCGATTCGTCCCTCCGTGAGACAGTCGAGCAATTCAAACACGGCGCGAACACCGCGAGCGAATGGTGTTGGCATGGTGACGACGGATACCACGTTACCTCGAAGGCCAAAGCCGAACGTGCCTTGTACGACCAACTGCGGGACGAAACCGACCTTACCACGAACCTCGTCCAGAAAGGAGTCCGCCGCGCGGTCGAAGCCGTCAAGAGCGGTGTAGCACGACTGAAGCGCGGTGAACGAACGTCCCAACCCTACTTCTCCGCCGATAGCGCGGTCTACGACAAACGAAGTGCGACGTTCCACCGCGACCACGTCTCCCTTTCGACCGTCGACGGGCGCGTCGAGTGCGACTACATCCTTCCCGACGACCCCGACCGCCATCCACGGACGTATCTCGAAGACAAGGATTACGAGTTCCGCATGGCGACCCTACAACGGCGAGACGACGAGTGGTTCCTTCATGCCTCAATGCGGAAGGTCGAAGCCGACGACCCCGAACCCGACACTGAGCACAGAACAGTCCTCGGTGTGGACCTCGGGGTGAACAACATTGCTGTTTCGTCAACCGGCACGTTTTGGTCCGCCGATGAGTTCAACCACTGGCGTCTGGAGTACGAGAAGCGCCGTGGCTCGCTTCAACAGCGAGGAACGCGAGCCGCCCATGAAGCCATCGAAGGCATCGGGCGTAAGGAGTACGGGCGCTTCGAGATATACCTGCATGGTGTAGCGAACGAACTCATCGAGGAAACCGTCGAATACGGCTGCTCGCACATCGTCTTTGAGGACTTGACGCATATCCGCGAGAACATCCCGCAGGCGACGTGGCAACACGTGTGGGCGTTCCGCCGGTTGTTCCACTACGTCGAGTACAAGGCGGCTGAACACGGCGTCGAAGCCATGCAAGTCCCGCCGAACCACACGTCTCAACGCTGTTCGACGTGTGGCTGTACCCACGAGGACAACCGCGACGGCGAGTACTTTGAGTGTTTGAAGTGCGGGTATCAGAACCACGCGGATTACAACGCGGCGAAGAACATTGGCTATCGGTATCTCCGCCGGAGGCAAAACGCAGCCGACGGAGGCGCACCCGTAGACGTGCGCTTGAATCGCGGGACGCTGAACGTGAGTGGGGAGTACGTTCCCCCTGCCTCTACGGCATAGAACGGGAGTCCACGCGAAAGCCGCGGGGCTTGACCCCGAGGCAGTTTACACCACCATGCAAGTGTTCTATTGAAGACGATATGAAGAGTAGCTACGCAAATCGGAAGAGGTCCCGTTGTTCGGCCTCGAGTTTGTCGGGTGCCTGGTATGAGGTCGCTTGTCCCTTCTGGTAGTGCTCAAGGATCTCGTAGACATTACTGGGAAGGACACTACCGAGGCGACTATCCTGTTCGCAGGCTTTGATGATATCCTCGGGAGTATCCGTGACTTCATAGATATAAGTCCGGCCACCTTTACGACCGAGATTACGCTCGGTCGATCGTGCAAGCCCAAGCATACAAAGTTGATCCAGAAATTCGTAGAATTTGCGTTCGGAGACTTGGTCCGCATTAGCTGAAGCGGCGAGTTTCGTATAGTGACCTCTCTTTTCGTCTCACCTCTTCTTGAGGGAAACAACCAGTTCATGCCACCTGATTCTCCTCGAGGAAACTGTTGAGGTACATCTGGAACCATCCAAACGGGATTAACTGTAGCAGTCAGTCACTGCGTCCAACTACTGATAATAGCAGGACTAACCCCAGAAACAACGCAGCGAGTCCCACTGTACCCACCGGAAAGATTCCCACGAGGACCGCGACAGAATTGAAAATCACGATCGCCACAGCGAACACAACAAGCACCATCATCGGCGATAGGGAGGAGGCAGAAAATGTACGCCTGCCATTGCCACCACTATCGTCGCTCGATTCGGACTCCGCGTTCGACTGTTCGCGCAGTCTGCGCTTTCGCTCTCGGTGCGTCAGTTCGCCCCCTGCTGAATCTGGCATTCTCCGCCGATCCGATTGGAAATTCTGACTCATAAATCCGGAGTGACAGTTACAGCGAGTTGTCGTCGTACTGGCTTTGGCCGCATAAGAGGTTGTCTAAAACACAGCACTCTCGTAGTTCATGTGTGCTAAAAAATCGCTTCAACGCTACAAGGGTACGTCTGGAACCTGGTGGAACCGAAGCGCCGATGAAGTTGGACACCGGATGGATCAGCTCGCAGAGCGCATCAGCGACGTACAGCAGGCTGGCGCTATCGATCATCTGCTCCAACTCCGGCATGCGAACTTACAGACGACAGATGAAGTCCATGGCCACTTTCGTCGCCGATAGACTGGTCGTGTCCCGTTAGATCTCTATTTCAGTGGGAGGTTGTAGGTAGCTTCTATGACCAACCGATCCGCGAGAGACGCTAACAGTAGCTGAGCCTTGTGCAACATTCTTTTTCTAATCCTACCTGCTGTTGCACAAGGCTTGAGAGAAGTACCTGAAACCATCATTTAGCTGAGGGAATAGCGCATTTGTGGATTGCCTCGAATTAGCGGAGAGCTTTGAAATCATCGAACTTCTCCCTGCGTGTAGGCCATTTATTCTCCTTACTTTCTCTGTCCATACCAGGATACTGGTTGTCGCGATCTCTTGGGCCGAACTGGGCGGTTGCAGCGTGAGCGGTCATCATCGCACTGAGCGTCTTCTCCGTGGGAGGTTTGGCAGGAATCGTCAGGACTAACCCCGAAAACGAGAACGAATAACGAGCAATATGATTATACGCATCTGGCACGGATGGACGACGCCCGAGAACGCCGAGGAGTACGAACAGCTCGTTGTCGAGGAAAACTACGATATTATTGCCGAACGAACCGGTGACGGATACCGTGGGTTCGAGATAGCTCGCCGTGAGCAGGACAACGGTGAAATCAAGTACGTTACTATCACACGGTTCGACTCGTGGGAGGCCGTCGAGGAGTTCGGAGGAGAGGACCCCGAGGAGGCATACGTCCCGCCGAAAGCTCAGGAGTTGCTCACTGATTACGACGAGCAGGTGGAGCACTACGAGGTACGGGACGGCGAAGAAATCTGAGGAATCGACCGGGAATCGCGTCTACTGACTACATCCTCTGTATGCAGCACGCCGATCTCAATCGGTCAGTAATTCGCGCAGTACCGCAACGTCGAGCGGGGCCGATTCGTACACGTAGAGATAGCCGATCAGCGTCCCGACGGTCATGATGCCGCCGACGGTCATCAGTTTCGCATTCAGTGGGTCCGAGAGGACGTCGATCAGAAACCGGATTGGGTCGAGCGTTCCCCTGACTCGTTGACGACGTACTCGACGTGAGCCGAGACGGTGTCAATGCTCACGATAATCTCCAGCTTTGCTGTCTGGTCCCACCGTTGCGGTAATCCATCCCTCTGCCAGGTACCAAGGATGGACGTGTGATCTAGTTCCATAGCAAGTCGAGGGTTCACAGGTTAATAGAACAATCGAACAAGTAAGTGAAATACCTCGTTTCGTTCGCCGCTGAGAGCTACTGGACGATGAACTGGCTGGCCGCCTCTTCGACTTCCGCTCGCGAGAGGGGCTCATCGAACGCGGCCGGGAAGCCGATCTCACCACTGAGCACGCGCAGGAACGATGCGTGGCGCGCCTCGACGCTGTGGATGCTGAGTGCCGGCGGGACGAGTTCCGCGTTCTCGATCGAGGGAGCCGCACCAGCGTAGGCGCTGACGCCGGTGTCCTCAAGCAGCGCTGCGGTGGCGAGGAACTCCATGGGCTCTTCAACGGCCGCGCCGAACTCGAACTCCGGTTCGTCGATCGGCTCTCCCCCAAGGTCTTCGATCGTCGCCCCAAGGACTTCGGCGTGGGTCTCTTCGTGCTCCAGAATCGTCTGAAGATCGCCGTAGACGCGATCCTGGATTGGATCGCCGAACGATCGGATGGGCTCCGAGCAGACGAGATCCCGCTCGCTCATGTTCTCGAGCGCCTGGCGATAGAAGTCGGCCTCGAGGAACTCGAGGAGACGTGCGTAGTTGAGGATATCGACGTCGTCCTCGAACTCGCCCTCAGTGACGAACTCGGTCGGTGGCATCTCTCCGCTCATCCCCTCCTCACCGTGTTCACTCGCACTGGCTGGTATCGCGCCGAATGCGCTTGCCCCCACCACTGCGGAGGCGGCGAGGAAGCTGCGGCGGCTGGTCAGTTGATCGCCCATCGTGTCGGTCAGTCGATCGAAGTTCGAAGTAGTACCCCGCCGAGAACGAGAACAGCAAGGAGGGGGCGGCCGAGACGGCTCTCGAATACGAGGATGTGGAAAACCCGAAGGAAGCCGCCGCGGCGGCGCTCGAGACGGCGGTCTCGGAGATCGAGGCTGCCGGTGATGGTGTGTCGTCCTACGCGGCCGAGGCCAACGCTATCGACAGCTTTGCTCGCCGGATCGGCGAGCTCGTCGGTGTTCACGGCCTCGACGAACACCCGGTGTCACCGCTGGCCGGCTCACTGACCGATCACACGCTCTCCACTAAGACGGACATCAAGGGCGCTATCGAGGAGCACGCTGAGGGGTTCGCCAAGGGCGGCGACGGGGTCGACGACCCGCTAAACGCCTACCTCGAGAACCACGTCGTCGGGATCGAGGCTGTCCGTAGCACCGACGCCAAGAGTAGCACGCTCTACCGCTGGTGCTTCGAACACGCGGGCGTCGGCGAGTTCTTCATTGAGACCGGCGACGAGGCGATCAGCCACTACGACCCGTTCGCGCTCCGCGTGGCGATATTCGACGCCGTGGGGGTGTGGACCGCCGAACCGATCAAGTCGCTCCGAGATAGCACTGCGTGGGGTAACTGGATCGCCCCGTTCATCTCAGAACACTCCCGAGAAGTCGAGCCTAAGGGGCCGCGTACCGTCGCCGTGGAGGCCATCGCGAACCATATCGGGCGCGCTACCGCGTTCCCGACGGTCGAGGCCATGGTCGACCGCCACGGCGTGCGGATCGATGATGACCCCGAGGACGGCGACCCTACCGAGATCTGGGTGCCGTATTCGGACATCGCGCAGATCGCCGAGGACCATGGGATCAAACCGCGAGCGCTGCAGGTGGAGGTCGCCGCCCGCGATCTCACCGCCGAGGGCCGCGGGAACTCCGTGAGCGCGAACTCGACCGTGCGAAACGAGGAGGTGACCTACTGGGTCTTCGATCCCTCGATCGCCACACCACAGAGCTACGATCCGAACGCGGAGACGCCGACCGAACGGATCGACCGCCTGATGATAGAATCCATTTCAAAGACGTGTCCGTCCCCTCCTCGTTGAGGGGGTATTTCTTTTCCACCAGTCCCTTCTGGCGTACACTACCCAATCTCTATTTTCGAAGCAAGCGTGTGTCAGTTCATGACATCCCAGGAGCCCCACGAACAGATGATTGAGCGTGTCGTTCGGACTGTCGAGGCCAATACAAAAGGAAGTGGTCCGGACGCAATCGATGCCGCACATATTCGTGTCATCCTCTGTGCGAATTCGGGGTATCCAGTCAAGCAGGTCAATCAGGCGATCGCGACAGCGCTTGAACAAGGCCGACTCACAGAACATGAGGAGACGGATGGATACGTTGTCGCTCAGACACACAGCAGTGAGTCCCTCTAGGGAGCAATCTGCCGAGCGTTGGGGTTGCTAGTGGCGAGATCTCTCCCTTCGGCTATCGGATTCATGCGGAAGCGGTAATCCTGGCTCGAAACCGCTTCTCTCACTCCAAGACGAGATATAAAGCGATATTAGTGGCTGATCTTCTACTTCTCGGTAATGAGTTCAACCATAGAGCTGTCTTCTGCGGAGCAGCAAGCCTATGAGACCATCACTACTGCAGACGAATTGCATCAAAGCGAGCTCTGGAAACGCTTGGATGTCAGTAGCCGAAAAGGGAGCCGCCTCGCCCGATCGCTGGCAGAGTATGGACTCATCGAGCGCACACAATCCACTCACAACGGGCGTACTACGTATCTTCTCACACCCTCTGAAGACAAGGAGACTGCTGTTACCAGCGCTGACCCGGACCCACCGCAAACGGACGCAGTGGAGACTGAGGGTGATCTCACACCGCGCCAGCAACAGGCACTCGACCTCATCCGGGAAACTAAGGGCCTCTATCAAAGTGAATTGTGGAAGGAACTTGAGGTGAGTAGTCGCACTGGGACTCGGATTGCGACTGCACTCGAAGAGGAGGGAATGATCGAACGCGAGTCAGCCGTCTATAACGGCCATACGACGTATTTCCTCAAGCCCCGAACGCAAGATCTGGACTTTTCGTTACTTATGGCCGGTGATTTGTTCGTGCCGTTTGCTAGTGAGGAACAAGTGGATCCACAGAGTGATGCGTTCACGGATTGGCTGTTGCAGCTCTCTGCAGAGTCTCAGTGAAAGAGGAGGAGTAGTGTGAGCGCGTTGTACGCTTATTCACCGTTGCCTCAGTGCCGCACAGGTAACCGTAAATCTGATCAGCAGACTGAGGTTGCTGATGTTACGCAAGTGACTGAAGTGACGATCCGCAATCGTTATAAAGGGCAGCTCGAAGCACTTGGAGTCGATGAGATACAGTAACATTTCTATTTTTACCAGAATTCAAAACGTGAGTTTTTCCCTGAAGAACCTTCATCACTACTGTTTAGTCGATTCTACCCAGAAACATATCTATGACTAAACCGGTCTATTCCAGCGTCGATGAGTTTGACGAGGCAACTCGCTCATTGCTTGAGAACCACCTCTCTGACGACGAGATGGTACTTCTCGGAATTGTATGTACGAGGCGGCAATGGTGGACTCCGTGGTATTGGGGAGTGCCTCCCCGGAAACTCATTCTGACCGATCACCGGGTCATCGACTTCAAGAATGGCAAGTTCAGTACGCAGTTTATGGCGTTCAGTCTTGAAGAGATGAATCCTCCCGTGTGTGAATTTCTTCTCCGAGGCAATTATCTCACGCTTCAGGGACGCGATATCGACCGACGATACCGGGTCAAAGGGGATGCTGGACGCGAATTTGCGTTTGCGGTTCGCGATCAACTCAAACAACAGCGTCAGACGTCGGAGTCTTTCTGGCGTGATACATTCGGGTTTGACCATGGATGAGTTCTTGCCTGTAACCATCGTCGTGGGCACCAGATGACCCCGACCGACGGGAGTACCGTCCCACATATCCGGGTGTTTCCGACATTAACCCTGTCTCATAGATCACAAGACCTCTTCTTCTAGCGGTGGCAGTAGCATCGCAGACTTCCCAAGCACGTCTGCATTGATCCCGCCGTTTCACTGCACTACTGAGTTCTATCAAGACGGATTTGGGAATTGCTAAGAGAATGCGGGTAACGATACCGAATTACACGGTAGAATGGGATCCGCTCCACTGAGTACGTCAAGCCTCACAGCAGTCCTCGACCCGTCGAAGATCTCCAAGAGACTGTCGAACAGCAAGCCGAACAGATCGACCGGCTCGAAACAGAACTCGCTGAGCACAAGGACCATACCGGTCGAGGGTTCGCCGATGTGCGCGCGCGGATCACCGAAGCAGAAAATCGACAGACGCAACCCGATTCTGCGGATGCAACCCCAGGGGGTTGAAGACGAGGAAACAGGGACGCAGACATCCCAGACGCCACTTGAACGGATCTGTGCGCTCCCCGAGCACGTTGCTGATCGCGAACTCACTACCAACCAAGAACGCGCGCGCTTCATCGCACGAGACGTTTGTGATTACGCCGAGAAGGCCCCTGCTGGCCTGGTCATCGATAGCAGAGCGATCAAGCGAGTGATCACCGCCTCAGAAGGAAAGCGCCCGCACACACAGACGGTGGCTCGTGTCATGAACTTCCTTGAGGAGCTGGGGAAAGCGGACGTTCAGCAAACGAAACGTCGTGGGAAGAACCTCATCGTCGTCGATCCGGAGGCTGCAACAAGATACGCGACTCATCACGATCGTTGTGATGAGGAGAGTAAGTAGACCCACGCGAACGATGTGATATCGAACGGGTGACGCCTCACCACCGAGTATAGTCCGCGAAAGCGAACCGCGCAAGCAAGACCGTAGTAGCAGCAGGTGTGGAGAGAACTCTCCGGTTTTAGTAGTAGTATTATGAATGAAACCAAAGTCAGTGGTTCTTGGTTCGTGAGCGTATCACGGCACGGTGTGATTAGGCAGGTATCACCTTGTGCAACATTCGGCCATCCGCAAAAGAATCGATGTTGCACAAGGTTCACGGATCAAGCCGCGGCTCAAGTGCAAAATCGTGAGAAGGGGAGAGATCCCCCCACTCGAGCGCCGACGGCAGGTACTAAGTGCGAACGGCGCGATTCGTGATAACAATAGACAAAAAAAAGTAACGGCCGATCCGCCTCGATCAGCTCCTCGAGAAGCACATCGGTGGCTCACCTGAGCACCCATCAAAAACGTCCATCCATGAACTCATTTCCGCGAACTGTTATGTGAGTGGTCAGACTGATACGATCAAGATAGATGGAGCTGAGGTCCAGGCGAGTTGCGAAAAATGAGAGACGGACTCAGTTATCAGAACAGGGAACGGACGACCGAGAACGGTCTATTTAGCGAAGCTGAACTCCCGCCGGGTAGCGTTTCACAGGCCTCGCCGTCGTTGTCACCGTCGAGACCGTGGGGATCGCTCGTGTCCTGCTCGTAAACCTCCTGAGCTTCCTCCTGGGTGTCGAAGTCCTCACAGTCGAGGTCGTCGTCGCTGCCGCTACCACCATCGGAGTCGTCCTCGGTATCGGAGTCACCTCCGCCCTCCGAGTCATCGGACTCGTCTTCCTCGTCATCCGAGTCTTCGGACTCATCTTCGTCATCCGACGAGTCCTCGTCCTCCGGCGGCTCCTCCTCGGACCCTTCCTCGTCATCCTCGCCGTCCTCGGATCCGTCCCCTTCGGATTCCTCTTCCGGCATCTCGTCGGGCATGATCTGTCCGCGGATCTCGCCGTCGGGATGCTGCTCGGTATGGACGTTGACGTAGGCACCCTCGTCCTTGAGCATCTCGACGACCTCCTCTGCCGACGCGCCCTCGAGCGGGCCGACGAGGTCGTCCTCGGTGATCGTCCCCTCCGCGAGCGTGCCGTCGAAGCGCCCCTCGATGAGTTCGGGTTCCTCTCCCTCCTCCGGATAGAGCCACGCGACGACGGGGCCGTTCTCGCCCTCCTCGCCGAGGTGGACGTGCGCCTGCGTGACGTTACAGATGGACTCGACGTGGACCTCGTACGCCACCGTCATCTCGTCCTCGTTCGCCTCGAAGGTAGCGTGGCCGCTCGCGTCGGTTCCGACTGGTGGGACCTGTTGGTCACCAGTGAGGTCCGCTGAGTAGGACCGGACGTGATCGTGTTCGTCAGCCGCCGCGCTTCCAGTTGCCATCGTTCCGCCAACGAGAGCAGCTCCGGTCACACTGAGTACAGTTCGTCTCCTGTATGTTCTCTTGCTCATAGTGTACTCTCTGCCCCTCACCGCATCCCATGGGACATGCTATCAACAGCTGATCTATATTTCAATTTTGTTTACGGTTTTAGAATGTGTTTTCAGATAGGAAACGTATTTGACGAGATAGAGCTGATCGAAATCGCCGAGGTCTCGCACAAGGAGAATCAGGTGGTCCGTTCGCGGCTTGATGACACCGAGGCCGCACTCGCGGATGCATACCAGCAGCTCGAACACCACCGGAACGCCCTTCGCGAACTCATTGAGCGGACGGCGTGCGCGACTCACTGGACCCTCCTCACTTCGGGAACGAGGCGGTGCTCACTCGCTCCGCTCGCTGCGACCATCCTCCGGTCGGTGGATGCTTGCTCCGAACTGTCAAGAGATACCCCTGCCCGCCGGAGGTCGAGAATCGAGCTCCTTTATATACTAAACGAGACTTCGCCGCCCGTCTCGGAGGTACCCCTACGCTGTCTATCGGTTTCTACTTGTGATTATATTTACGTAATCAATGGTGGATTTCTACGGCCTTGTGCAACACCGGGCGCCTATGAAAGGCGATTATTGCACAAGGCTCGTCCCCGCTACGGCTCACTCCGTTCGGGATTTTCTGGACAAGTCGCTTCGTGCACCGCGATTTGATGGATCGCAAGCGCAAGCTGGCTACAGTATTCGCACTTGTAGGCTTCTCCCCCGCCGGCGAGCTCGACGGTTTCCCTACTCATATTCAGTACGTCGCGACGTCGAGGCCGTCGACCCGGCGGAACTCGTCGGCGTTGCGGGTGAGTACCCCTTCATCTCTGACGAGGGCCGTCGCGGCGATCAGGACGTCGACTACGCCGATGGGTTCACCGCGGTCGTAAAGATCGCGCTGGATCGTCGCCGCGCGGTGTGCGATGTCGTGGGTGAGCGGGACCACGTCGATCCGCTTGGCGACGTTCTCGAAGCGGCTCCGGTGGTTTGCGGCCGCTCCTCGAACCCCTACCTCTACCTCGAAAACGGTGAGCGCCGAAAACGCGACGGGGGTCCCGGTGTCGATCAGATCCTGAAGTGTTTCCGCTGCAGCAGGATCATCCCGAGCGAGCTTGTTGATGAGCGTTGAATCGAGAATCATCCGGCCTACGCCTCGCGCTCCGGAGCGTCGTCGCCGAGAATCTCGCGATCGAACTGATCGCGCACCTCCCGAGTACGCTTCTCGAAAGCGTCGGCCTCGTCCTTGTCGAGCATCCCGATGAGATCTTGGAGGGGCTCGGCGGTCGTCGGCTGATCCACACGCCACCAAACGACTACGGCACCACGCACGTTGTGGCGCTCGACCTCCCCCTCGTCAGCCAACTCGGTGAGCTTCAATCGGGCAGCCTCGCGGCTGCAGTTGAGGGCGTCGGCGACGTCGCCGGTAGCCATAATCGGCTCGTCGGCGTCCTCGAGCGCGGCAAGGACGCGCTCGCGTGTGATGGTCTCGACATACTGTCCCTCTTGGTTCCGTTTCCGATTATCCTGGCTCATAGCTATATCTACATCTGCCCGGCCTATAAGCCTATTGGCGCATAACCAAAGGGAAGCTTTATTACCTATTGGTACATGCCAATAGGTAGAGACAGACCCGCTCCTTGGGGCGTTCCGTTCCGGTATGAATGGGATGCCCGGGTGGTTGCAACACCCGAGCGGGGCTGTCTTGGACAGATCAGCCATGTGTACAAACGCACTGTCGGAACTTCAACCCGACGCAACGACGACGAAACGAGCACAGTACGAAGCCTTCGAGTTCGACCTCGAGGCGCCCGGTCTTATCCAGATCCGAAACGGCAGCTACAGCGACGAGGCGGACGAGCACACCCACCGTGTGACCGTCGAGAACGGCGTTCCGACGAGCTGCACCTGCAAAGCCGACGAGTACGGATCGGGCGCCTGCAAGCATCGCGTCGCGATCGCGATTCCTGAACCCGTCCTCGCGGCCGCGTCGGCGAGCAGGCCGGATGGGAAGCGCGCTCTCGCGGACGGCGGGGCGGTTGTCGACTCGAAACCCCAGGGAGAGAGCGCCGAGACCACCCATGCGCCGGGGTGCGATAGCCCGGAGTGTGAAGGCTACACCGCCGACGGCCGCCCGCTTCTCTCCTGGGAGTGCTGGGAGGTGTGGACGAGCGCATGAACGTCCACACGCTCGCGTTTTTCGCGGGGGCACGGCCCCTGACCCCCGAACGATGGATTTTTGCCATTTGATATCGTAGCGCAAACTGCTCCCAACCGGCAAACCTCCCCCAGGTGCCGGTGGAAACCCGACCGTCGTTAACTGGTTGGTCACGGAACGGGGACGGCCCCGTTCCAGCCATCCGCATAGAACACCTACGTTTTAGTGATACGTCAGCGCTCAGATCCACTATCCGTTAACTTATGTATCTAATTGAGTGTGTCCGGAATCGCTGGATAGCGTCGGGGCGTCGTACTTGGCGTTGGGGCTGAATTGCGATTCACTTGTGATTACAGTGAAGTGAATTATCGGCAGCGTTTTGGTATCACATACCAAATGATTATTTGGGGACTATCGAGCGCCAAAATAGAATGGATGAGCTCCACGGGGCCATAGTCCCCTTCCGCGGACGGGTTTTAGGTGCCTCGCCCCCGCAACTCTCATAATTAAACCTGAATTAATAATATTTTTGATGGGTTGCAGAGAGAGTATTTTATTATTAGCCATCGGCAGTACATGGAAACCGTGGACAGGAAATCAGCGGCGCAATGCAGCAGAAGGCAACAGTAATTTCGTTTCTACGCCCTTGTGTCATCTTATTTGTATTTTCACATATATTTATCGTTCGTCGAGACGTACTCTCAGTGCTATGGTACCAACCAACAGGCATTCCACTGGGGTGAACCGTCGAACAGTGCTGAAAGTGCTCGGCACAGGTGTGGTTGCTGGTTCCGTATTCAGTGGCTCCGCCGCCGCGGCCGGCGACTCGCGGTTTGAGACACTGGAGGGGGAAGGCCGAGACGTGACTGGCGATGGGGAGATCGATCTCCAGACAACTGCGCAGGTCTGTAGGAACGGCACCCCCCGCTATCTCGGCATCTGGATGAGCGAAGCAGCATTTGACCTCATCACGTCGAACGAAGCCGAGGGCGACCACCAACATCCCGAGGGCGGCGTGAGCTACAACCTCGAACTCCCCGAGCTCGAAGGGGTTCCGTACATCTACGCCGGTATTGACTGGGGACCGCAGGGCCATCCCCCGACCCCGTGGCAGTTCCCACACTTCGACCTCCACTTCTACCTGGAGGAGCAGGAGACCATCGCTGGCATCGAGGGCGGCATCGCAGAATACGAGATCCCTGACGAGCGCATCCCTGAAGGCTACGTTACCGCCGAAGCTCTCGGGGCGCCCCGCGAGGTCGTTCCGATGATGGGTGAACACCTCCTCGATCCGACAACGCCGGAGCTGGGAGGTGAACAGTTCACGCACACGCTCATCTGGGGCTCCTACGATGTCGATGACGACGGTCTGGGCGACTCGATCTTTACCGAACCGATGGTGACTAGCGACTTTATGGCGAACCTCGATGGGGAGGTAGTGGCTCCTGTCGCACTTCCGGCGGAAGTCCCGCAATCGGGGTACTACCCAACCGAATATTCCATTCAGCACTCCGCGGACGAAGGTCACCTCGTTACAATCCAAAACTTCGTGTGGCGCGACGCCTGAATCACCGATCGGAACGGCGATTCCAACACATCGGTAGAATCAGGCGCTCATCTGAAGAAATAGCACACTTCGGTGGTTGACAGAACTGGCGTGCTGAATAGAGGGCACGTATTCTTCACTGAAGCTTTCCAGAGGGGGTTGGTAATTTGAGTCCGTGACATGAGGGCGCTCGAATGTCTCAATATCTCTGACGGCAGTATAGGATCGCTGGAGAAGGACTGTGTGGAGATAGATCATGAGTTCTTTCCACCACTACGACTATATCGTTAGATGAAGTGCCATATGTTACCATGAGTGACGACGGACTTGAGTCAGCATTCACGGATGAGTTAATTAGTGTGTGCCGGACGGGTGTTGGAGACGAACTCCGAAGTATCACGTATTTCACCGACGACACAGTCGAGCAAGTCTACCTTCGGTCTGATCTGGATCGGACAGCTGATCTCGTTGGATTCGCTGAACTGGAACGGGTTGGATTCCAGGCAGATGAAATGTATCGAAATACGCAACTCGGTGAATATCAAGCGACGGTTCGGATGTTCGAATATGGCTATCTTACACGCGTCATTTACGATCGCTGTGGTGTCTGGGTAACGACTGACTCAATGTCGATAGATCGGTTCGAAGAACTCTTCGCTGCTCTCAAACCAACCCTCGCAGAACATGCAGCTTGACCCGATGACGAAACAGACCATGTACCCCTGACTTGAGCAGGCGCGGATTCGCATGAAGAGATAACCCCGAGATGGAGGCACCGTAAAGAGGTCGTAGGCAGTGAAGCAGGCCGCGGACAATCACAACTGGACATACGTAGACGGCGTCGTAGACGGGTTCTGTGGACACGGATACTGTCGCGGCGGCGAGCGATACTTCGTTACCTCTTCCGAATCGTGCCAGACGCAGGGTGACTTCGAGGGTACTATGCACCCCGATAAGAAGGGGCAGCAAGTGTACGCTGACCGGATCGCTGCTGCCCTACGAGACGAAGTCTTTCATCCATCGCCAAAGGTTCGTGACCACAGATCACGGAGTGACGACGGAGACGAAAGCGATCGACGGTCGCGGACTCGTCACCGCGATGAGGAGCGCGACGATCGAGAGTCGAGGGACCGTCAACGGACGGGGGCTCGGCGACGGGGTAAGGGAGCGAGTGGCCGAGCCAAAGGTCGTCATGGCAACGTTCACGACCACCGTAAGCAGCGCCGGTGAGATCGATGCTCAAGACGCGACATGTTGAAAAAGGCGACTGGCGGACGCTTGAGTGGTTCTGGAATGCAAGCGGAACAGCCTTCTTTCGACAACCGGCCGATGCACAGATCAAGGTTCGGTATGGATTCGGTTTCTTCGGCACTAACGGGCAAGAACAAACGCTCGACGGATCTAACTACAAGAAATTGGTGGTTGGTGGGACATCTATCACCCGAGATCGGATGCAAATTAAAGTCCCACGGAATACCGATATTAGGTACGAGGTTCACGGTGGTGGGGTCTCGTTCGATGTCCCGGAGATTCCGTTCTGAGTATTGATTCCGATAGTTACATCCCGTCGATGGATCCGAAATATCTCGCCCACTGGTGTGCGTTTGTCTGTCCTCACGAACAAACCGTCCGATGAGCGATTTACCCAGTACCCTCCTCTGAAACCCGTGCTGAGATTTGAGGCATTCGTCTCCGTTTCGACTGAATACAGCCGAAACCATAGCTTTCAGTCAGACGCTTGGCTTGCACTTTGGGACTTTGTGCAACACTAGTAGCTCAAAAAGGGCAGCTGTTGCACAAGGTAGTTAGTTCTGCCCACAGGTGAGTGTAATTGTACGGTAGTCTTCTCGGGCTCTGGATGGTCGCCAAGAGCGGGTGGAGGGGCACTTACTATAGTTTGTTACACTCTGATAATGGTTTAAGAGATAGCACGTGATGGTGTCACTCAGGATGGTACAATGAGTGCAGCTAGACCAAGTACGGCGAGCCTTGTAGAAGTGGTTGACCGGATTCTGAATAAGGGAGTTGTGGTCGATCTTTGGGCTCGCCTTTCGGTCGCGGGGATTGAAATCATCACTGTTGAGGTTCGTCTCACTGGTGGTTCCGTCGAGACGTTTCTCCACTACGCGAGAACGGTCACGGAACTCGACATTGCTGAGTAGTGGTAGCTCTCGAGGTCTGTGTCGTTATGTCGGTATTCGCTAAACTCGATGCTGAAGAGATTCAACTGCTTGCCAGGACAGGGTGATGGATGCGTTATTTAGTATCCGCTTGGTTCGCCGACGTCACTGTCCCATGAGCGAAATTCTCAGAGACGTTCGTGATGTCAATCGTGACCTCGTCGCCGACCTCGGTGTTCGGAACGATGATAACGTAGCCGCGTTCAACCTTGGCGATTCCATCTCCCTGTTGTCCGATCGCCTCAATTCCGACCACGCGGACGTCGCCCATCTGAACCGGCGGTTTCGGATCGGCCTATGGCTGGCCGAATTCGTTCTTTGCTGTCAACGTAGAGATCAGTGCGACTTTGTACGTCTCACCATGCTGTAAATCTCCCTGGTGGAGTTCACGACTGGGGATCTCAATAACGTATGAGTCGTTCTGTTCCTCGAGTTCGGTTTCGAATTCACCAGCAAGCTCGTCGAGGGTCTGATCAACGAGATCGGAGTGGTCGTGAATGATGCGAAACCGCTCCTCGATTGAAGCCTCTGGTGGCGTCTCTGCATCCGTCATATGAGCTCCATTTTCACGGTCTGCTACGAGTAGTTGCTCGAAGGAAGCGTCCGACCGTCGATCTCAGTCGTCAGTTTAGTAGTGGTAGACGTCGTCTCGCTGCTCGCCGCTGATGTCGTTGTTGCTCGTCGTGACCGAACCGGCGCCGGTCGTGACCGAGATGCCGTCGCGTACGTCGCCGTGCAGATCCATCGAGCAGTCCTCGATGCTGACCGACTCGGCGCCGCTCATCACGCGGATGGCTTCGGTCTGGTTGATCGACATGTCGACGTGGATGTCGTCGATCTCGATGTCGCCGCCGTCACAGCGAACCGGACGCTGGCCGTCGAAGCCCGAGATGTCCTCGTCGTACTCGAACGTCGCTCCCTGAAGCGAACAGTTGTCGCCGTCCAGACGGACGCCAGCGACGTTGCAGTTCTCGAAGTGACCGCCTTCGACGTGGACTTCGCCCTCGCTGTTCGAACAGTAGAGCCCGTTGTCGGGGAACGGACCGATGTGACAGTCCCGGATCGTGACCTCTCCCGTGTGGTTGTCGCTGACGAACATCCCCGTGCCGCCGTAGCCACTGCTCGAGTTTTCGCCGCCGTCGGGCAGGTTGACGTTCGAGACGGTACCGCTGCCATCGCTCGTGTGGAGACCCACCAGCATCGGGCCCTTGCCGGCGGTATCGTGCTCGCCTTCAACGGTGATGTCGCTCACTTCGAGGTTGTCGGCCGCATGGCACTCGAAGACGCGACCGCCCGCGCCGTCGGTGCTGAGATCGATGTTGAAGTTCTTGACGGTGAGGTCGTCGATCGGGTCCTCCGAGATACCCAGTTTGAACACGTAGCCGGTTGTCGGGCCGATCTTGACCGTCGCGCCGTTGCCGTCCAGCGTGAGATCGTCGAGACCGGTGACCCGTATCGTGTCGTCTACCTCGTAGACGGTATCGGAGTCGAGATTGACCGTCCCCCCACTCTCGATCTCGTTTTCGAGCTCCGCTTCCTCGTCGACGTCAGCCGCACCGACGGCCGAGCCGACTACCGGCGCCGCGGCGACCCCCGCGATCGCACTCAAATAACTTCTGCGGTTAATACTACGATTATCTCTGTCAGACTTCTGCATCATTACGTTGGAACGACATCGACCCTGACGTGTAGTGCTTCTGTATTCGAGACCGGCTTTAGAGGACATCATACGGATTATACGTATCGAATCAACGGGATTGGTGCCGGCGTTTAGAACGGATCAGAACGTCGTTCTATTCCCAAAATTTCACACCTCATTGACAGAAAGTGTCTAGTCAAGGAGCGAGCAGTTCGGTGGGTTTGGTTATCGAGCGGTCCGCCTTGTGCAACAGTCATCTTCCGTGAAAGACCATATTGCACAAGGCTCTGTCTAACTAAGATCTACCCGGATTGCTCTACAGGACTCCGGCAAAGACTGATTCTGGTGGTAGGTCTGGGCCGAGTTCTTGGGTTTCAGGGTTTCTATTGCGGGTCGTTCAGTCAATTCTTCTTCCGGTAGCTGCTCTATCGGTCGTCGCTCGATCAGTAGGAGCGAAAACGAGTGCGCGATCGAGCCACTTCGACGAAGAAGGCAGCTCATTCGACGCTGTCCCGAATCACCATCACCTTCACCCGACGTACGCCGTCGAAATCACGCAGACGGTACGTCAGCTCACGGACCCGCTCGGCGGCCCCTCGGCAGAACAGCGATTCGAGGCACCATTCACCCTGATGGGTGTGGCTCGTATTGAGAATGACGTCCTGATACTCGTGTTGGGCGCTGTGGAGCTCCTGGATAACATCGTGATGCCGATAATCGAAGCCGACGAGCGCGATGATCTCGCCGGTCGTATCTTCGAGGCGAGAATGGGTTTCGATGAACTCCAACATCGCTTCCCTCACTGCCCGTGACCGATTTTCGATTCCTTCGTCCTGCCACACCCGGTCGAACTCCTCCACGACCTCATCGGGAATACTGAAACTCGTGCGCATTGATCTCGACTGACGCGTGCAGCTACAAGAGGTTCGTTATGACGAACTCCCCGAATCAGTATTAACAACCCCTAAAGTCGCCGTTTGCTGAGTACTGAGTGAGGCGATGTTTCCAAACGAAATGGTTGGTCCGCTTGTAGGCGCGGTCGTACTCGGTGCCATTCACGGTATCGAACCGGGCCATGGCTGGCCAGTCGCCGCCTCGTACGCTCTCGATCAAACCAACAAGTGGGTGTACGGGTTCGCGGCGAGTCTCATCATCGGCATCGGCCATCTCGTCAGCAGTATTGCGATGGTAGGGGTGTTCTTCTACGCAAAGGAGTACTTCAACCTCACACAGATCAACGAGCCGATTCACCTCGTCTGGAACGTGTTCCTCGGAGGGCCAGTCAGCGTGGTCGCTGGTGTCCTGCTCATCGCACTTGGAATCCGCGAGTACCGACACGGCCATTCACACGGTACTCACAGTAACGGCCACGACCATGGACACGATTCCGACAATCATCATAGTCACGACCACGGACACTCACATGATCACGACGACGGGGGACTCATTTCCCGTCTGAAAGGGGTTATCCCGTTCGTCGGTGGGCGCTCACACTCACACGAAGAGCCCGATGATGCCGCCGACCGTGGCCTCCTCGGAATCGCATGGTTCGCGTTCCTCCTTGGATTCGCGCACGAAGAGGAGTTCGAGATTATCGCGCTGTGTGCTGGGTCGAACTACTGCCTTGAACTGATGAGCGCGTATGCTATCACTGTCATCGTCGGTATCATCGGACTGACAATGCTATTGATCGCGGGGTACGAGCATTCCGAGGAGACGGTCGAGCAGTACACACCGTACCTCCCAGCGTTGTCCGCCACTGTCCTCATCATCATGGGAATCGGCTTCGTCCTCGGCGTGTTCTAACTCGCTTGAACTGAACTATTCGTAGAGCAACCTACTCCAGACACCAGCTATCCATGGAAACCATTATGCATATTCAGATTCTACGTATATACAATATATTCACATGAGCGTCATCAACGAATCATCAGTCTCCCGAAAACGATTACAAGACGTCTTCGAGCAATTAGCGAATGACCGCAAGCTCGAAATCCTGAGCTACGCTGCTGGTCACGGTGAATTTGCAGTCACCGATCTCAAAGACGATCTTGGGCTTCCGCATACAACAGCCCACCAATACTGTCGCGAACTCCAAATGGCTGGTTTACTCTCCCGAGAACAAGGCAAGCCAGCAACATACACTGCTGTCGAGTTCGATCTCCATCTCTCATTGGGAACGATCGCAGATGCCGTTCAATCCGAATCCGAGACAATCGACTATGCGATCGAGCGATACGGTGAGGACATTATTGAGGAGGTTCTCGATGTGTGGGAAGAAGTTGACGCAGCCGAACTCACGTATCGTGAAGCCAGTGCCACCATTGGGATGGAGCACGCTGACTTTCTCCGGGTTGCTGCAGAACTCGAGTTGCTTGACGGATGAGTACGATCCTCCTTGATACGAACGCCATTATCATGTATGGGCAGAGTGTGCGTGGTCGCGTCGAACGCGCGGTCGACCAGGGACGGACACTGGTTCTTCCACAATCTGTCAAACACGAACTTGTAGACGATGTGCTTGATTCATCGACTGCACCTGAGAACCACCGCGCTTCTGCGCAAACCATTCAAGCACTGGTTGATGAGGGATATCTGATCATTCGCACACCGAACTTCGAGCAGTATAGTGCTGTGGTAGACGAAGCACGGCGCCGGATTGCTGACGAGAATCTGCCTGAACACGATGTCAAAGCTGACCAGTACATTCCGGCGATCGTCTGTGAACTCGCACAGACCGAGACCGTCTACGTTGCTACGGCCGATCGGAAACTTCGCACAACGATCCAAGACATCTCCCTAAAAGAAGGCGTCAGTGACCGTGTGATGGTCCGAAATCCGCTGGATGTACTCTAAGACGACGAGCCAGAGAGCAGTGAATAGGAACTACATGTAACCTGTTCGAAAATGGAGTTCAACAGAGCCACTGACAGATCAGTTGGACGTTCCAGCCGGGAGGAGGACTTCCAAACACCCAGGACAGAACTCTAATCGAGTGTGGAGGGTGACAGCACAGTCGGGACACCACCAAAACGTCGGTGGGGGCTCCTCCCTCATCGTTGTATTCGATTCTCCGTGGTCCTGCGTGTGGTTCTCTCTGAGAGAACTTCCTGGTTCGGTAGTAATTGGTTCGGGGACACTCGTCACCGGGACTGATGATTGTCCGGAGACGAGATCGGAAAGACTGCCGAGGAGCAGGCGAGCCAGTCCAGAACGACCGTGGGTTCCCATCACGATCCTCTCGATATCGTTCTCTTCAGCATATGCAAGAATCTGACGTGCAGGTTTCCCAGAAGCAGTCGCTGTCGTAATCTCGATCCCAGATGTCTCAGCATAGGTCCGTGCGGTTCTCAAGACGGTCTCAGCGGTGTGTTCGGCCGCATCACGCTGCTCGTCACAGTCGGTAGCGAGTACTCGCTGACGCATATTATCCGCGTCGACTATGTCAAGGATATGGAGAACAGTGATGTCTGCGGTGCTGAACCGGGACAGAGCGTACTCCAGTGCAGCGATAGCTGGTCCCGAGTCATCGATCGCGACTAACACCCGCTTCGCCATGTGATGTGTTATATCTCCACAATAAGAAGGAATTGGCATGCCCTTGCATGGTCTACAAGGCATTTTAACGCAGGCACTCGTCTGAAGAAATAGCATACTCGTAGATGGCTTCGGATCATCGAGGTAGCAGTACAATCAACCGTGTCGAAATTCTCGATGACTGATGGGAGTCGTGTGCTGAATACAGGGCGCGTATTTAGCAGGTGTCGATAGACGGATCACTTCAGCTTCCACCGGCCCAGTTTGTCTCGTCGAACGACTGTCACTGGAACCGGCGATCGACAAAAGACCTTTCTCAGCGACGTTCCCAACGAACAGGCGGTCCGCGACGGTTCCGCCGTGACTACCGATGACGACTGTATCGTAGTTATCGGCACGGCTGAGGATCGCACGAACGGGGTGGCCTACTGCGACTTCTGTATCGAGTTCCACGTCACTATCAGCGTCTGCAGTGAGTTCGCGCGCACGGTCGAACACCGACTGTGCGAGTTCCTCTGCTGCTTCTTCGATATTGTCGGCGAGTGCGACGCCTGTTGCCTTCCCCTACATCGGTGACGGCTCACCAACGACGTGCAGGACGGTTATCTCAGTGTTCGGATGGACCTCAAGAGCATACTCAAGCGCTCGTTCGCTCATCTCCGAACCGTCCATTGGTACGAGAATGCGTGAAATCATCTGTACTTTACACTGACAAGGCGAATAAACACAGTGGGGTCGTCAGACGAACGGAAAGACGACGAAGAACCCGTAGGCGAGGCCGGTCGACATTGACGGTCCAATAATCCACATCGAGACGTACTTTATAACGGTCCCTGGATTGAAGAGGTCGCCCGCGTTCAGCATCCTACTGGGTGACAAATGTAGAAGTGGCAGCTGGGCGCGGGAAACGCGGCTCTGGAATTATTAACCATCTTCCACGTCGCCACCGCCGACCAGCTGTCCACTTGAGAATTGGCTGGCGACCAGCGAAAACCCATACCGCTGAAGCCGATCTGAGGGTGTCAGGACCAGTCCAGCACTTCATCTAACCCAAAGGATTTCTCCTCAGCCTCCTTGAAAACAATCAACAATATGCTGTCACACACGAACCCACTTAGGAGACACAAGTGGAGCCAGATCCCCCGTGTTCAAACCCGGAATCGCCAGCACCTGTTTCCAGGGAGGTCTCCCATCCATGAATCCACGTCACGTTGACGCCATTGTCGATCTCACGTATGGGGTGTTGATCTTTGTCTCCATCTTGTCGATTATCTTGATAGGGACCGAAATCGGTCTCGCCTTCGGATTCGGAGTGCTAATTTCCTACGCGGTTCACGTCACCTGGAAGATGGCGCGCTTCGATCCGGACTGGATGACCACAGCAGTCGAAGAAGCTGTCGGAGAAACAGTCGAAAGGACGGTTGAGGAGACCGTAACGGAGCAGATCGGTACACTTCAAGACCAGGTCGAGACCGTCAATCAGCGTGTCGAGCGTCGCCCGCGCGAAGACGAGATCGAGGAGATGATCGAAGAGACAGCCAAGGGCGACGGACAAGGCCGGTCAGACAGGTGATTCTGCCTCCTCAGGATACCCGAGCGTGTCACGAGTTGCAACTGGGCAGCATTCACTGTCAATCCGTAGCGTACGGCACAGGTAATGCTTCGACGAAGGACGGCACAACACCTATGGATCTATCCACATGATACGTATGCGAATCTATTGTTATGGTTACCGTGTTGCTTCTTGTAGGCGTCCTCGTCGCTATCTTCGTCGGGTACAACGTCGGCGGCGCGACGACGGGGCCGGCGTTCGGCCCAGCAGTCGGCGCCGACGCCATCTCGAAGTCGTGGGCAGCCGCCCTGATGACCGTCTTCTTCTTCGTCGGCGCGTGGACGATCGGCCGTCGGGTTGTCGACACACTCGGGACCGAACTGGTCCACGATCCCGGCGTCTTCACGCTGGAAGCCAGCATCGGGGTCCTCTTTTTCATCGGGCTGGCGCTGTTTGTCGGGAACTTCTTCGGCGTCCCCGCCTCGACATCGATGACGGCCGTCGGCGCGATCGCGGGACTCGGCCTCGCGGGCGAGGAACTGAACTGGGCAGTGATGGGTGAAATCGCCATCTG
>NZ_JAZDDH010000004.1 GCF_037081715.1 Halalkalicoccus sp. CG83
TGGAAACGCTTGGATGTCAGTAGCCGAAAAGGGAGCCGCCTCGCCCGATCGCTGGCAGAGTATGGACTCATCGAGCGCACACAATCCACTCACAACGGGCGTACTACGTATCTTCTCACGCCCTCTGCAGATGAGGAGACTGCTGTCACCAGCGCTGATCCGAACCCACCGCAAACGGACACAGTGGAGACTGAGGGCGATCTCACACCGCGTCAGCAACAGGCGCTCGATCTCGTTCGGGAAACCAAGGGCCTCTATCAAAGCGAGTTGTGGAAAGAGTTGGATGTGAGTAGCCGCACTGGGACCCGGATCGCCACTGCACTCGAAGAGAAGGAGATGATCGAACGCGAGCCAGCCGTCCAGAATGGCCATACGACGTATCTCCTCAGTCCTCGAACACAAGATCTGGATTTTTCGTTGCTCATGGCTGGTGATTTATTCGTCCCGTTTGTTGGGGAAGAGCAGGTAGATCCACAGAGTGATGCGTTCACGGATTGGCTGTTGCAACTCTCTAGAAATTCTTAGTAAGAGGGGAGATTCATAACGTACTCGCGGACGCCTCAGATGGGTAGCGCACGCCCTTGTTGATCAACACCGTGTGTTTGTGAGGTGCTTGTCGTGCCGTATGCAACCTCATCTGGAGTAAGGCTTGCTTGTTACACACGGTGCCACATGTCCTCTTCTCGGCGGCTGATTTCGACATGAGCAGTACCACAACGATTTGGAGACCACCGAGAGCCAACCACCCGCCTTCTATCTGCTCACAGCCTATTCTTAGTATCGGCAGTAGCGTCACAGACTTCTCACGACTGTTTGCATTGATTCCACTGTTTCACTGCACTACCGCATTATATCGATACAGATGTGGTAACTGCTAAGAAATTGCGAGTAACGATACCAATTTACACGGTAGAATGGGATCCGCTCGACCGAGTACGTCAAGCCTGGCGGAAGTACTCGACCGCATCCTCGACAAGGGGATTGTCGTTGATCTTCGGGCTCGCCTCTCGCTTGTGGGGATCGAGATGGTTACTGTTGAGGTTCGCGTCACTGTTGGCTCGGTCGATACCTTCCTTCACTACGCGAGCGAGATTGCAGAAATCGAAGCCGTCGAGTGAGATACCATCCAGTTACAAGCGGAGCGCGAGCTCCTCTTCAACTCGACGACGCGCCGTTAGACAGCGCTCAAGCACTGTCGTTCCATCTGCCAAGATTGGATACGTAACGTCCAATGATCGATACAAATACTCTTGCAGATCACCGACCTCGTCAGTACGAGGGAGGGATGTATGCCCGTCCGTTCGCTGTGTTTGTCGCTCCTCTACGAGGTGTTCACACGTAGAGATACGCTTGGTGAGCTGTTGGTGTGTTTCCCAGAGGTCGTCGACTGATTGCTGATGGCGCGGTTGGTCAGTGATCTGTTCATACTGCTCACCAATGGTTGCAAGCGTCTGGTATGCGTCTTCCAGTGTCGCCTCTTCTTCATCCAGCCGGGTGCTGAATGCAGTCCGGCGTGCACTTGCTGCTGTCGCCGCCTGCACTACGACGTGTTGTAGAGACGAAGTAAGCTGCGCGTTTGTCATGATCGCAGCCGTGAGATCCTCACCAAACTCGATTGTCATATCCTGTACGAGTGGGTCACCATACTCCTCATCGTAATGAGGGGTGTTCATGACCGTGTCTCGGTAGGCCTGCTGAATATCGTCCAGCCCTTCAACTGTCGATGACGCAGAGTGTCGATCGATCGAAGGGGAGAATTCTTGGCTGGGAGGGGGAGTCTTTGAGACTGTAGATGAAGGGTCAAGATCCGCAACACACTCCCGAAACTGCTTGAACGCATCTCGCTCAGCGAGTATGCGTTCGTGCTCTGTTTGTACCATCTCACGTGCGCTGGGAATCCAGGCGATAACCGACGAGGACAGCCCGACCGTTCCTATTCGCCGTGAGTGGAATAGTTCTGGTAGCTGGATTGAGGATAGCTTGGTCGGTGAGCCGACAAGAGCAAGGATGGTAGACAGTCTGGATGGCAGAACCGTCTCTATGAGTGCCGGATCGCCGATATAGATGAGCGATCCAGTAGCAAGGACGCCAACGAGAATACCACGTAGAATAGCAATCCGCCGCGATGCGGATACCGTTCTCATGTAGATGGGAGCTATGCAGCGCTAGAAAATAACTCTCGTGGCAGAATTGTACTGGAGGGCACGTCCCCACCGGTCGGCGCGAACCCGCGATCTCACAAGGCGTCGCTAATCCGGGACAATCAACCCTCTGATGCATTGGTTGACCACTAGAGCCCTCTCTCTGCAATACCAACCCCCAGACGACCGGGAACGGAGTCCAACAGCCATACCAGCACCCAATGGGCCTTCAGCGGTCGCACTAAACCGCTAGTTCAGTGGAACGGTAAGCAGCCACGCTTAAGGATGAGAAGGGAGTCACGACCGGTGAGTGGAGAGGGGGCCTTGTGACCCAGTCGTGAACGCCCCTTATAAATATCGTATGCCCCAGATTATCAACATCATGGTCCGTGTGAGATATCTGTCGCGCCTTGTGCAACAAACGGCGTTTCGGAAGGGAGATTGTGGTCAGTGAGGCCATCTAACCTTGTGCAACATAGAGGCGTCTTTGCTTGAGGTTTCCAGGTTACAAAGAGCGATCTCCTCAGAGTGAACCGTGCATTTCTGGGAGGAGCCGTTTCTCTAACTTCAGATGTGACATTGCAATCTGTAAACCTCAATGCATGAACACGTTGCACAAGGGACAGGCAAGTTATACAATACAGAGAATACTACCAGTAGTAGCTGACATCACTATTCTGGAGGACTTAGATACTGGCGAGTACTTCACTGTAGAGGTGAATGGGAATTTTGCTCGTTTGGACTACTGAGGTTCAATCGTACAGTGGTGCTGCGATCGACGGAATGATTTCAGTAAAGAGTTGATCGAGTATCTCCCATAAGATTCGAGGCGGCGTGACAGCATCAATAGAGGTTGCTTGGTAGACCGGATCGTCAAGACCGGGACGGTCATACTGGAAATGGATGTTGCCGTATTCAGGATGGTCCCCATCCTGATGCCAGCCGCAATGAAACTGGACGTTTGGATCAGCGTAGTCGATTCGAAACTCTTCCGGAGACGGCTGTTGCGTCCATTTGACGGTGATTGTTGATACATCGGGGCCGGCCGGCGGATTAAGGCGTTCGGGATGAACCAGGGCCTCAAGATAGCGCTTATCAGCAGTTGAACGGCGGTAGTGAACGTGGTCACTGTCGATCTGAGGTAGTCGTTGGAGAACATCCTTGAGAGGGGAATAGACGTTCCCATGATAGTTAGGATGTGGCGGCATAGAGCAGATCTATGCTACTAGTTGCTGGTCGTCAGGAAAGCGATCATAGAGTCTCAGCGCGTCTTCAATGATAGTGAGACGTATTTCGATATGATCCCATTCGATTGCGATGTCACGGCGCTGTTCGGCTTCTGTTTGATCGACGGTAGCGATCGTCGCACGGAGTGCGTTCGGTGTTGAAACCTCGTATTCCGCTTGCCAGGTCTCTATCTGCGTCCGGATTTCGTCGAGAGATTGAGCTAACTCATCAACGGAGTGTGTCTCATAGACCTCTCGCCCCTCATCAAGGTATTGTGTAACAGGAATCCGGTGAGTAGAGAGTCCGTTCCCCGTTCTCAAGTCGCCGTAATCGACGCTCATCAGCAAGTTTTTCGAGGTACTTCCGAGCGGTTGCTGGTGAGACTTCTGCTTGGTCAGCGACCCAATGTGCAGTCTGGGGTTCGCTTAGTGACTCAGCGATCCAGTGTACACGATCAGCAGCAGGTTGGTCGCTCCAAGCCATTGTACCGTAGTACGAGAGCTATCACCAAATAGTTGATGGGTAGTGAATATAATTGGCGGTTAGATAGTGTACACCAGCAAGCAAAAATTCGATGCTGTTGCAAGGTGGTCTATAAGCACTCAATGACCATCTTAGAGCTGATTAGGGACGAGGTGAGTGCCACTTGGTACAAGTCTTTGGTACAAGTGCTTGTTTCAAATGGGTGTTTCAAACAGTCAATGCAATCGAACTAAGAGCCAAAATCGTTCGTTCTTGCGTCTAACCATCGATTCTGTCCTAGAGAGTATATGGTATCTCCAGTTATCGAAGGCCGATATTGCAAATGTTTGTTACAAATACTTGTTTCAAATAGATATTACAAATGTAGCCAACACATGAAGGATTGATTTACATTGTCTGACGAAAGCTTATGATTCAAGCGACCAAGAAATCGCTCAATGCTCTCGTATGCGATATACAGTGAGGCTGGAGGCGTAGGGAAAACAACACTTAGCGCGAACCTAGCTGTCGCACATGCACGGGCAGGGTTGGACGTTCTCGTGATTCCACTAGATCCACAAGATGGTGATTTGAGCTATCTGTTCGATGTGGATCAAGACCGAGCCGATAGCGAGGCCGATACACTCGTACATCATCTCGTCAATCGTGGGAAAGGGGAGTTTCAGGCTCTCATACGCACAGTCGAACACGGAGTCGATATTATTCCAGAACACAACCGACTCGAGGATCTCGGTGAAGCACTCCGCAAAGAGCAAGAGGCACGAAGTGACTTCGGAGAGTCATTCCCAATGTGGACACAGCTACAACGTGTCCTTCGAGAAGCAAACATTCACCAACACTATGACGTCTTGATCGTTGATCCACCAGCAAGCTCGGGTCCACAGCTCTACAACGCATTAGACGCCACCCGGAATCTAGTTCTCCCGCTTGAGCCATCTGGAAAAGGTCAAGCGTCGGTTAGTGGCTTAGACGACTTAGTCACAAACCTCGAAGAGCAGTTAGAGATCAATATTGGTGTCCTCGCTGCGGTCCCGAACCGAGTGAAAGGGACGCGTGATCAAGATACGATTATCGAGGAAATACAAGCACAGGGCTTTGAGGTGCCTGTGATTTTCCGCGATCGAACATCTCTACTAGAGGGATGCTGGCGCAAGAAATGTAGTGCGTTCACGTACATCGATAAGCACCGCAGTCGCCATCGTGACTACGAACTCGAAACACTAGCCCAGTTCGACCAACTCGCTCGTCATCTCGAAGCACAAGGAGACATTGAGGCACCAAATCCGCCGGAGCCAGGAAGTCTTGACCACGAGCGTGAAACCAAGGGGGTCCAAGCATGACGGGCCTAAAATCAGGCTCCGGCGATGACTTGTGGGGAGAGGACATAGCTGAGGAGAGTGAGAGCGGCACAGAGACTACTGAAGTCGAATCGACAGCCAATGAAGGGCAACAACAGCCCGACGAGAGCTCGAACACAACACCCGAGAATCGCTCCAGAAGTGAGCCCAGAGAAGGAGGAACAACAAGTCAACAGCAGCCATACATCGTTCGACGAGCGATACAGGATAAGTCAGTACAGTTTGAACGCGACGAGCGGCTAACGTTCTTCGTGCATAACGACGTGATTGAGGGCGAGCGGCAACTTCTTACAGAAGTTGAAACCGCCTTAGGACGTGACGTACCCAAATTCGATATTCGTGAAGCAGTATACCGTGCTGCACTGCGGAATCGGGATGATGTTCTTAATGAGCTGATAGAGATGGGATATTCCGCTAATACAGAATAGAAGTGGGATCATAGCACGCCAGTCAGCACGTACTTGATCATTCTAGTAATAACTGTCAACAATAAGCTTAGTAGAGATCGTTCCAACTACTCCTCACTCGATAGACCTTGGCTGCCCTTCAGTATTCCAGACTCGTTCAAGGCTCTATTAGTGACTCTTCTCCGCTAACAGCGGAAGTAGTGGAGTTAAAGTATATAAGTAATCGAGGGCAGCGGAAGCAGCGGAACCAAAGGTTAACATAGAATCGATGAGATACCATGCACAATGCCCACATTTAGCTTCAAACCAACTGGAAGCATCTTCAAAGAACGGGAAGCTCTGCTCGAAGAATGGACGCCCGATGAGCTGGTCGGTCGCGATGAGGAACTCACTCAATATCACGCTGCACTCCAGCCTGTCATCGAAGGTGAAACCCCATCTAACGTCTTCATTTACGGAAAAAGCGGTGTCGGTAAAACCGCAGCTACTCGCTTCCTCCTGGAACGACTCGAACGTGATGCCACAAACATCGATGGGCTAAATCTTCATACTATTGAAATCAACTGCGACGGCCTCAACACCAGCTACCAAACCGCGGTCGCGATCGTCAACAAACTCCGCGACCCAGCAAACCAGATCTCCAATACAGGCTATCCCCAAGCATCCGTCTATCAATTCCTGTTCGACGAGCTTGACCAGCTCGGCGGCACCGTTCTCATTGTCCTTGACGAGGTAGACCATATCAAAGATGACAGCCTTCTGTATAAATTACCACGCGCTCGGTCGAACGGTGATATAACAAACGCAAAACTCGGCGTTATCGGGATTTCGAATGACCTGAACTTCAGAAAACAGCTGAACTCGAAAGTGCGCTCCAGCCTCTGTGAGAAGGAAGTCTCGTTCAGCGCCTACGACGCCACAGAACTCTGTGAAGTCTTACGACAACGTGAAGCCGTCGCCTTCCAACAAAACGTTCTAGAGGACGGCGTGATCGATCTCTGCGCCGCGTTCGGCGCAAAGGACTCGGGTGACGCTCGCCAAGCATTGGACCTGCTGCTTGAAAGCGGAGACATCGCTCGAGAAACCAACGCTGATCACGTAATAGAATCCCATGTCCGCCAAGCTCGGGAACGGCTTCAAACCGATCAGATAGTCAAAGGAATTGATAATTATTCCCAGCATGGGCAACTCGTGCTATGGGCGCTCACTATCCTCGAAGAACAAGGCGACTCACCCGTACGAACACGAGAAATCAGGCAGCCGTACGAGACATTATGCGAACATGAAGGAAGTGAGCCAATCTCCGACCGAGCAATTCGTGAATACCTTGCTGAACTCGAAACACTTGGGATCATTTCCTCAACCCAGATCAATCGCGGAAAGGGAGGAGGAAAGTACAAAAAACACGAACTGGATCAACCCGTCTCCAGTGTGAAATCCGGTCTGAAAGAGCTCTTAGAACTTGATGCAGACGCCTAACACCACTACTTCCGCTGTTAGTAGGGCGATCGCTAGTGTCCCCTCCCCCCACTACTTCCGCTGTTAGACTAGATGCGGGAACCGCTGTAGAGAATATTTCCACTAGAACACATCTGGAATTCTAGCATAGATTTAAATGTGTGCACTAAAAACCATATCCGTAGGCCGTTCTTCACTGGATGGCAAACCACCTCCTCCCATGGAGGTGGTGCAGTCGTTCTTTCGCTAACAGCGGAACTCATGGAGTGGGTGTCAAACCTTCTAACGCAGGTAGTGCAGTACTGGAATTCAATTCCGCTCTCAAACTTTCGTCAACTACCTTCAGATTGATCAAGCATTTCGCTTGCGCGTTTAGCCCCCTCAGTTGCGTCGATATGCGAATAGTGCCTTTCGTGGTTTCAAGGCTCTGGTGCCGGAGCAAGTCCTGCGCCGTTCCACGATCCATTCGATAGAACGTATCGCCAATTCCGCGACGAGCTCCGTGAAGTTGTAGGTAGCCTGGTCCCTCTGGTGGCGTGAGAACGTCGATATCTGTCGCCTTACAGAGGCGTTTCATTATACTTCGAGCGCCCGTTGTCGTGATCGCAATCTGGTAGTCCCGTAGTACCGTCTCAATTGTGTGCTCTTCGAGAATCCCTTCGATTGTTTCTTTGTCTTTATCTTCTACTTCACGAAGGTGCGTCCGTGCACACTGATAGAGCGAGGGTGCGTGTTTCGTAGGGAACACTGGCCACTCGTCGGATGCCGAGTCACTAATTGTCTGATAGCGCTCGAGGGCAGGAATCGCTTGCTCGAGTAACCAAGCGGACTGGCGTTGTTGAGTCTTCCCGAGCACGGAGATCGTCTGTTCGTCGAGATCGACGTCACGCCATCGGAGTCCCTGACGACCGGTACGGTTGTCGTGTTCGGAACGGAAGATCTCGGAGCCACGAACGCCCGTAAACGCCAGTACAGCAACGAGGGCCCGATCGCGTGCCTCTATCTCGGCGTCGAATCTCTTCTCGTCAATAGCGTCGTGAGCGCGTTTGTTGACGTAGTTGAGGATCTGTTCTCGCTGCTTCGGTGTCCAGAACTGCTGTTCGATTTGCTGTGTCGTGGACCGGTCAGGCATCGACTCCTGGGCGAGACCTGCTCGGGCGTAATTTCCCGGATGTAGCCCCATTTCGATGCCCACCCGAGGAATACAGAGATCGTATTGTAGTAGGTCCAGGCAGTTGAGCGCGCAATACCGCCGTCAGTGGTCTCTGCTTCCTTCGCAGCGACACGCCGTCGGAGATACTCAGCGTAGTGGGCGAGAATGGTTTCGTCGAGCTGCTCGAAACTCTCGATATCTCGCTGATCGAGCCAGTCGATCCAGCTGCTAATAACTCGATTAGCGTTGCGTCGGTAGTTGCCCGACTCATCGCCTTTCGATTTTGCTTTGAGGAACTGTATGAGCCCGTCGTGGAGCGAGGGAGAGCCAGAAGAGGTGGTTGAACCCTGGGTCTGGGGTCTGGCATGGTGCTGGATTGATAGAGGGCGTGGGGGATGGTAACTCTACTTGTGACTTCTGGCCTAATCAAAAGTAGAATAGGAATTCGCTTAATCTGGCGATATCACTAACCATAGCGTGTCTACTTCTCATCGCCCATTTTATAAACTGTATACTGCTACACCAATACTCTTTCTGAGTGTTCCGAATCCGCCCCTTTGGGGCGCGTGAATGTCTGACTCTTCAAAAATACGGTCTTATTGAAATCCTCTTGCCGTCATGCGATTTCCGCTAGCGGCACGTTCCCACCGCCTCCGTTGAGAACGAACAGCAGAGCAGTCCTACCGAATGTCAACCGAGAAGAGTTCTAACAGAACCAAACTACAGAATTAAACAGCTATAGAATTTACAAATAGCAACCTTTAAACGTAATACTGGTAAGTTAACAAGCATCATGATAGACCGGCTTGAAAAGGAAGTAGACATGCTGGAACGACACCTCCAAGTATTGAAGATGGTCATCGAGAACGAACCGATTGGCATCGTGAAGATGTCGAACGAGACCGGGTATCCCCACCACAAGGTCCGCTACTCCCTCCGTGTCCTCGAGGAGGAGAACCTGATCGAGCCCTCGAGCCAGGGCGCGATCACCACTGAGCGCACCGAGGAGTTCGTCGACGAACTCGACGGTAAGCTCAACGAGACGATCGACAAGCTCGAAGGGATGAAGATCGACGGGGTCGCCGAAGTCGAGAACTAAACCACTGTTCAAGTACTGCCTGTGAGCAACGTTCTGCAGCCGGTTGCTGAGGCGTCCAGTCAGCGACCGAGTGCAGATCTACAATATAATTCTCGAACTCGTGTTTGCTGTTGGTGTGAACAACAAGTCTGACCGGACCGCGACGGTCGGACACTGAGCCAGAGTATCAGATCAAATACTAGAAACCAATATACTATGTAGTACTGTTGGCTATTCTTTGTTTGTGACTACTATTCACAACGCCAATATCGTGGAGATTCGGCGTGATCTCCACGCCTATCCAGAAACCGGTTGGACGGAATTCCGAACGACTGCATTGGTGGCCGCAGAACTTGATCGGTTGGGGTATAAACTGTATCTGGGCTCTGACGCCATCGCTGTTGATGAACGACTCGGAGTTCCGAGCGATGATGAACTTGCAGGTGCGCTCCGGCGAGCACAAGAGGCCGATGCACCAGAAGAGTATCTCGATCGGATGAATGGTGTTACCGGTCTCATTGGCGAAAAGCGGTTTGGCGACGGTACTGGTCCAACTGTCGGGGTTCGAGTTGATATGGATGCTCTAGATCGAACGGAGGCAGGCGATAACACCCACCGACCGGCACAAGAGGGGTTTGCAAGCCGATACCCTGACAAAATGCATGCGTGTGGACATGATGGACATACAGCGATCGGTATTGGGATTGCACGCACTCTCGAAAACGACGACGAAGCTGAGTTCAATGGGACTTTGAAGCTGTTTTTCCAGCCTGCGGAGGAAGGGGGTCGAGGCGGTCTTCCAATGAGTAGGACACCGCATCTCGAAAATATCGACTACTTTTTCGCGCTTCATCTTGGGCTGGGCAACGAAACTGGGAAAATAATCGCCGGTTACGATCGGCCGCTCTCGAATGCCAAGCTTGATGTCGAGTTCAGTGGAGAACCTGCACATGCAGGGAAAGCACCAGAAAAAGGAAAGAACGCGCTACAAGCCGCAGCTACAGCGATACAGAACCTCTACGCAATTCCTAGACACAGCGATGGAGCGACCCGAATTAATGTTGGTAAACTCACATCATTAAATGCGCAGAATGTCATCGCAGAACGAACAGAAATGCGCGTTGAAGTCCGCGGAGAAACTGCTGCTCTTAATGAATCTATGCTTGACGCCGCAGAACGTATTCTCATCCACTCGGCTGCAATGCATAATGTTAACCTTGAAACCGAGCTCTACGGAAAATCGACAACGTTCGTCAGCGATCAAAGTGCTATTGACATTGTAACTAAAGCAGCCTCGACCATAGACAACGTCGATGAGATCGTTGAACAGGAAACAATCGGTGCAAGTGAAGACGCATCGTTTCTCATTAACCGTGTTCAGGAGTTAGGTGGAAAATGCACATACGTTGGTATTGGAGCAAGCAATACTGCGGGTCATCATACCGCCTATTTTGATATTGATGAAACCGCGCTTCAGATCGGTGTTGATGTCCTAGTTCAGACAATTACTCGGTGCGCAATAGAGTAGCCAAAAAGAAAATAAAGCGATCCAAAAGCGCTCTGTGTTCGATCTTAGGCCTCTAGCTCAAAGCCAACGTTATGAGCAGTTTCAACAAGAGTCCCGTTACGATCCACAACTGAAATGAAGCGTTCAATGGAACCACCGCTTTCCTCAATTACCAGTGCTATTTCAACGATCGATTGTCCGGTTGATAGAGCGTCTTTGAGGACCGCGACGCGGTCCTTGTCCTCAATTCGTGCTTTTGGAACGGCATAATCACGCTCTTTTCGAACAATTACTGCTGGTAGTTCTATTTTTAGTGAGATAACTGTACAAAAGTGCTTATGAACCCGGGTTTGTTGTCTCAGATACTGACCGTACTTGCTTCCCAGTAAAGACTATGTTCAACTTGGTAAACCTGATAATGGTTGTCCCCGTACTTTGTCGTCTACTGCCTGCTGCCAAGTGTGCTCCAGTCCCGTCGCGCAGTTCTTTGTTGACACAAACAGTAGTAAATCAATTCACCCTGAAACTACAGTCGTATTAATACATTGTCTGAAAGTGATAAGTAGTATCGAACAACTGTCGGCGCTTTGCCTCATTTAAAAGAGCATGTGTGCCACCAGCGATCTCTGTATATTGTTTTTGATGGTTCGTCGCTCCAACAGCGTCGTACAGATTTAGCGCACCCTCACGAGTTATGAGTGTGTCATTTGAGCCTCGAATAACTAGCGTGGGATCAATAATCTGTTTGGGGTGCCGGTCCTCATCCATATAGATGGATGGCGTGAATATTGTCTGTGGATCGTCATCCGCCGCTTGATTGCTATCAAAGAGGGTCTTCCAGATCGTTTCTTGTACTTCGTCAGCTGTGAATTGATCACCGCCAATCCATTGATCACGGTCTTCTCCTTTAGGGATTGCCGCATTCCAATCCTCTAAGAATTCTTCGCGGGTTTCAGTGCCGTAGGCAGGATCCTCTGGATCGCCTTCCATATCGATGTCCTGATATGATCCCGCATAAAGAGTAACTGTTGCGAACTGAGGGTCATACTTGTTATACAATGCACGAACCCTCCAAGTACCGAGGCTGTGGCCAATGCAGTGAACGCGATCGAACCCTTCCTTCTTTCGTATAAAATTCAAGGTATCGATCAGATCATCCGCTTCCCTGCTTAACCTTGCTATTGGTTTATTTTCCTCAGGTGGCTGCTCATATGCTGCAGGTGGCTCAGATTCGCCATATCCATACATATCCACAGCATAGGCCGCTTGTCCATGCTCCGCTACGAAATTTAACCATCCAAAATCTTCAGCAACTGGTGGGTCAAACCTTGAGAGTGCATGATAGGTTGCCCCATGGATGAATAGGACTGCTTCGTCAGGATCTTCAGCGAAGGTACGCTCCCACACCTGGAGGCGATGGCCGTCATGTGCCGTTACATCATGGGCAGTGGGCTTCCAATCCCACTGTTCGCCTCTCTCTTGTTCCCCCGCCGGTCCAGAGAATCTTGCTATCCCTCCGACGGTTCCAATGGTTCCAGTTAAAAAGGGCCATCTATGGGTTTTCCTATTCATGTGTGTCATAACCTACTATAGGTTGTGAATAGACCTATTATACGTTTTGGTGTGAATACCTATGTATTCAAGTCAGAGGTAAAGATAATGGCCGAATGGCGAAATAGCTATTAGTGTCTTGTAGTCATTATGTTCAATACTGGTTACAACAGGCACATCTCATTGAATGAGGTGCCACGGTACTTATCCAGATAAGTGCTTGAGTTATCAGGCGTTCACCTGAACAAATGGCACGGCCTCTAAACAAGTGTCTTATTCAACACGATGCCTTTCACCACTCAGGTATGTTGTACAAGGCGGGTATTCACCGGGGTACTGTGGTAAGGGACGTCAGCGGTCTGTTCAATGATCCTTCCAGGATAGTTCTACTGAGAACAAGCCACTACTAGACACATCATGTTTTCAATATCAAATGATATGATATTCTTACTCTATTAGACTGGCGACCTCTTCCCCTAATAAGGACACGGCGCCTAAAATGAAACCAGCCCTTGTGCAATGGACGGTCCCCAACAGAAGGCGATTGTTGCACAAGGGGCAGATAGAAGGTCAGTGAATGACCGGATAATCTGCGTATAATCTCACTTAACGAACGGTACCGAGACGGTTGGAATCTATTAAGGGATACGATTGGTGACAGAGAGATCGCGACCGGGGGAGTATACTCTGGAGTACTTCGTTTCATTGAGTATGCCGAAGGATAGATGCTCAGACTGTAATGTGAAGGAAATGTCATTAAAGAAGGATAGGGATCATAAGCTGATAGCAGAGGTAATGGAGTCACCTGGACAAATACAAATGCACCGGAGCCTAGTGTTATAATTTCTGGTTTAGCTGGCTTTGTTAAAAATTGTCTCTGTTTAGAAAGTCAATCAATTAGGGGATTTTCAACAAAGACGGTTTAGATCCCTGTAGACTGGAATAGATTGAGCGGCTTCGGAGAGAAAAGCGCCAAATCCTCGATAGTCCATAGCGCGCTCAATTATTGAAATCACCGAGATTCGGGTCTTTATCGCTCGATTAGACAACGTATTAATTGACTGTGGATCTATATATGTTAATACGATTCGTACACATGTATTGTCTATGAAAAACTCCCAACTGACGACGCGACGCGTCTTCATTACACTCAGTGGAACCGCACTCGCAACCATCTCTGGCTGCCTTGGCTTTCTCGGGATCGGCAGCAACTCTGAGGCAGGATCCAACTCCGAGTCAGGATCTGACGGTGGCACTACCGACGAGTCCACTACCAGCGACGACCTCCCTGAACAAGAGCCAAACTCCTCGGAGAACACTACTGCACCAGAGAACGAACCCAATGATACCGATACTGAGGCCGTCGCCAATGAGAGCACCGAGGCCGGGAACGAAGAGAACGAAGCCGCCGTTCCCGAGTCAAACCCGCAGAACGATCCGTCACAGACCGAGCCTGCGGATCCGAACACGACCGAACCACCCACCTCTGACGATATTGAACTTGTCGAGAGCAGCTTTTCGACGAACACCAACAAGGCAACGATCACGGTCCGAAACACCGCCGACGAGCGTGTCAACTCGATCGACCTCTGGGTTGTCTTCTACACTGACTCCGGCCAGCAGGTCGATGAGGGGATGAACGGCGCGACCGGCGTCGACCCCGACCAAACCGTCACGATCACCGTCCCGTCCGAGGCATCCGACGCAACGACCTTCGAGATCCAGCGCGTCATGGTGTCGACTTGACGAAGAGCGGACTTCTACTGACCGAGATGCAGATAATCGCTACCTGACGATCAGAGATTTCTCTATAGAAGTTGTTGGACTTGTTGAACTGCTTGGCCAGTGATGGGTTTCAGGCTGCGTGCTGAATAGGGGGCGCATATTCAGCGATTTCTGGTGGACTAAAGAAAGGTACTGAGAATCAGAGCTCCCCGGAAGATGAGGTTCGGATGGGCAGGCTGGTCTTGGTTGTCTCTCCGTCGGTTATGCTCCCTCCACCAGCCCTGCGAGTTGCCCGAGCGAGTCGGTCCACCCGGCGTGGGAGTCCTCAGGTGGGATGGCCTCGGGGATTCCCTCCTGGCGGACGGTCACCTCGGTTCCCTCGGGGACCTCCTCGAAGGTGACTGTCACCGTCATCTCGTCGGCTATCGCCGGGTCGTCGGTCTCGAACGCGTCAGTGTGGACAATGCGCTTGCCGGGGACGAGCTCCCGGTAGGTGCCGCCAAAGGTCGAGCCGTACTCAGCGAGCTCCTCAGTCTCTCCCGTGAACGTCATGCGGAAAGTGCCACCCTCCTCGGGTTCAAGCTGGTGGACCTCGGCCGAAAATCCCGTCGGCGGGAGCCACTGGACCAACTCGTCCGGGTCGAGGAACGCCTCGTAGACCCGCTCGGGCGGCGTCTCGATGACGCGACTCACGATCATGGTCCGCTCGTCGGTCCGATTGTCGCTCTGCTGTCCGTCGTCACCATTACTGTTGGTTGTCATTGGTCTTCTTCCTCTAGGTGGATAGTCAACGCGTCGAACCTGTCCTCCCAGAAAACGCGGTATTGTGTCAGCCAGCCGAAAGCAGCACTGAGTGGCGCGGCGGTAAGGTGGCAGCGGCGAACGCGACCATCCTTTTCGATCTCGATCAGGCCCGCGTCCTCAAGCACGTGTAGATGCTTGGACACGGCTGCCAGTGAGACGTCGTGGGGCTCGGCTAGCTCGCCGACGCTTTCCGGCCCGTCGGCTACCTGTTCGAGGATGTCTCGACGGATTGGGTGCGCCAACGCTTGGAATATCGCGTCGAGATCCAGGTCGTTCGGCGGTTGTTCAACCATCCGGTTTAATGAACGATGGATAGATACTTAACTCTTTAGTTGAATATCGATTCTGTGTCGTCTAGCGGTTGCTCTGACCGTGACACCATGTTCACGACGAGCGCTACGGGAGTGTTAGCGGTGTCCGTAACCAAGGCCGGGCATGAAGATCATCGTGCTGAATAGATCCTCTGTATGGGTCAGAGGATTTTGCCAATCAGCGGAAAGATCATCCAACACGACGCACCTGAGTCGCCTGTGTCCACCGATCCGAGTGTTTGATCGATCGTACTAGTGAGACTATCTATGATACGTTTTGCGGACCTGGTTCCACCAGTTTTGAGAACGGACGAACGAACCAACAGGGCGCTTGAGATGAGCGTTCACCGACTCGTTTTGACTTCTCTAGCCGTAGTGATCAGTGTCTCATTGTGCGTTCCATACTTCTGGCGTGATGAGTGGGCGACCACCTCGTAGCGGGCTACTGCGCGTACCTCTGGCCGTCATCACCCTTGTTTTCGAGGAGAACCTGGACTACCCATTCCCTCCATAACGGCATTGTCACCCGTCACCAACGGGGAAATCAAACGACATCTCGTACTGATTATTGGCAATCTCGAACCGACAGAACCCCCGATCATCTTGCTCATGTCCTGGCGGGATTGGTCCCTGGGCGATCGGTGGGTTCGAACCACCACCTTCCGTTTTCGGATTTCCAGTAACCGGCGGATGAGAGAACTGATTTCCACGCACTACCACTCGATCCATCGGTACTCCACCGATCACGATCGCCGGCGTCTGCTCTCCTCCTTGGAAGTTCGCGAACTCCACGACGTGCGTTGAGGTGAACGTACACCGCAAGATCTCCATTGTTCCACCCGCCCGATACCGATAGTTCAGATCATCTCTGCTCGAGCTGCCCGATGTATTCTCATAGAGGCCGTGCTGGTCGACTTGAAAGAGACTGTTTGCCGGTCCGAACTCACACTCGACTAATGAGTAACTACAGTTGCCATAGCCGAAGCCAGCGACTGCGTGACGCGTTCCGTTGAAGTAGACCTGGTAGACTGTGGGATGGCCCGAAAACACTTCTACGCCGTAGCCAGCTGACGTGAGCCCACACTGGGTGATCGAGCAGTTGTTGATCTGTGGGCTCGCCTCCTTCTCCCGAAGGCCGACCGTCACACCCTGCGTTGGCCAGCCAAAGATATCCATGTTATCGATCTGCACCGGATCGCCTGTACATGAGATTCCCCGAGCGTGTTGGCTATCATAGAACGACTCGCGAGCGCTTGAGTCGCCCGACGGCATTGGAATGTAGCCTGAATACCATTCGTTTTCGTAGACGTTCGACGTCGGTCCCCGATGGCGAAACCCTGTCAATCGGGAATTTGCCCGGCAGTCGAACACGCCGTCCGCCTCACTCCCTCCGAGATATGCCGTCGAGTTCTTGCCCTGCGTATCCGAGTAGACGATCGCTCCCAGATTATTCTTCGTGCGGTTTGAGGCGATCACCGCGTTCTCGACGACGGCGTCTCGCCCTGTCATGTCGATTGCCGCGTCCCCCGGCAGCCAGATCACTACTGGACTCTGCTCGCTCGCTTCGTCGAGCGCTGTGAGCAGTTCGTCGGCCGAGCGTGCCGTGTGCGTCGCGTCGGCCTCCGTTACAGCCGGTTCGTCGTACGCGAAGCCACTCCCTGTCGTCCCGGTTGCGATCCCACCACCACGCCCTCCACCGCCGTTGTACTCGACGGTGCAGCCTGCGAGCCCGACGACCGTGGCCCCCGTGATCCCGGAGAGAAAACCGCGACGGGAGATTGCTGCCATTCTTGTTTCCTACAAGATGGGTCTGTATTATAGACCTTACGTACTGTACATATAACTCGACCAAAATAGAAGTACATCATATTCGTACGGCTTGAGGAAAACACGATTCTCCACGTCGTTCAACATGCGAATCTGACCAGGAGAATAACCAATCGATGACAGTGGAGACCGCCGCCACGCCACGCTACGCCACGCTACGCTCCTCGGTGGTTTCCTCGTCTCGACACCTGATGAGGTGTTGGATATATTATAGCTGGTGAGCTGTTCATCATACTACATTTATTGAGGTGGTGACCTGTTTCAACATGACTGGGTGTTCCTCTTCCTGTGTACCCTGGATGTCTGGGTGTGGTGCCCGCACTGCGCGTCACCCCTGACAGGGTTCCTTACTTCGTCGGGATTTGAGACTGTACAGATACCCTTTTGAGAACTGTAGGCAAATTTAAAGGGACAATAGATCCATCATATTTCATGGCCGTCACTGTCGACTCTACAGACGGACTTGAGACAGACCTCCATCACAATGCCGTTAATGTCCTCCTCGCCATCTACGACCAGGAGGACAAGACAGCGACCACCACGGAGATCAGGCACGTCACAGGGATCTCGAGCGCCAATATTTCGGGCGGCCACGCTCAGAAACTCGAGGAGAGAGGGCTGATCGAAAAGACAGGTTCCGTCGAAACCGAGGCCCCAATCGCGACGAACGAGTACGTGGTAACTCCTCGAGGATTAAAGGAATCAAAGCGTCTTTTAAAACAGACGCCCGCAGAGATTCCGATGTCTGAGGGCAAGAAACTGGCTCTCCTGAACTTTCTCGAGGAGCACCGCGAAGAAATAAAGGAGTTCTCCGCACAGTCGGAGCAGACATCCTCGATCGACGAGCAGCAGTTGGACGATCTCGCCGACCAGGTCGAGGAGAACACGGAGAAGTTAGACGACCACGCCTCAGCGTTCGAGCGTGTCTTCAACATCCTAGACAAGAAGGTCCTGAGCTGATCTTTTCACGCCGTCAGTCGTCGAGCTTCGCCTCCAGCTCCGCAAACATCGCATCCATCGAGTCCACGGCCTCCTCCTCTGCCTCGTCCTCTATCTCGGGCTCCGGTACCGTCTCTGGCTCCGTCTCGATCTCATCTTGGTCCCGAATCGGTCCCTCACCACTTACGGCCAGTAGGTCTCCTGTATTCTCAAGGTCAGCGATGTCGCTAATCTCATCGAACGGGATTTCCTCGTCATGGTGGATGATCGAGAGGTCGCTCGCTCGGGAGGTCCCCTCAGGAACGATCACGACAGCCCAGTGCTCTCGTGAGAGATCCGGATCGGGGACGAGTTCGGTCGGACACCCACAGTTGACGTAGTTCTCGCGGTCGGAATCGTCCGTGTCGAAGTCAGACTCTCGAGCAGGGTACTTCTCGATCGCGGCCTTGGACTCGATTTCCTCGCGAGTTGCGAAGCGGGCGTACTGCGTACCATCAGTGTCCTCGAGGTGCCAGTGGCAGCCGTCGTCGGGATCAGGATCGTACCACCACACGGTCTTGCCGCCCTTGGGACGGAGCATGGGCTCGCCGTCGATTTTGACAGTGCCGAGACTGTACGACCGGCGCCGACCGTTCTCATCGACCTTACGGCAGTACATCGGGTCGGTGAGCGTATCGTAGACGTTCCAGGCAGTCTCGGGTCGGGCTGCGTAGAGACAGCGCTCTCCGTCTTCGATGGCGTCGTGAAGGTGCCGGAGTGTCTGTCCGGGCCCGGAGTCGCCTGTCGAGTCTTCAAGCTCCACACGGACGTTCTTGCCGCCAGAGAGGGCTGCGAGTTCGGGATGCTCTTCGATGAATCGCTCTTCAGCCTGTCGTGCGTCCTGGGCGGTGACGATGTCGGCGTTGACAGCCTGGGTGAAGACGCGCTCGATCGAGGCGAAGCCGTCGGCAGAGCGACCCTTGGTGTTCTGGACGACCTCGGCGTCGAAACCCACGTCGGTGAGGGCGTCGTAGAGTTCCTTGATCGCTTTCCGGTGGTCGCCCTTGCCGTCATTGGCACTTCCGCTGATTTTCTTGAACAGCGTGGTGCCACGCGAGGTGGTCCTGAGTTTCACGTCGCCGTCACGTTTCTCCCGCTCAACGAGATCGTCACCGACCATGTCGAGGACGCCCCAGACCTGGGATTCGTGACCAAGGGCTTCGCGTTCGACCCCCAAATTGTCGATAAGACGGTCTTGAATCTGATCGGCAGCGACAAAGCCGTCGTCGTCGCCGTTCTCGATCGCAACGTCGTGGACCGTCTTACAGGTCTGTCTTTCAATGTGGTCGAGATCGAGTTCGGCGACGGCCATGGACTTGCGGTTTCCACTGTCGTCGAGGATCGCGTCAGCGCCTTCCAGTTGCCCCTCCCCGCTGTTGAGTAGCAGCTCGTCGACGAGCTGCTGGTCGGTCTTGTGCTCGTGGCCGGTCTTTCGGACGATTCGCTCGATGTGGTGATCGGCGTCTGCTTGCGTGATCGTCGGTGGAAACGGTGGGAGCGCATAGACGCGGTAGGGGTCCGGCGGACCAACAGAAGTCTTCATCCAGCAGTGGTATTCCTCCTCGTCACGCAACGTCTCCCAGTTAAGACCGAGGTTCTTCGCGACGACTTTACAGCTCTTCTCGGAGCCGACCGAGAGCGACATTACCGTGTCACACTGCGAGAATAACGCCTCGACGACCTCGTCCGGTAGTTGATCGGGATACTGGCAACAGAGGAACAGACAGAGTCGCGAGGTCCGGGCCTTCGAGAGCATCGTTGGAAGTGCGGAGTCCTCGTGGGCTAGCAGATCGGCCTCGTCCATGAGCAAGTGAAAGTTCGACGGCCCAGACCCACGGGAGCTTTTATCGCCGTCACGGTCGCGTGCGGCCGCCCACGTCCGCCTGAGGATGGCGGTCCCGATCATTTCTTTGATCTCCTCGGACTCTTTGTTCATTCGGACGATCAGGATCTTGTCCTCGTCCATCAACTCTGTGAGGTTGATCGTATCTCCTCGGTGGGAGAACACACGTCGGGCGATGGGGTTCTCGACCCAGTTCTTGAAGCGCCGACGGATGGCGTCGAGATCGTCATCATCGTACTCGGCGATCTTGTCCGCGAACATCGCGAGGAAGATGTAGCCGGATTGGTTGACGATGTGTTTGTACCGCTCGCGGTTCTCCTTATCTGCGAGAATGAAGTAGAGGTCGATCAAGGTGAAGTCAGCCTCGTGGCGGGCTGCAAAGCGGATGATGTTCGACGCAATGGCGTCCATGAGCGGGCCCCAGTAGTCGCTCGCGCCAAGCATCTTCACGAGGTCCTCGAGGATGTTCTCGACGATCAAGTCAAACTCCGGATGGTCGGGCGAGACACCAGGATCAAGGAAGTTGAAGCCGGTCTGTGCAGATCGCGTCCCTGAGGGTTCGAGCCATACGACGTCGTCCTTCCGGTAGTCGGGAAGGATGGAGTAGAATCGCTTGGCATCATCGCCTTTAGGTTCGATATAGATCATGCCGTCGCCGGATTCGGCGATCGTCCGGCCAGCGTTCATCATGAGGTTTGACTTTCCGTAGCCAGTGCTCCCGAAGAGGACGGTGTGCTGGCAAAGGTCCGACTGTTCAATCGAGGCGTGGCCGCCGCGACGGGTGCCGACGCCGACGGCGATGGGGCTCTCGGGATCGGCCCGTGGCGCCCGCATCATCTGGCGGGCGAGATAGCCAGCGAACACCTGCTCGTTGCCATGTTCGTCGGGACCGTGGGCTCGGAGATTCTCATTGCCCTCGACGGCCTCGGTCGACTCTTCGGTCCAGATGTAGCGCCCGTCGTCGGGGCTCAGGGGTTGAGCAGCACTCATCTATGATCCGGCCTCCTGCTGGTTCGCGTCGTCGCTATCCAAGTCGAGGTCGGCACCGAAGGTGTGGCTCTCTCGGGGGACGCCGGGACCGGACTCTCGAGTCGCCCACTTCACGTCGGGGACCTCGATGTCGGCATTGGGGATGTGGAAGAGGCCTTCCCACTCGCGGATGGTCATGGCGTTCTTCGTGCCGTGCAGCATCCGTGCAACCGGCGAGCGCTTGCGGACGCGCCGACGAACCAAGTCCTCTGCCTCGTTGACGATCGCAGTGTGCTTGAGGTGCTGTGGCCGGAGTTTCTGCTTGTTCGCGTAGTCGTACTTTGAGTAAGACTCGGCAGCCTTCGTGAGGACGGACTGGACGTCGTCCTTGTCGGGGCCGATCACCATGAGTCGGATCGTGGTTCGGAAGGTCTCGTCGGAAACCTGATCCTGCATATCTTTCGCGAGCTGCTCGTTGAGGTCGGACTGCACGACCTTCGTATCTGCCTGCCGAAGTCCAATCTCGAGGGAGCCTTGTTTGGTTGAGTCGGCGATCGCATCACCGCCAGCGCCGAGCTTACCGCGCTTGTACCACTTGCTCGAGATAGGTTTCCCACAGCCCTGAACGATCAGGCGAACCTCTTTCTCGTTGACGAACTTCGGGAGCACCGACGAATAGGGGTCGCCGTTGAGTGGGTCACCTTTCGACCCACGGTAGGAAAGGGGATGAATTGCATCCAATTGGAGGGTGAGCCGGCAGACGGACACGAACTCGCCGACCTTCGCGTCGGGGAGTGGGTCGTGGTAGGTCTCCATCCGGCTGTTGGCGTACTTGGAGTTAACGAGTGAGTGGATGTCCGAGAGGTCCTCGCCGTCGGCGGCGGTGATCTGGACGGTCAACTGGTCGCGAAACCACCACTCGAACGAGAAGGTGCCACCCTTCCGGCCGGTCCCGAGAGTGTCGTGGATGTCCTCAAGGAAGTCTTCGCCGCGCTCCATGCCCTTCGTGTCGACGTAGGGACGGATCTCGAGGCGACTCGGGTGCTCGGTCTCGTGGTAGAGGCGGTCGATTCGATCCTCGGTGAGTTCGATAGGCTTGCCGCCAGTTGAGAGGAGCCTCATTCGCCATCACCTCGCTCAGTGTATCGCCCCTCAATACCTGTGGTGCAGTCGGGCTGGCTATCACCGGTGTTTCCCATTGGCTCGGCATGCCAGAATTTTGCCAGAGCCACGATGCCAAAGAAGGCCATCATCACGCCAATCACAAAATCAATCGGGAGAAGAGGGGCAGTAGCGATTCCAGTTATGATCTCAATGGGCGAGATCCCCTCCGAAAGCCAGAGGACAATCCAGCCGACAACCGGAAGCAGCCCGAGGAGCCCCAACACCAACCCACCGCAGAACAGTGCCCGGCGGGATGCTGTCCGCCGAGATAAGTCCATCCAACTATCAATCCCCAGCCACGTTGCTAGGCCAGTGCCAATGCCAACGGTGACCACCAGACCGAGAAGGATCTCGGCCGACCAACCAAGCGGGGTGAGGCTCATGTCGAGATACATATAGGACAGGTAGGGGGCCGCGACAATCGCCTCAAAGATCGTCCCCTCCGAGAACGGATCATTTGGTCTCATTCGTCATCACCGCCGTAGTACAGGAGCTTCCAGTTCTGTCCGAGGTCGTGCCACTTCCGCGCGAAGAGGTACGCACTGATTACGATCACGGGGGTGAGCGCGCCGAGCATACTGTTTCCGAGGAGCAGCGTGAGCCCAACGACGGTACTTAGTCGCAACAGGAACAGCTCGCGGTCGTAGCGCGGGATCCAGTTCACTCGCTGGATGCAGCGGTCGGCCCGGACGGCGGGCTCGAGGTTCGTGAACGCGAAGACGACACTCGCAACGTAGGTGGCGAGGCCGAGGGCCGACACGGTCACGGTCGACGCGAGTGCGATCCCTGCGGTCCCGAGGAGCATCCCACCACCGGTGAACGCGAGGACGGACCACGGACCACCAGTGATGTCGTGTTCGTCGACGGTCGTCCCGCGGTAGTCGTTCTTCTCGCAGTCGTAAAGGTGGAGCCAGTAGCCACCGATGAGACCGGAGAGAACGAGTCCGCCGATGAGGGTGACGTTCGTGGATGCGAGGATGGTTCGGAGCGATCCGAGGCCGGACGTGAGAACGGTCATGATGGTCGTGAGTGCGGTAGCGGTCAGCAGTAGCGCGATACCAGCGGCGGCTCGGCGGAGGAACAGCGTCCTCACGGGGCCTCGTGAGACCCAATGGATTAGCTCATCGAGGCGGGAGTTGATCTGTCGGTTCCGGCGGCGTTCCAGCACCTTCTCCTTCCAGTTCGGATCGTTTGCACGACAGTTGCGACAGACGAGGGCGTGGCTCTCGGGCGAGAAGTCGATGTCCGAGAGGTCGCAGATGATCCACTCGCCGAGGCTGTGGCCGTCCACGACAGTCCCGCAGCATTCGCACATCGAACTTGCGTTGCCAATGGGTATCGAGAACGTTTCCTCGAAACCGTAGCCGGGCGGGGTGGCCGTTACTTCCAACTCTCTGGCCTCGATCCTCGAGCCCGAGTCTGACTCCTTGGACCTATCTGGGGTCGTCACGTTGCCATTTGTTTCAGGGGCCGGAGTATTACGCATTGGCGACACCTCCATTATTATCGTCAGCCTCGTCGCTCCCGAGTTTCAGTAGCTCCATCGGCAGTGGCGTGACCTTCACGGGGTAGGTGCCATGGTCGTCGATGTCAGCGAGGACGTGCGAGTAGCCTCGCTCGGGTGTCCCTTTGTTCATCTTCCGGGCGAACGCACACTCGTTCTCCGTGAGCCCGAGTTTCTTGCCGTGGGGCTCGTGGTAGAGGCCCGGCTCCTTGTGGATGAATTTGTGCGACGTGAGGTTCGCCAGCGTCTCGGCCTTCGGGTGGACGAAGAAGTCCTGGGCTTGCTGGCTAATCATGTGCAGCGAGATGTCGAAGTGCCGGGAATGGCGAATGATCTTCTCGAGCCAGTCCAGACTGTTCGGGGTTTCGAACAGCCGGTGGATCTCGTCGATGCAGATCACCATTCGTTTCTCCGACGATTTGGCACGTTGGTAGATCACGTTGAACGGGGCCTGCAGGCGGAGTGCCTTCTCCCGGTCCGAGCCACCCTGCTGCACGTCGATCAACGTCGACTTACCCGAGAGATCGACGTTCGAGCGCTTGCCCATGTTGGCGAAGTTCCCACCCCTGAACGAGTCCATCGCCATGTGAAGGTCTGCCGCAGCGGTCTCCCACTTCCCGGCATCGCGAACCTCCGAGGCACGGTCGTCCTGCGAGAAGTCATACGTGCCATCGGGCGTGCGGGCGAAGAAGTCCTCGGCATCGTCGGCGATGTGGCCCAGCGACTCACGAAGGTCGAGCGGTGCCGGGCTCGTCTTGGAGTGAGTCGTCGGATCCTCGTTGATCCCCATCCGGTAAGCAGTCTTGCGGATCCCCTTTTGGAGAACCGTCCACTCGTCGCGCGTGAGGCCATCGCCACTGCCGGCCTGCGAGAAGAACGTCTCGAACCAGCCCAGCGTCGTCGAGGCCCAGTGACCGAACGGGTCGAGACCCTGCTCTTTGACGACATGAATCGGCGTCGGCTGGATCTCCATCGGGTTGACGGCGTTCTCGCCGCCGAGCGGGAGGCGCTTTGCGCCCGTCTCATGAGCCAGCTTATCGAGCCCACCGACCGGATCGATCATTACAAGGATCGTGTCGGGGTCCTGGGCGAGGCGGCGCAGGAGCATCATCATCGTCCCGAAGGACTTGCCCGATCCGAGGTCACCGATCGTGAGCGCGTTGTAGCCACCCTCTCGGTTCCAGCGGTCGTAGGCGAATGGTTCGTCCGTGACGGCATGGTAGCCCAACAGCACACCTTTCGGTTCGTAGAGCGTGCTCGCGGAGAAGGGGAACATCGCACCGACAGCGTCCCCGAGCATCTTCCCACTCGCGCCGTCGAGCATGTCCTTCGCGACCGGGGACGTACTCGTGAGCGCGTCGTCGCTCTGGTAGTCGATCGTCCGCGTCACTACGTCGTTCTTCGCGAGTTCGTCGATGATCGAGCGGGCCTCGTTGGTGACGGTCTCTCGTGAGTCGCCACGGATCCGAATGTAGACGCCGACGTCCCAGAGCTTTTGCGAGCCCGATTTGAGTTCGTCACGGATGAACTGGTGCTCGGCGATCTCCTGTTTGGTGAGGCCGATGTCCGGGTCCTCCTGCTTTTGCTGCTGTCGGAGTTTCACCTTGAGCTTCTGGATCGACCGGTCGATCTTCTGGACCATCTGCTTGGTGTCGGCCGGGTTGAAGTGGATCACTGGCTCGATGGCTGTGTTCGGGTGCGTGTTGACCAAGTCAATGATCCCCGGATCGATCTTCGAGGGCATCGAGGTGATGCACAGGTGTTTGATCCAGTCTTCGCCGGATCGGCACGCGCCGAGTTCGTAGGCCACTGAGGACGGGCCGACGGCCCGGGCTTGCTGTTCACGAGTCTCGTCGACGGACCCGATGTCTGCACTCGTGCCGAATTGATCTGACACCTTTTCTTTCAGGTGTGTGAGTTTACTACTCATGTTAGGTCATTGCCTCCTGTCGCTTCGCATCCCCACCGCTGTCCGTGGTCTCTGCCTCCGACTCCGCTTGCTCCATCTGCTCTATGAGGGCTGCACAGGCGTCCTCAAGTGTGGTGTACTGCGACTCGTCGATGGACACCTCCTGTTCTTCATCCCCTACTTCCGCCTCCGTCTCTGGGGCATCCGGCGTCTCAGGTGCCTCTGGCATATCCGGTTCTGGAGTGGCTTCCGCTTCCGACTCCGTCTCACCGAGGTCGTCGGCGGAGACCGTCCGTCGCTCGTGGTCCTCGTCCGAGAGGTCGCTCGCCCCTTTGGGGTCGGGGTCCGCACTGGAGGTCTCCTCGACGGGCGCCGTGGATTTCTGGAGTTCGTCGAGGATCTGCTGGTCGAGTTCGTCGTCGGCAAGCTGATCGGGCGAGCGAGTGTCGCCTTGGGTCTCGGTGTACTCTCTCGTCATCGTGACGAGTGGGAGCGAGCGGTCGTCTCGCTCTTCGGTGACGACCCGCTCGCCGGTCCACGACTCCTCAAGGACGCTAATCAGGTCGTCCATAGAGAGCTGGTCGGCATCACAGCCGGTGATCCCGCCGAGGTCTTTCTCAAGCGAGGCACGACGTTCCTTCATGATCCGTTCCTGTCGGTAGCGGATCTCGGCGACGGTGAGGTCGCGCGAGGCCAGCATCGAGGCGATCCGTGAGCCAAGCACGGGAATGTCGTTCAGACGCCCGAGCACGCGATGGCCTTGCATCTGGACTTCTTCCATCGTGACCGGCGCGAGGAACTGGAAGCCCCGGATGCTGGCGTTCTTTGAGTCCATCTGGGCGGCGAGGTTCTGTTTGTACATCCCGACGTTCTGCTGGAGTTGGGGGTTGCTCCGGACGTCTGGATCTCCGATTCGCTCGCCGAAGCGTCGTTTGACGGCTTCGGTGTCGATCTTCACCGATCCATTACGGAGTTGGCCCGGATGTTCGAGGCCGTTAATGACCTCGCCGAGTTCGTCGGCGGCAGCCTCCCAGTCTGCTTTCGAGGCCAGCGAGAGTTCCGCGGGATCGATCGAACAGCCACCGACGAGGGCGCCGTCGAAACGCCACACACCGTCGGCTTGTGGCGCGAACCCATCAACTCGTGTGAGGTCCTCCAAGGCCCGGCGTTCCCCACTCGACGAGACGCTGTCCTTCGTGATTCGGCCCGAGTCGCCGTTGTTGGCTGCTCGATGGTCCGATCCGAACCGAAAGCCGATCTTGCACTTGAGCCATTTATAGAAGGACATCTGCGGCGGTGAGACGTAGATCCCGACGAGTACGCCTCCGATGAGGACCGTTGAGATCCCGAGAACGAGGAGCGCCCAATTGCGACCATCGGGAACGATGTTCCCGAGAATCGCGAAGGTCATGAGCGAGGTGAACAGGAGGATCACGTCCGAGAACGCGACGTCAGTGTCCCCGAGGTCCATGACGCCCATCGTCCCGAGGGAGTCGAGATTTCGCCGGGTGGCGTTCGTCTTGTTCTGTAGCGATTCGACCAAGTCTTCGATCTGTGATTGTTCTGTGTTTGCCATTTCAGAATCCCCTCGATTCACTCACGGCAGAGCGACTTTCCGCGTGCTGTTCGGCCTCCGAGAGGTTGAGGTCGCCATTCGCCTCGTGAATCGGATTCACGTCGTAGAACTGCTGATCCTCTTGCCCGCGCACGAAGAGTTCGCGGTCATCGTAGGCCTGGTCAGCGCGAGCGTACATCTCGCCGGTGATTTGCTCCGGTGATCGGTCCGTTTCGAGCGTCTTCTGGAACTCGATGTTGCTTCCCGGTCCCGACCCGGTGAAGTAGCCTACGCGGTACTCCTGTTCGGGGAGCTGCTCTTTTGACTCGACGGTCATGACTGATGGGTCATCAACCGGGACGCGCCCCGGCATCGACCCCTCCGTGTCTGCCGGTGCCGAACCCGACGATGAGGAGGCCGCTCCAGCGGGAGCGGACGCGGCCGACGGGGACGACCCAGCCCCGGAACCAGAGCTACCACTAGGGATGGCCATTCCCGAGGGATTCGCCCCCGTGGCCGTTCCCGCGGTTGCCGGTGTACCACCGCTGGCAGAGTCGAGGTCACTGGTCCCAGATGAGAGGCTCGACGAGCCGGAGCTAGAGCTAGCGCCAGAACCGAGCACTCCGGATGCACCACTGGCTCCACTCTCCCCGAGGGCGTGACCGTTGACGGCTCGTTCTGCACTACCAGGGATGGCCGATGCACTGGAACCGGCGGCACTGCCAGCAGCGGCACCACTCCCGGCGGCGGTCCCACCACCGAGTCGGCCGAGGGCACTCGAGATCGCCCCGAGGCCGATCGACCCGGCAAGGATGGCTCCCGCGCCGGAGCCAACCTTCTTGAACCAGAAGAGGTAGATCGACGCGATGAACGCGAGTAGCCAGATCACGATGATCGCAACCGCGCTCACCGGCACGGCACCCCACTCTGCCGGCCCGGGGAGGAGGCTCTCAATCGCCCTGAGGATTGAGTAGCCCACCGAGAGGACGACGACCGCGGGCAGTGGGAAGAACGCCGCCGAGGGAAACAACTCGAGGACACCTTCGAACGCCTCGGCGACCCCCTCCATGATCCACACCTTCGGGACGCTCATGGCGATCAGGATCGGCATCGCTGGAAAGATGATGTAGAGAAACAGCCACGTCACGAAGAACGTGAACGCGATCGCGAGGGCGAATGCTCCGCCGAAGGCGTAGAACAGCAGAACGCTAATCCCGGCGGCGGCGTTGTTCGCGGCGATCGAGGAGGTATCCGGAGCGATCGTGTTCGGATCAAGCGGGACGGCGTTCAACGCGAACGACGCAGTGAAGAGGATGATCGTCCCGAGCATCCACGAGAACGGGATCAAGACTAGCTTGAGCCACGCTTCTTGCTGGGCGATCTTGATTTGCTGGTAGGTCGGCGTCGGCGGCCACACCATCCCTAGGATGTACAGGACAAGCGTGTTGATCAGCCAGATCGCCGCGCCGGCGACCAGACTAACGCCGTACCAGTAGTCATGGAGGATCGACATCAACTCGCCGTCGGGCTCGCCACTGATAGCGACCGAGCCGTCTTGCATCGGATAGACCGTGCTCGACTGTAGGGCCTCGGCCATCCCGATCAGCAAGTTCGTCCCAAACGTGAACCACGGCTCGAAGAAGCTGATCAGCAACCCGACCGGGTCGATCGAGATCGAGAACATCCCGTTGTCGTCGTTCCCCTCCGGCTGGTAGGTCCCCGACCCCGAGCTGTCGTTGCCAGTCCCATTCGTCGCGTTGCCTGACTCGTTCGTGCTGGCGGTCTCGTTACTACTTTCTTTCGTTCCCGCGTTCGCGCCCGTATCGGAGGATGTGTCGGGAAGAGCCGACTCGACGCGATCAGAGCCAGAGGAGTCGCTGCCAGTGTCGTTTCCGGTGCTGCTACTGTTGATCCCGCTGTCGGCGGTAGTGTTGTCGCTTGGGCCACCACCAGGAGGAGCGCCGGTCGTGGCCCCGTCACCGGCGCCGCCCGTCTCGTTTGACTGGGCAGCGACTGATGCGGTTCCGACCAGAACCATGGCGCCGACGCCCATGGTGATGAGCAGTGCGACGATCAGGACTGTAACTACGAGCCCTGCAGTCGTCTGGCGGCATCGGTCCGTCATTAATGAGAACACCAAGGGAAGTTAGAGCACGCCGAGTCCGCCGGTCACGCAATCGGCGAATGAGAACCCGAAGATGTCACCGAAGACCATCTGGATCAGCGTTGGCGCGAGCAACGCCACGCCGAGGCCCATGAAGCCACGCTTGGCCCAGTTGATGTCGCCCTCAAGCTTCCCCGGCGTCTTGTGGATCGCATAGGACAGGCCGGCGACGATCAAGACACCAAGGCAGCCAACGAAAGCAATCCGCTGGAGCATCGGGAGGCCGTTCGAGGCAGCCTGCTCAGTGATCGTCGAACAACCATCGCCACCGACCTCCTGTTGGGCCATGACCGCTCCAACCGAGAACATGTATGCGGTGAGTCCGACAAGGACGAAGATTGCCATGTCGGCCGCCGCGGCTCGGGTTTCGTAGAGTGAGTACTCTATCGTACCCGACTGCTCAGGATCGAGAGGGTTTGTTCGCCAACGTGCGATTCGTCCAGTCAGCCCGGAGAACGTCTCTTCCGTGGTATCGTCACGGGACAGATCAGATTCCATGTATCATATACTAGATTCAACACACATTAAATTTACGTATAGTACAGTCGAAGAGCACTGCAGTATAATACAGTTAAATCATACATTGAAGAGGAACAGTCAAAATGTACAGTCGTAGCATGTAGTGAATGCAGTGAAACCATCGAAGTGGCTTTAAGGTATGAGCGGGCACATCGTGAGCAGATACGATGCCCCCTCGCCTCACCACGGTCGATCACGAGATTCTGACCGTGTTACGACTCGAATGTGCTCGAACACAGGGCTATCTCGTGAATCGGACCGGTCGATCTCGACAGCAGATTCACACCCGCCTCCAAATCCTCGCTGGCAGCCAGATCCTCCGTGCCGTTCACTATCCAACTGCCCTCTACGAGATGAGTCAAGACCCACGAGAAAACGAGGATGAGTTTCCTCTCGTTGAGCTCAACCTTGTGGATAGAGACGGCGAAGAAATCGGCAGCGAACAGATCAAGCTGGGTCCGTCCGGCGTTCCGACGTCTCACCAGTACCAACGCCACGCTTCTTCGCCGTGAGTCAACGAAAGTAGTCTCGCTTGTCAAGCAGTTCCGTGAGGGGGCCTGCTACTCGATCGATTAACCGACGCAAAGGGGCATGCTCATCCCGATGAACGCGATCATGATACTGGGAGCTTACTGTCAGCCTTTCAGATCTAGAACGCACTCCTAAGCGGTAGTACAGAAGTGTATATAACCTTGTGCAACGATAATACCGGACACTACTTCCTGTTGCACAAGGTTATCTCGAGAGGGTGGAGTGCTTCGCAAAACCTGGGTGCGTGTTTTACCATACTGGCGGAGTCAAAACCAGGAGACCGTAGAATACGGATCCCGGTGTAGTCGTCCTCCTCTGTATTCGTTTGCGGGAGTATTGTACTAACGAATCGGCGTATAAGATAATGAGAATAGTTGACAAGACAGCCACTCCTAGAGTGAATCATGTACGATCTCACGGGATTTCAACGTGATCTACTGGTCGCGATCATCGGATTAGAGAAACCACATGGGTTAGCGATCAAAGATGAACTTGAGGAGCACTACGAAAAGGAGATCCACCACGGACGGCTCTATCCTAATCTCGATACGCTCGTCAACAAAGGGCTTGTTGAGAAAAGCCAGCTGGATCGCCGGACGAATGTTTATGCGCTAACCGACCGCGGGAAGCGAGAACTCGAAGCGCGTCGTGAATGGGAAGACCAGTACGTCAGCAAGGTACTCAAGATACCAGCCGAGAACTAAACAGCACTTGGGAGTACAGGAAGTGGTGATTAGTCAGACTGCGTCTCAAGGAGGTGGATGAGCTGGCGCATCCGTGTTTGATCGTACGCAGTGAGATCATAGCGGTTCCGATTGCTTCGATTGGCGTGAATACGAAGAATGTCACACTGTGCGGCTGCACTGAGCAGGTGGCCAAGAATCTGCGGTTGAACGGGCGGCCCCGCCCATGTATTGTGAAGTTGCTTGGCCGAGATATAGTTCGACTCGATTTGTTCGAGAGCGTCCCTGAGATCTACGGCGTGTGATTCAAGGAGAGCATATCGAGGTGGATTGTCGGTACGGAGTGAGGCGAGTTGCGTTTCAAGAGTGGCCACCTGTGAACCATCCGGTGCCATACTAGCCAGTTTGTGACTGATACTTACTATCATTTACTGAATAATCGATGTTCTGTAGAACGTTGGCGAGGATTGGTCTCATCGAAAGTCGAAAGATCTTTGTTGGGAGTTACCAAGGGCCGAAGTGCAGCGGGAATAGCTGACGTCGTCGTCATTCACCCCCCACAACGCACGGCTCAGAAGCACCAATTACAGCGCACAACTGCCATGGTTGGATCCGATCCCTCATCCCGCTGCTGTTACTCCGTCAACTCCAACTCTCCAAAACCCCTGAATAGAGCAATCCCTAGACATGCAGTGTGCCATCGCTAAAGTGGGAAGTATCCCACTTGGCACTTGGTACCATTATCGAGAGATGTCTTTCCGGACAGGACGATTCTCACTCGGCCATTCCTTCTGAACGGTAACTATAGCTTGTTTCCGGACGATCTGTCGAACGCATACCAGTCAATCATGGAGCCACGAATCACCGTCATTACAGTGGGAGTTAGCGATCTAAAACGGTCACTCGAGTTTTACCGCGATGGGTTAGGATGGCCGACGGAAGGTATCGTTGGCACCGAATTTGAAGGCGGAGCTGTTGCCTTTTTCCCATTACAGAATGGCTTACAGCTTGCTCTCTATCCGAAACAGCAGATTGCGGCAGACGCGAATGTCGATGAAACGCCATTGAGTTCTACGGAGTTCACTCTCGGCCATAACGTCACGTCGAAAGAAGAAGTCGAGGACGTGATCAGGACAGCAGAAAAAGCAGGGGCGAAAATCACCGATCCACCCCGTGACCGTGACTGGGATGGATACTCAGGGCACTTCACGGACTTGGACAACCATCTCTGGGAAGTGGTCTGGAATCCGCAACTCGAAATCGAAGAGTAAAGACACTCACCAGCACAATTTCGCCTATTGTACTATTCACCACGTCAAGCTTCGTTGCTGAGTAAAGGCTGTTTGCGCCCCACTGTTTCGCTAACCGATCTACGTGTCAGAGACTCTGTCAACCATATTTAATTAATAGAGTTCCAATTAGATCTATTCGGCAGAGTGTGCTCGTGATCCCTGGCTGAAGACTCCTCAGGGGGAGCGGTTGTACTTGAGAAGAGCGGATCCCAGTAGTGGGTAGAGTCACCTGATACTGCTTTCGTCGACTCGATCAAATTTTCACACCGTGAATAACGAAAAGACGTTCGTTCACCTATGGTCTGACCGCCATTCCAATTCGTACGGAAGAGAGGCGGTTTCAGAGCAGGTACTGCTCTGCGATTTTGGTGACGACTGGGAGACGGGTGCGCTTCCCGCGGAACGCCGAGATCATCGTGTAGAGCCAGACGCCGATCGCACCGAGCCAGATCGCGAGTCCGATCAAGGCCATTCCAAGGCCGAACAGCAAGCCGATCATAGGAACGCCATCGAGGGCGATCGAGCCAACCGTGCTGATGAGGCTGATACCGATCCACGTAGCAATCACGACGGCTGAGAGCACAATGCTCTGAGCAGCGTGATAGCGGGCGAACTCACTGTTCTCCTCGAGGAAGTACACCAGTAACCCACTGATGAATCCGAAGAGATACGAGAGAGCACCCAGCGTGTTCTCAGCCAGTCCCATGCTCGTCTCACCGACCATTGCATCGCCAGTTATTGCCTCTGATTCCGCCAGTTCCGACTCTCCGAGATATTGCTCGGCTGTCCTCGTCGCCATAATTATTCCTCACACCTATATGGTTCTCTAAGTATATAAATATATCTATAAAAGTGTTCTGATACATGGATAATTGAACTGCTTCTCACCGAGCGACAAGCCTGAACGGAGAACTCACGATCTAGTAGTAGTTGACCTTGTGTACCGGAGAATCTTGTAAGGGCGAAGAGGGTTGCACAAGATTTGCCGAGTACTACTTACATCTTCTGCACCACTGGCGACCCAAGCGGGCGAGTCATTGGAGCAGTTCTGATTCATTGGGTGCTGTGAAGACGATATATATCCATTTCGGGAAAGATATATCGCCTTCCCGCTTGAAACACTGTGTATGAACAAGGGGACGTCCCGCGACGGCGATGCACGTGCACGCTGGCGAGAAGAACGGACTACCTTTCAGCGCGTCTATGACGTCATTACGGGGATCACCGACTTCGCGACCGCAACGGAGATCGGCGAGCGTGCGGATTGTTCGGCTGACGGCGCGCGTGGCGCCCTTGCACAGCTCGTTGAAATGGGAATCGCTGAGCAGCGCACCGGCCGCCCGAGCGAGTATCGACGGAATGAGTCGTACTGGCGCTGGAAGCGAATCGAAGCACTCGCACGCGAGCACTCCGCTACCGAACTCCGTGAGGAAGTTGACGCACTCCTCGAGGAAGATCAGGCCTTCCAAGAGCGGTTCGCCGCAGCAGACCCGGACGCCATTTCTCCGACGGTGTTTGAGGAGATTGACCACGAGGCAGTCCACGAGCGGTGGGACGCACTAACCCGGTGGCGAAGTGTGCGTGAAGACCTTGAAATCCTCCAACAAGCGATTCATCGTGCCGAGGGAGATACCGAAGGGCGAACGGGAACGTCGGCGTCAGCGTAGCGAGAGGATCTGGATGCCTACCGATAACAATGAAGACGCCCAGACTGGTGACTCACATCCGGGAGGCCGCCTCGATGTGCCAACACTCCAGACGCTCGCTCAGCGTGCTGGGACGCATCCTCTCGTTGACGACTGGGCATTTGACCCGTCGAGCATGTCACCCCGTCTCTTACAGCTCTATCTTACCGAGAGTGCGTACCCCACGGACGTCGTGACCGCCCGTATTGACGTCCGCTGGTTTGTCACCAGCGACTACTCATTCCACTATCTCGAAGAGCGCGAGGGTGAGTGCGAGGTTGATCGGTACCAGTGTCGATGGGACCGGCATCCGAAAACGACTGCACCGCGAACACATATCCATCCGCCGCCAGACGCTGGCGACGCTGAACCGTCGTCACTTGCTCCACATCACCTAGATGTACTGTTTACCGTCCTCGATTGGGCGAGCGAGCGCGTTGAACACCTCCATACTGAGTCCGAACACAGTCGGTAATCGTCTACTTCCCAGGTTCACAACGATGATCCCACGGCTCGCGTCATTACTCGTAGTTCCACGACACGCAAGACTGCGTCTCGGTGATGTTCAGTGACGCGGCTCACAAGGATCGTACTGTATTCCTTGTACCGCTGGTAGCTCTATCGGCAGGGATCTCACACCAGTACTATCTGCAGGCCATGCGCAAGACAGGGGCCAGAGGGGCGGTTCGGCCCCGGATGTGATCGAGAGTACCATGAGAGCAAACGCCTCTAGCGTGACTCCCAGACGCGTATACGGGATGCTATAGCATATCATTTTGGGTGGTCACCTTAGAAACGTACCAAGACGAAGTGATACTGTTACATAGATTCAGACAGCAAGGGTAACAGAAGTACGGCCTCCACAGACAGTCGTTGTCGGTAGTGGGGCCTCCAACGAGGGTCTCTGGCTAGTGCCGTCAACAGCCGCTCAAGGAACGTACCCGCTAGTAATCGTACCGTACTAGCAACCGCGTTCGTGGGGTTTGGATAGGTTCGTGTTAGAGTTTGAACCCGTTCTCACGGGGAGTAGCGTCCGGCGACATCACTCACTACCGACGTCAGCTGTCTCCGGTGAATTCGTCTCAAACGTGGTCTCACCCGGAATCTCGGATTCCTCCGGGAGGACGACACGCCGCTCCTTGTACGACAATCCATCCTTCCGTCGGTTCTTTCGTTTCACGTACAGCCGATCCTTGGTGAGGTCGAGCAGTGCGTCGATCGTTCGGCCGGCGAGCTTCTGGCTGTACTCTTTGTTCACACCCGGCTCGTTGTGCCGAAGCCATTGGGCAAGCTCGCCGGCGTCGACATACTCGCGAACGCCGTTGCAGCCCTGCTTCCAGAGCATGCTTTGCTCTTGTTCGTGATCGCGCCAGACCTCCGCGGCAAGCCGCACGGGCTTCGAGGACGCTGCCGAGTGCAGCATATCGTCGTCCATACGCGCAAGCTGCTGGATCGGCAGTAAGTCACCGGTCGTGAGTGCAGGTTCGCCACCCCGATTCAGTGGATCCTCACCGCCGGGAATACGGGCGTAGGTCTCGCCGTCGTCCTTGGTGAACTTCTCGACGCGATCCGTATCAACCTCGAGTGTTTCGACGTTGGGTTCGACGTGATCCCAGCGTAGATGCGCGTTTTTCTCGAGTTCGCGCGATTGGAGTTCGGTAAGCATCTCACGGGTGCCCCCTGCCTTCCGACGAAGCGCTTCGAGCAAGGCGTCTTGGCGTTCAACTGTGCCTTCGAGGTCCTCGATGCGCTCGTTTTTGCGTTCGACCGTAGCTTCGAGCTTGTCAACGCGCTCAGTGAGCTGATCGAGTCGGTCACAGACGGTCTCAAGCGTCTGGGTATCGCTGGTAGAACGGTCGAAAGCGGTGCTGTCGCTGGGAGATTCAGTCGTGTTCATTGGAAATGCGGTGTGGTGTGCTGTCGCACGTGGGGACTCGACTGGCTGGCGTGGCTTGCGGTACCGATTGCTGAACCAGTGGTGGGGCAGATGCCCCGTCGCAGCCGAGTACTCGGCGGTCAATACGCTCTGGTTGAGAGGGACGATAGACGGGATTCTCGACGGGTGCGCTGACCGGTCGCGATCGCTCGTCGAGCGCCCGCCCATCGTAGCGCGGGTTACTCCTGGGAGGGGCTGGTGTGTGCCTGAGCGCTCGTACCCGTTATGAAACGTGTGGCCGGCTGGGTGTCGGTGGTCGCCGGATCGCCGTCAGGGTCAGTCTCTGCAGTAGCGTCGGTCGGCGTACCCGTCCAGGCCCTGATGTGCTGTGGCCAAGCACTCAGTTTGATCTCAGTCGTGCAGTGTGGACAGGGACGAGTCTCCTGTTCACCTTGGCGTACAATCTGGCAATTTCGGCCGCGACGGGCAGTATGGGCTTTGGCATCGGCGAGTGAGATGGCTGTGTACTCAGCATCACCCCTGCAGTTGCACAGTGGGTGGCCGTCACCATCGTCGAGGTGATAGATCGTCTGTCCGGGGCAGTATGCGTCGCTGATGAGGGCTGCGAGTGCGTCGTTTTTGTTGTCGTCAGGGGTGTCGACGGTGCCTTCGCTCGGGAGACTTGTGGCGATCAGGTGGGGTTCGTGAAGGGTGTGGTATGTGGTTTGGGTTCGGTCATCCAGCGTACGCGTGAGTCGAGCTTGGAAGAGATATTCACTCGTCTCGCGTGTTGGGGACGGAATCCCGTTCGGAGCGCAGTCAGCGCAGTAAAGCCGCTCAAGCGTGTAGGTCGCAGCGTCCTCTGGCTGGATCGCATAGATGATGCAGCGCTCGCCTGCTCTCACCGTCTGATCGCACTCGGTGCATAACGCGTCAGTAGGGAGTGGGGTGCCGGCGAGCAGTTGGGTGGTGTCGGAGTCGATCTTGATCTGCATCAGGCGGTCACCTCTCTGGTCGGAATATGTCTGCTATGGATTGCTGGGGTCGCTAACGAGAGAGTTTCGTGAGTGGGGAGATCATCAGCGTCATCGCTACCGTACCGAATTGATTCCCTCGCAGTCTGTGCTGGGTTGTCGATTGGTCCCGTGAGAAAACCTTTATTCCCAGGGTACCGTTGTGTTGGTGGCGTCATTGTGATTGCAGGTGTGGTAAACGTGTCGTCTACCCAACCGATGGAAGCTACACACTGACGTCCTCCGCCGATGCAAGGGGACCACTCACAACCAAGGTTCCAAGTTGAGTGTGAATGGCCCCCTCACAAGCGGAGTGAGTCTCTGTGCGCTGCTCCATTCGTTGAGTAACTACTCTATTCTAACCGCCCGCGACTGAGGTTAGGGGCTAACGAAACCTGTCGTAGTATGCTACTTCGATTTCCGGAGTGGATCTCGACCATCCATCGTAATCCAGGCGCTAGAGGGCATATAATTTCATCCGTGTTTACGGTGTCAACCCCCGTGAAATACACATACTGTAAATTATGTGTATTTGGAAACAGTCGTATCGGTCAAGCATTGTATTGTGATTAGTAACAACGATATAAAAATATTATATCCTACAACACTGTTGCTACCCGGCCAACAATGAACGCTGCAGCTGTCAGAAACGTTCCGTATTTTAAAAATGATTGTCCAGCAGCTGGTTCAGAAAAGCTGACATACCCAGCATACAGCATTATCAGAGTTGCTGGGAGAACGACCAAGAGATACGGCATTCCGAGTGTGCCGAGAAGATATGGAAGCGGTGTCAGTATAGCCATTAGGCAGAGAAATACCGCTGCGCTCAGGAGTGCTCGGCGCTCTCCAACCACGATTGGTAGTGTCTTCAGGTCTTTTTCACGATCTCCAGTAATGTCCTCAACGTCCTTGATTACTTCTCGAGAGAATGTTGCTAATGCTGCTAGGACGAACAGTATTCCAGGGGCCGTAAGATCCTCAACAGCTGCGCCGCCGAATAAGAACGCACTCCCGCCAAGATATGCTATAGCAGCATTCCCGACGCCTGGTAGTCCCTTCAAGACAGGCGTGTATGCCACCAGAAGGCCAATATTTATGACTGCTATTGCGATTGCCACCGGCGATAAAGTAAGAGATAATCCTCCAGCCACGGCAAATAGAATTGCGCTAAATAGGAGTGCGGTTTGAGGAGTAACCGAGCCACGCGGAAGCGGCCGTTCCGGATTCGTGATTTGATCGATCTCTCTGTCGAAATAGTCGTTAACCGCGTTGCCTGCCCCTGTTGCCAGAATCGTCACAAGGGTTGCAACGGCGATGGAGTCAGCGCTACCGACGATGCCGCTCCCTTGAGCGACAAACGCGCCGGTAAACGTCAGTATCCCAGCGACGATCGTATTTACTGGTCGGGTGAGGTTGAGTAACCCACGAACGCGCTCATCAACCGGCATCCAATACTACGAGGGTTTCTTGATTGAGGCAAAAAGGCAATCGAAGTCAACTGATCGTTTCGTATCGTGGTGTTATTTACACGCCACCAAAAACTGATTCTATAATGGAACGTGAGTGTATCCCGTTGGCTGCACTCGAGGATGAGCGCACAGCTACAAATCCACTCAACGATGAGCAATTCGTTGTTCGTGAAGCGATCAACGAACTCATCGATTCGACGTGCTTGGATATACTCCGTGTGCTTGATGGAGACGCGTCAACGCCAACGGGCATTGAAAACCAAGGGATCGTTTCCCGACAAACTGCCTCAGAGCACCTCTCAGCATTCGCACGTCATGGGCTCATCAATCAGAAAGCATCAGCACCGCTCGAATACACCCTCACATACGGTGGTGTATTCGTCCTAGAAGCCGTCGAAGCATGTCTTGAAGAACTCTCTCGCGAACAGCTTTCATTTCTCACCCGGTCACCTCGACCGCTTCAACTGTTGCGGACGCTCAGAACACGGCCTGCAACGCGAAGCGAACTCACAACATCCGGTGAGGATTCACCATCCAGCGTCACGATTTGGCGTGCCTTACAAGCGTTTGTAGATTACGGCTGGTGTGAGACGGAATCCGGCTCGTACTCGCTTATCTCAGCCGGGAAACAAGCCCTAGCTGCATACGAAGAGTTGCTTGTACTGGGTGAGCAAGCAATCGAGAAGGCTCCGTTCTTACAACGTCTCTCAACGACCTGGGGCGATTTTCCCACACATGCTCTTACAGATGCGGAGATCGTTGCATCGGAACCAGCATCTCCTGGTCTTGTTGTAGAGGCCGCACTCAAGCTCTGTGATCCTCAAACGCGACAATTTCGTATTCTCACGTCTGTGTTCAATCCAACAGTGTTTGCTGGGTATCATAAGTTGCTCAAGCTGGGCGTGGTCTTAGAGCCGATTGTCGATGCATCGGTCTACGAGACGATTTGTGCCAATGACGACTTCCACTATCTCCTAGATAATTCCAAATATGAGCGTTATACGCTGTCTCGGCTTGAGGAATCGCTCACGCTTGGTATCGGACTCTATGATGAGCGGAAAATTGCTATCGGCGCATACAATGAAGTCGGTGAGGGCAACCATATTGCCGTTCTCATTAGTACACACGAAGATATGGTTGAGTGGGGAACGAAGGTGTACCAGACATATAGAGAACAAGCTCTCCCTCCGGATGAATCAGATTACTGAAACGTGTTAAGGATCAAATTCAGGGATAGCGTGTTGAGAAGGTTCCCGAATAGAAGTGTTACTGCGCCGGACCACACTAGTCGATGAGGACGGAGACCAGCCACCACAAGATATGCTGGCCTTGCTACTGCGTGTGGAATCCAATCCGGAGGTTACCTACTCGGAGAACCAGATTCGTGATGAGGTTGCGACCTTCCTCATTGCAGGACACGAAACGACCGCGCTCAGTCTCACGTATACCCTCGGCCTTCTTGCGCAGCATCCCTCAATTCGAGATCGCGTACGAAGTGAGGCCGAGAGTGCGCTTGGTGACGAACAGCCACAGTATGAGCATCTAACGGAGTTGCCCTACACTAAACGTGTCTATCGGGAAGGGTTGCGCCTGTATCCCCCGGCGTGGGCAGTCTTTCGGCAGGCAAGCGGGAAAGCTCGATTAGGCGAGTACACGGTACCGGCTGGATCTGCGGTGATTCTTCCCCAGTGGTCCGTCCATCGGGACAAACGGTATTTCGATAATCCCACATAGTTTGATCCGGCCTGGTGGGAGCGACGGTCTCCCAATTCGGTGAGTGCGTATTTCCCGTTTAGTACGGGGCCTCACTCGTGTATTGGCTCACAGTTCGCACTCTCAGGGGCGACGCTGTCGCTTGCTCGTCTCACGCAAGCGTTTGATATCGACGTTCCTGCGGCTGAGTTGCGAGATCTTCGTCCAACACCGACGCTTCGGCCCCAGGGTGGTGTGGCGGCCACGATTGAACCACGCTGACATAGGTAGTACGTTCGTTCGACGCCGTTCGCTGCGGAGAGATTGATTCAACGACATACTACGACCGGGCTGCCGTCTCTTTTAGAGGTGTCCGAAGCATTATGTGCGCTATGACTGGATGACTAGCTATGACTGAACAGTTTGATCGGCCCGGTGTCGATCTCGTTCTCAAACTTGGCGAGCGTAACACGCCTCGATCGTGTGTAGCCGATGGCTGTGACCAGGACGCCAATTATTACGTTCTGACTGATAACGTGCTCTCAGAGTACGCCTGCGAAGAGCATCTTGAGGGGACAATCGAGCGGGCCCAAGCCTGAGATCCGTTTTGGCCGGAAATGAAAGCGGGGTCCAAGAAAGCTAGTTTGTGCTGTATGCGTTCCTGCTCATCTTAAACGGGATCCCTGTGGTAGTATCCGAGGTCACCAGGCGGATCTGGGCAACTATGTACCACCGCTGGTTTCGAGGAGAGCAGCGATGTCGCGACAGATAACGACTGCTCGGATGGTACTCGAAGCGGAAGAATCCGATGGTGGTGCAATGATGACACCCTCTGAGGTTTCCTCATAGATGAGATCATACGACTCACGAAGGTGCTGAGAGACGCTTCTGAGTTCGTCAGCATCCATGGAGAGAAGGGTCTCCTGAATTGGCTGTGGAGCTTCTAACTCTCCGGACGAGGGTCCCTGTGGCATTTGTTGTCCGTATATTACCGCCGAATACTAATAAATGATTTCTATCCATTGCAAGCAGTACTTCGATCGTGGCAGATCAATAGATTATTATGAGAGTTGCATATGCCAGCAGTAATCTCATAATCCTCAGCTAATAGTACACAGTTTGATACTGAAGAATGAGTCACCGGTGTACAGAATGCGACTGGGTAACCGATGAGGACACACAGACCGATCCGAGTACCGCTGCGATTCACCATTACGTCGAAACCGGACATGCTGTTGAACGGGGTGCGTCAGTCACAGAGTCACCGACACCGCACCCTGACGACCAGTCCGAACGGCTCATAAAGTAGTGAGCACGCTGTAGCGGTCGGCGATCTGCTCAGGGAGCGCACAGATCCGCTCTAAGGACATCCTGGTCGACTGTGAGAATATTATCGGTTGCCTCACTAGTCGTGTTGTCTGGCGACGATTCGAGTGCCTGGATCGATGCTTTAATGTCGTCTTATAATTGACAATTGGCTTAAGAGAGAGGAGGAGCGTTTTATTCTGCAGCAGTCACGCGCGCGAATTTGAATGGTCTCTGCAAAACGTACAGTACCCGGTGAGTCTGCTCCGAACGCCGCTCAAGCGATCGCCACAGGCCTCACACCGGTCAGTTAGTAATGATAACGGGTACATATGTGAGAAGGAAGGAAGCGAAACGATGGCCGGTCAAACCCTCGTTGCTTCTGACATCGGAATTGAGTCCCGGTATAGGCAGCATATGAGTTCTGTTCCTAAGACTTTACTTTGTCTACTCAAATCATGCACTCACCTGAAGGAATAGCACGCGCGCAGAGTGTTACCTAAGTATCGAGGAGCTGTACAACCGGTCGTAGTGGAACCCTCGGCAACTGAGGGAAATGACAGTCAGAATATATACGCTCACTGAAGAAGACCAAGCACTCGTTGAAGGATGGTAAACGTGCAGACTGTCTTGGGTAAGGTAATCACCTTCTTCTCTAAGCATAGTACAAGAAATCGCCACGACATTTCTAAGGATCGACCACAGCGAGGGGTACGCTCCTGCCGAACCAGACACGTATGGTATGTTTATCTAAGGTTTTCTCGTGAGTCTAATTTTAATTGGAGAAATAGGGCTGCTTGCGGATCAGAAACGCATGACTGAGTGGTAAGAGAATCCCGGCCGCAAATGTGGGCTTTGGGTGGATGCGGCCAGGAAGGCGTAGTGCCGCCTCCACAGGGCGACAGTTGTTGGTTCTGAGGCACTCATTTGTAGGCTTTTTTATTAGGGAAATCCGCCCTAAGGCCCGTTCCTATGATTTAAGTCATGTGACGACATAGCATGACCTGCGACCCTCATTTCAGTTGGTCGCTATCACCGTGTGAACACCAACCTCTCTGAATCAGATTACTAAAAGTTACGTGTAATTCCCAGAACACCGATTTAACAGCAGTAAAGGACCCTATGTGAGGTTGGATTGGCCAGTATTGTTGAGACGGACGGGTGGGAATACCAAACACTAACTTCTAGAGTGGCATGGGAGCAAACCGATGATCGACCGACTAGAGAAAGAAGTTGGCATGATCGAACGGAATTTAGATCTCTTGGCGAGAATTATTGAAAATGAGCCAATCGGGATCGTGAAATTGTCGAACCAGAATGGGTATGAACATCATGAAGTCCGCTACTCACTTCGGGTCCTCGAAGAAGACGGAATCATTGAGCCCTCTAATCAAGGAGCTATTACCACTGAGCATACGGAAGAGTTTGTCAGTGATCTTGACGAACGACTTGCGACGCTTGCAGACAGACTCGATGCGATGAAATTCGAGGATCATGCCGAGAGCAACCCGTAAGGAATCGTCGAGAATTCTGATGAGAGGATGACCCATACTCTCAGTACCAGCTAAACGCACGTACAGCCGGAATCAAGAGCGGCTGCGTTTGAACTGTACCTATTGAGTAATCTAATCACGTAGAGAGTTCATTTATCACCGCTTTCGTTACGGAAATAGAGAGCGTAAGTCACGAATCAGATATTCCATGACCGAACCAGGAGATTCTTAGTCAGTTCTGCTCAAGCGGTCTTATGCAGTTATCGCTGTTTGAAGCTAAAACCGGGGTACTCCTGGGAGTTGGTCTGTTTATTACGGGGATCAGTGGCGGAATCACCCTCCACGAGTCACTGTTCCCGTTTCTGGCTCTTTTCGGTGTCATTGTTACCCTGTTTTCAGCAGTGATTTTTGGAGTGATCATCCCGCTGGTGGGGTAACAAAACACGCTTGGAGTAGACTCTCAGTCATTTCAGCGTCATTTGCGGATAAGTGAGTTTAACACAACGGTAGCTAGAGGAGATAGCAGCCCAACGTGCCACCAAGCGAGCAGACGGACGCAGTGAGGGACCTTTCACCGAGTGCCAAGCTCGTCTATATCGTGCTCGTAGAGAACGGACAACTCACCCAGCAGGGAATTGCCGAGGAGTCGTATCTACCTGTTCGGACGGTTCGCTATGCAGGCAAGCAACTCAAAGAGATCGACGTTATCGACGAAGAAATTAGTATTCACGATGCACGACAGCGTGTATATTATCTCACAGCTGACGATCGGGAGGGTTCCTGAGTGATCAGAACTCACCGATTGACCAACGCATGAACGAACCCCAAGACCGCCAAGAGCTACACGCTGCAGTTGCGGGCGGTCGGTACCGACAGCTTCGAGCATAGATAGCTGCACTTACTCAATCGATCGGTACGACTATTGGCAATCCAGGGTAGATAGCATGGGGAGTTCCGTACCACTTCTTCGACAAACGTCTTCCCAGAGTCATAGCACCCATACTCGATCAGACTACCTCTGCTGAGTAGCGAAGTTGATTATGTGTGTTAAGTGTTATCTCCACCCATCTCGTACAGTCAGTATGAACCTTGTGGCTAAATTCACACGAGGACTTCTCCCTGAGAGATCCTCTCGAACACACGATGGGACATATTACTGTCAATCGTGTACTGTATCATTCAAATCACCAGACAAGTGGTGCTCTGGGTGCCAGTCAACACTGATCAGAGAATCCGATACACGATGTGAGAGCTGCGGGTCAATTCTGTTCGATACACGCCGCCAACACTGTCCACTCTGTGAATCAACCGATGTTGACCAACTGGAGTGAGTAGTCTCCCTATGAGACAGGAGGAGATTTGGGTGTGGGCGCTTTTCTTCTGCGGCGGTCCAACACCGCTTGATCGCTCTGCTATCAATGACGGGTCCAGCAGGGCCTTCTCGGCGTAATCTTGAACGTCACGAGCGATGAAGCGCATGCGTTCTTGGTTGGCAGTGAGTTCCGATCGGCGACGTTCAGACCCAGGCCGAGTCACCATCAATACTATGAGTCATCTATAACTAGATACAATTCAGGAGAACCTTCCTGTAATGATAACGTTCACTATCTGCTGGCCAAGAGAGAACGTATCCTACAGGTGATCAGAGATCTGAAATCCAACAGCGGACGGTCGACCACACTATGATTAGCAAGCAACACTATACATGAACAAGGAATTGTTCGGTGTCTTTGGTGATCGCGCTGAATTCGAGCGGTTGCGTTCGGGGAAGGAGTTTGACGTCATCGTTGATGGCAAGTGTAGCACAGTCGGGATCCGAGACCCACATCTCGATCTCCCAGGGCGGAGTGCTACATATACGACTACACACGGCGCCTGCGTCATCTGGGGCGAAGCACATATTCCTGGCTCCGGCTCTACCACAACGAATGCCGCCCGTTGGCTGCTTCATCACTACCCCGAGCATGGAATGGACGCAGTCTCCAACGTAAGCGGCTCCTATCTCGTGTTTCTCGAGTACAACGGACACGCACAGCTCATCACCGATCCAATTCGATCATGGGAGTGTTTCTATACTGACGACCCTGGCAGTCGTGTCTTCGGCACCGACGCCATGACCGTCGCCAGATCACTCAGTGATCCCTCGATCGACAGTCGGGCGCTCACTGAATTTCTTCATATTGGAACCGTGCTCGGTAACCGAACGCTGGTTACCGGATTGGATCGTGTTCCACTTGATGGAGGAATCACTGCGTCGACTATTGAATCGTATCAGCGATTCAGTTACGACCCCCAGTCGTTCGATTACGCTACGGAGCTGGCAGCTCGCCTGCAGCGAGCAATCCGTCGGCGCGCTCACTATCCTGGACGAAAGGGACTGTTACTGTCCGGTGGCTATGACTCCCGGACGATTCTGGCGTGTCTCCCCGAGTTGGACCGCTGTTACAGTATCGGGGAGGTAGACGATCGGGAGATGCGAGTTGCCAGACGGATCGCCACTCAATATGATCTCCCTCATATTATTTTAGAATCGAATAGCCGCTATATTCGGCCAACGCCTGGGAAAGTGCGCTATTCCCAGATGATCAAAGAGTCGCTCCACATCCATCATGCTGGGTATACTGACGATATTACCGTTGAGACGATCTATCATGGGCTGCTCTATGATACGCTCTTCCGGGGCTACTACAACAAGCCCACTGGCATGTCTCTCCTCGGGAAAGAGCTCCCGATCGGCAAGAGTAGTCAGCCGGAGGACGTGGTTAGCGCACTCTTGGACCAGCTGCGTGATGTTTCGGATGACGATACACTCGCGACATGTGCGAGTGATGTCTTTTGTGACCTCGATGGTGGCGATCCTAGTGCGCTCATCCGCGAGAGTATTGCGGACGAATTTGCGAACTGTGCGACGCGAGCCGATTCGGTGTACAATCAGATGGCGCTGTTTGCCATCCGAAACCAGCCTGCGAAAGCATCTCGCATCCACCTCGCGGATAATTATCTCGAAGCACTCATCGCAGCCGATGCCGAACTCCTCCTCTGGCATCTCCAGACACCACCGGAACACCGATCGACGGAGACCTTTCTGCAGGCAATGCGCCAACTTGATTCTGATATCCTCCAGCATGCGCCGCCGGATCGGCCACACGATAGTTATGCACTGAATCAGCTTGAGCGGTTCGTCCGGCGAAAGCTTCCCTACGTCGAAGCATTCCAACATGCGTGGCCTGATCGGGAGGTGAGTTACGAGGAATGTCGCTTGGATCAGCATCTGTTTCCCGACACTCCCTCGGTTCATCAACTTCCAGCACGAGAGAAGTTGCGGATAAACGATGCTCGGCAGTGGATCCACTGGATCAACGAGAACAGCACGACTCCACAAGTCGTCGGTTCAGAGGATGATCGTCCTCCATCTTCCCTCCGTGCTCTTCTGGATGTAATTTGGGGTCTCCTGTGATAGGAATTGTCGTCTTCTTCACTGTCACCACGGCTCTACTGGGATGCGATCACGCTCACGAGAGTGGTTTTCGGGGTAGTGACTAGCTGAAGGTAGCGGGAAAGACGTTTCGCGGTTACGATGCTGGTATATTTCTAGATCCACTAAGAGAGCTACAATAGTGGAACGGCAGAGATAAGTAGATAAGAGAAATCCATGTCACAACCTATCTTCGTCCAATGTGTTCATTGCAATCGGATTTATTCAGCAATCCGCGATAAGACTGGAAGAGTGTGGACAGAGACTACAGAAGGCTGTCCAGAGTGTGGAGAGAGACAGATTCGGGTCATAACAGGTCAAGGTGCGACTACTTGAGAGACCATCCCACTACTTGGAGTCCTGAGTCGTTATCTTCGCTTCTGAGGGCTATCCCTGCCTCAATACCCTTGTTGAGAAGGGACTTGTAGCTAAAACTCAACGAGATCCCCAAACTAACAACTACGAGTTGACCGACTGCGGTAACCATGAGATCGAAGTACATCTCAACTGGAAACTCTCATCTATTCCCGACGAATTGAAGGCCGAACTCACCGATATCATTCCGGAGTCTCACTCCGGGTAATCTCCTCCTTGCGACCTGCTGATTACTACCAGAACGCATCAATCTCTTAGAGGAATTCAGCTTAGCGCGGGATATGTACAGTAACCACTCGAAGAATCATGTGTTCCTCGTTGTTCGAATGCGCGAACGGTCTCACTCAAGCATTCCCAATTCGGTGAGACGCTTAGTGACGGTGTCCAGTGCTTGGTCGATATCATTACGCGTCTGTGCACCTGTAATGATGAGCTTCCCGCTGCCGAAGAGCAAGAGGACGACCTGTGGATCATCCAACCGGTAGACGAGTCCAGGAAACTGTTCAGGTTCGTATTCGAGATTTTCAAGGCCGAGTCCGATAGCGATAGCATTGAGATGTAACGGCTGGCCCAGATCTGCATTGCTAACGATGTTCTGGACGGTAACGTCGGGTGTTTCGGGAACCGTGATGCCGAGCTCTCGTAATGCATCAACGACCTGAGCGAGAGAAGCGTGAAGGGCATCTTCGCTCTGTGCGCCGGCCGTCACGATCTTCCCCGAGCGGAAGATAAGTGACGTCGCAGCCGGCGCCTCAGTCCGATAGATGATACCCGGAGACCGTTCGGGAGCATAGTCGGCACGAGGCAGATCGACCGCGACACGTTTTAATTCGAGTTCCTGACCGATTGCTGTAGAACCGACCACGTTTTGAATCTGGATTGTGTCGGTTGGTGGGTCCATGTCGTGTTATGTTCAAGATCCGTGTGGATACAGCGAGTATGCGTCGTGACCAGTGGTAGTCGTCAACGCACTGCGCGCTCAGCTCATGCGAGCGATCTAGTCACTAGAGATCACGCGGTTGGACGGTGCTGCGGTCATTGGCCTCGGTTCGCCGGGCTGCATCCTCCAAGAGTGCTGCTACTTCCGCATCAAGTGCATCATAGAACGCTTTCGACACCTGGTAGCCATCCAGTGTATTCTTCACTCCCGATTTGACGAGCAGATCCGTCATACTAGTCTATTTTCATGATAGTTATATAAAGATGCGCGAAACTCAATGCCCAGAATTCCGTCTCCATCGGTGTAGCGACGAACCTGTCAATTATTAGTTTGGGAGATCCAACGATACATGCGTTAACATCGAGCATAGTTGATAGACGATGACGGCACTGTATCCCCCCTACTCACTCGCTTCGCTCGCTCGTTGAGGAAGGGGCCTTAGCGCCTGCGGTTAGGTAATCCGTCGCGCACCGAGGCGTTCCAGCAGACACTCCACAGCTGGTCGAAGCCTGTTTCGAGATGCTGATTCACGTGCGCAACTTCCCGATTCTCGACGGCCATTGCCATGAAGATGTGATATACTTTCGAAGCCAGAACCGGTGAAACCGTTTCTCCCCACGCTACTACTCCTAAACCAGGAGGAGGCTGCTCGTAGTTGGTACTACAACGGCCCGGCTTGCCCGGAGTGGGTGTTGCGGACTATTCCAGTTCGTATTGTCTCGGTGTTAGGACATCACGCTCTGTGCGGGGACATGCTTGTTCGCCCGATCACAACGATCGTGACAGCGATTAACCGCCTCGAGATCGACAACGACGGGCTTCTTCCGCGACGTTTCGTCTGCTTAACCTCGTCTTTGCCGAGCTTCTCTAGGAAATTCATGGCCTGAGCCGCAGTTTGTATATGGGGCTTTGTTCATTCCATGATAGTAATCGACTTTGCAATAATGCACTATTGATCTCAAGGCCAGCAGGCGCTTTCTCGGCGTAGTCTCGAACGCTGCGAGCGATGAAACGAGCTCGTTCCTGGTTGGAGGAGAACGCGTGCCTGACGACAGTCGGGAGCGAAAGGAGTTTTCTCGTCAGGGTTGGGATACCAGCCGCCCGGGTGAGACTCAGGCACGGATTTAAGCCTATTGCTATTAAACACGATACTACAATATGGCCGCCGAACTCTCCGAACGAGTCCGCGAAATCGCACAAGCACGTGGACTCTTCGAGTCAGCGGTCTTCGAACAAGCGCTTGAACGTGGACTCGAATCGATCTGGGAGGACGTCGTTCTCGAAGCCTACTTTGCAGGAGACCTCTCAAAAGCAGACACGATTGATCGTCGCGGACGAGCGAAAGTCGAGCGAGCAGACCGCAAACGAGCGGTTGTTAAAGAGGACGTAGCATGGGGTCTTAACGGGTGAGTACCGTTGCGGTTGCTGATACAGGCCCGCTGATTCATCTCGCAGAGATTGATGCCTTAGCACTACTGGAGACGATCGACGAGCTGCTCGTTCCGGACACCGTCTATGAAGAACTTAGAGCAGGCGGACTCCCGACAGGATTCGATTAAGACAACTCGAGTACCAGCAGAGACCGCTTCGATTGACGACCACCAGTTAGTAGTTAGATCCAGGCGAAAGAGCCGCTCTTGCGGTCGTCACTGCGCACAATGCGATTTTACTGACTGATGATCTTGCGGCTCGCGATGCAGCAACGTCGCTTGGCGTTGAGGTCCACGGATCGATCGGGATTATTGCCCGTGGATACGCAGAGGATCGTCTCGACCAAGAGGAAGCGGCTACGTTGATGCGAACGCTCCAGCATGAGACGAGCCTGTTTCTCACTGACGCCGTCGTTGAACAAGGGATTGCGTTACTCGAAGCAGACAATAACGAAGAGTAGAGACAAACCCCATTCTCCATGGATAGCCGTTGTCAGGAGTGGAACCTCCAACCGGGGGGAGTAGGGTCCGAGGACATCACTCACCACCGACGTCAGCTGTCGCCGGGACGATTGTTTCACCAGGGACCTCTGAGTCCGCTGGAAGACGACACGCCGTTCCTTGTACGAAAGCCCATCCTTACGTCCGGTTCGTTGTGGTGGAGCCACTGGGCGAGTTCACTAGTATCGACGTATTCACGAACGCCGTTACAGCCCTGATTCCAGAGCGTGCTCCGGTCCTGGTGCCGGTCACGCCAGACCTCAGTGCTTGAGATCGTCGTATTCTGGACGCCAGAGTACCTTGAGAAGAAACTGGAGAAAATTCGGGCAGTGAATGCAGACAACCTGATCGTAGCGGTTTCAGAAAACCTGGACTGTAGCAGCGAGGATATTGCGCTCACGGATGACCGGGTACTTTGGTTCAAGACGGGGATCCACGTCTACAATGTTGTCGATCTGGCGGAACGGTATGCGGTTAAGTCACCGGCTAGGACCTCCAACAGATGATAAACCTCGCGGATACTTGATCGCAGTGACGGCACCTCCGTACAAAAGATAGGTTACCTCTCAGAGTTCGGATCTCGGTCAATCTACCAGCATGTGATCAGATATCACGGTGTTTTTGGAGGACTTTAATAGAGTACTGCGTTAATTACAGCGCCGAAAACAATAATCACCCCGCTGATGTAAAACCATGCAAGTAACAGGAGCACGCCACCTAGCACTCCGTACACCTCGTACTGGCTGGCGTGTGCGGCGTAGATCCCGAACAGTGTATTTAGAATTGCCCAGCTGACTGCCGCCACGATTGCTCCGGGGAGTGCGTCGACGAGAGAGTGGTCGATAGCCGGTAACAGATAGTAGATCGGCCAAAAGACCAATATGAGAGCGACTAGTACCGCTCCCGCACTTGCAAGTCCGATGAGCGGGAGGTCGGGGAGAACTGCGAACAGAACGCTGATACTGATCAGTCCGGTCCCGGCGATTAACAGCGCAAGAAACAGCATTGTAGCGGTCGTGAGCTGTGTGAGAACCGGCGGTGATAGCTCCGTCTCATATACCATCGAAATCGCGATCTCAAGACCTCGGAGAAGGCGAAACACGCTCCAGACGAAAACGAGGCCCGCTCCGACGATGACGCCCGTCCGTCCTTCGGTCTGTGTGATCGCATTACGAATCAGCTCTTGACTGGTCGGCGTCAGAAATCCCTGGGTCACAACCACGATCCGCACCGCGAGATCAGTCCCACCGATGGCCGAGACCACGATAAACGCAAACAGTAACAGCGGAATCAACGCGGCAAACGCGTAATAGGCAATACTGGCGGCCAGAAACGGCACTTCCTTTTTCGTCGCAAGGACAACTATCTCCCGAATCACAGCTTCAATGCGACTGAGTCCGCTGTAGGTCCGATGAATAAGTCGGGAACTCACGTGGATAATGTCCGTGTCTGCGTAACACTCACACAACAATGAATGCTTCGCAGCACATCTGTTTTCTCGTTCCTTCTGGTGATCTCATTGAAATCCGTAGCAGGATTTCTACCGAGTCAGCACGCCATATCTAGTAATGTTTGAGAATTTGTAAGCGTAACTATCGATTGTTCTGCTACTTCCTAGAAGGAGTACAGCTGGAAAAGACATGGGAGAAAGCTGCTTTCGTAGAAACTCCTATTTTCGCGGTCACTCTACATGAAAGGTTGGATCGATCGGTGGGGATTAGATCCCGAAGATGGGGACGAACCGAAAGGTCAGGTACGCTCCAAGGGTCGCGATCACCGGAACGAGGTTCTGCATCAGGATGATTCGGGCTGTCGTCGATGGGTCGAACAGGTCCGATGCCCTCGGAATCGTCGCGGGGTTCTCTTTGCCGATCGGCGGCAGCTCCTCGCCCACCTTATCGGCGGCAAGCGCTCCAACTGAGACCGTTGTTTGTTGTTTCCCGCGCACTGCCTCGGAGACTGTGAGCGGACGGGTCGCCCGTCCCCAGCCGAGGCCAATGATCGACATCGTGGCGATCACGACGAAGCTTGCGGGGATCCCGATCCAAGAGAGGAAGGTCACGAGCGTGGCGCTGACGGTCGCAACGACAATAGCCGCCGTCAGCGGGAGTTCGGTGAGGTCGTTGCCCATCGTCTCCAGAGTGCGACGAGCGATGGTGAACGTGCCGATGCCGACAGCCAGACAGCCAATAACGATGGCGGGGTTCATCTCAAGTGCACCGCTGCCGACCAGCGGAGCGATCGCGTTGGCGATGTTCGAGGTGCCGGAGCTGAACGCCATCAGACAGCCGATCGCGATGACAGTCGTCACGCCACCCAGCTCGCGCCGACTCGTGGTCGCGCTCGGAACGGGCACTGGGATGACGCGGGAACGATCGACCCGGAGGAGAGGTCCCACGCTTCGCTCCATCGCGACCCTCTGGTTGAGGTACGCGTAGAAGTATCGGCCGATGATCAACGATACCCAGAACCCGATAAAAGGAGCGACAATCCACCAGATGGCGATTTCACCCATCACTGCCCAGTTCAGTTCCTCGCCCGCGAGGCCGAGTCCCGCGATCGCGCCGACGGCCGTCATCGATGTCGAGGCGGGGACGCCGAAGAAGTTCCCGACGAACAGCGCCAGCCCGATGAAAAAGAGGACCCCGATGCTGGCCTCCAGCGTGAAGACGCCGGGATCGTGGACCAGTTCAGTCCCGAGTGTGTCGACAACCCGACGGCCGATCGTCCACGCGCCGATGAAGAAGAAGACGGTCATCAGGGCGGCTGCCCACGACTTCGAAATGGCGTCGGCGCCGACTGCTGGGCCGAACGCCGGCCCTGTCGTTGCGCCGCCAACGTTGTACCCGACGAAGATAGCGACGAGGACGCCTACGAGAAGCAACACGGTGACCATAACAATAGATTCGAATACGTATCATGTGGATAGATCCATAGGTGTTGTGTCGTCCTTCGTTATCGAAGCATTACCTGTGCCGTACGCTACGGATTGACAGTGGATGCTGCCGAGTTGCAACTCGTGACACGCTCGGTATCCTGAGGAGGCAGAATCACCTGTCTGACCGGCCTTGTCCGTCGCCCTTGGCTGTCTCTTCGATCATCTCCTTGATCTCGTCTTCTCGCGGGCGACGCTCGACACGCTGATTGACGGTCTCGACCTGGTCTTGAAGTGTACCGATCTGCTCCGTTACGGTCTCCTCAACCGTCCTTTCGACTGTTTCTTCGACAGCTTCTTCGACTGCTGTGGTCATCCAGTCCGGATCGAAGCGCGCCATCTTCCAGGTGACGTGAACCGCGTAGGAGATCAGCACTCCGAATCCGAAGGCGAGACCGATCTCAGTCCCTATCAAGATAATCGACAAGATGGAGACAAAGATCAACACCCCATACGTGAGATCGACAATGGCGTCAACGTGACGTGGATTCATTGATGGGAGAATTTCCTGGAAACGGTTGCTGGCGATTCTGGTTTTGAACACAGGGGATCTGGCTCCACGTGTGTCTCCTGAGCGAGTTCGTGTGTGACAGCATGTCGTTGATTGTTTTCAAGGAGGCTGGGGAGAAATCCTTTGGGTTAGATGAAGTGCTGGACTGGTCCTGATACCCTCAGACCGGCTTCAGCGGTATGGATTTTCGATGGTCGCCAGCCAATTCTTAAGCAGACAGCTGGTCAGAGGTGGAAGATCGGACCTTGTGCAACAACTCCTGTTGAGAAAGACACGGTGTTGCACAAGGTCGTATCTAATCACACCGTGGTGTGATCTACTCGCAAAGCCAGAACCGAAGAAAGCGTTTCTACCCACGCTACTACTACTAAACCAGGAGAGAGCTGCTCGTAGTTGGTACTAGGCCAGCCCCGCCTACGTCGGGTGGGTGTCGCAGCCTATTCCTGTTCGTGTTGTCCCAGTGTTAGGACATCACGTTCTTCGTGGGGACATGCTCGTTTGCCCGATCACAACGATCGTGATATCGGTCGGCTGCCTCGGGATCAACAACGACGAGCTTCTTCCCGCGACGTTTCGTCTGCTTAACGTCGTCCTTGCCGAGCTTCTCGAGGAAATTCATGACGCGGGCCACAGTCTGGGTGTGAGGCTTCGTTCCTTCTGCAGCGGTGAGTACCTTCGTAATCGTTTGACTATCGATGACGAGCCCAGCAGGAGCTTTCTCGGCATAGTCACGAACGTCGCGAGCGATGAACCGTGCCCGGTCCTGGTTAGTCGTCAATTCGCGGTCAGCGATCTGCTCGGGTAGGCCACAAATCCGCTCTAAGGGCGTCTCCGTAGTCTGTGAGGATGTCTCGCCGGCGTCCTCACTAGTCGCGTTGTCCGGCGACGATTCGAGCGTCTGGACCTGCTCTTCAACGTCGGTAATCCGCCCGCGAACGTCGGCGAACTCCGAGCCGGCGAATCGCTTGTACTCCGTGAGTTGTGCTTCGAGTTCCTCAATCCGGTCGTCTTTCTGTTCGACCTCGGCTTCGAGCTCGTCAACGCGCTCGGTGAGTTGATCAAGTTGCTCACAGACGGCCTTGAGTGTCGGCTCGTCGGTCGTCGCAGGCTGGTCGGTGGCGGTGCTCTCGGGAGTGGTGGTGTCGGTCATTGGAACAAGATGTCGCAGGTGAGACGATCGAGCCCGTCCCGTGGCTGGCGAGTGATTCGAACGCGTGGCTGACCAGGAGGGAGATGCCCTGGGTCTGGACACGGGGTGCTATAGGCGCGCCTCTCGACGGGCGTGCAACGCTGGCGCTGTGAGAGGACCCTGCCCATCGCTGGCGTGGGTTACTCCGGCGATTGCGAGCGGGTGTGAGCCTGAACGCTCAGGCGTGTCGTCGGGCTCGTCGTTCGCTGGGTGTCGGTGATCGCTGGATCGCCGTCGGGATCGGTCTCCTCGGTGGCGTCGGTCGGATCACCCGTACACGCCCGGACGTGTTGGGGCCAGGCACTCAGCTTGATCGCACTGCTGCAGTGGGGGCAGGGACGGGCCTCCTGTCCGCCCTGGCGTGCGATCTGACAGTTCTGACAGCGTCGAGCGGGGCGTGACTCGGCCTCAGCGAGTGAGACCGACGTGTACTCGGCCTCACCCCTACAGTTGCACAGGGGGTGGCCCTTGCCGTTATCGAGGTGATAGACGGTGGTTCCGGGGTTCTGAGATTGTTCGTCTCTGATAAGCGCCGAGGGCTCTTGGGGTTCGTCATGGGCTTCGGCTGTGCCCTCGCTCGGGGCACTTGTGTCGACGGCGTGGGGTTCGTGGAGCGTATAGAACTCGCTCTGGGTTTGGACGTCCAGTGTCCGGGTGAGTTGGGATTCGAGGAGGTGCTCGTTGAGTCCAAGGGTTGGAGCGGTGAGTTCCTCGGGGGTACACTCGCGGCAGTAGATTCGTTCGATGCGGAAGGTAGGGGCGTCCTCTTGTCGGGCGGCGTAGATCGTGGCCTGTTCGCCTTCTCTGAGGGTACGATTACAGCCCGTGCATTCGGGACTGTCGTCTTGGGTAAGTGTGGTGCCGGCGAACAGTTGGGCGGTGTCGGCGTCGATCGTGGTCACCATTGGTCGGCCACCTCGCACTCGTCAGCGTGGAAGGCTTGGCGGTAGAGGTCCTGCTCGCGGATGGATTCACGAGAACAGGCGGTACAGCGCCAGTAGGTGGTGGCGTTCGCGACCGTTGGGGGTTCGATGTGGGGACCGGTGATTTGGTGGTCGGTCTGTTCGGAGGCGATACTGTTTTCTGGGGTAGAGTTGCTAGTGCTCATTGCTTCTCCTAGGCGAGAAGCGCGGTCCGGTGCTACTACACCGGGCCAGATCGATTCTGGCGACACCACGCTTCTATAGACATATCACAGCGCTATACCCATAAGCTCTTTGCTTAGCAAAATGCTAGATTTTATTTAAACATATCGTCAGATACTATGTGAGAAGGATGACTAAGAAACCGATAATGGTAAACGCACACTATGAACCAAATGATGGAGAGGAAAAGATTTTGGAATTATTTAAAGAAGGGCGTGGAACTAACAGGCCATGGGGGCGTGCAAATCCAATGTATTTTCGTCAGAGGACAGATTTAGACAAAGGCCAGGTAGAATATTCTCTTTCTAATCTCGCAAAAGCTGGCTGGATTGTTCAGCTCAATAAGGGCGGTCTCTATGAATTTGTTGAGGACCCACGGCAATAAAGCAGAAAAACCGATAACAGATGTAATTCTAGAGAAACCCGCTTAGTCATCAGCTAGATGTACGCCTGTTGCCTAGCTATAGTTCAAGTTTGGCACTAAGTAAGCCCGAAAAAATCTAATTGTTTAGTCTAAACTATCATTTCTGAAAAGATTGTTAATATGCTCGTAGAGAGTTGAAAACGCATTCTTTGAAGAATCAATATCCTTGCCACCTGTGATTATAACCTTTCCCGATCTGAAAATGAGCAACACACAATTGTGATTTGGAGGCCGGTATACTATTCCTGGAAACTGTTCTGGCTCATATTCGGAAATCTCTAGTCCAAGATCGATAACGAGGGCATCAAGATCCAATTCGCGCCGGATGTCACCCATGCAGACGTAGTTCTGAATAGCAAACCAGTCATCGTCTGCGGCAGGAAGTATCTTGTGGTCGCTCAGGAGATTTAGCAAGGTATCACGAGTTGAATCAGCCTCTGCTTTAGAGTCTGCACCGGTGATAATGTACTTCCCAGTACGATATATAGTAACGAGGGGATATGATTCTCCCAGATGAATATACGCGCCAGGATACATCTCTGGGTCATAATCAACAATGTCGCTCAGTTCTTCTTCGATTGTCACTAGATCGAGCTCTAGGCCCAGAGATCCAGATGCGACGACATTTACGACTTTAATCATCCTCGATCATAGGTTGGAGGTAGTAACTTCTAATTTATAAATCTCTGATGATTCTATCCCCTATTCCATATAAAAACCAACACCGATTATGCATATTTGTTCTATGAATACTATAATTATTCTATTCTCTAAACAATAATATTATGATACATATTCCTCTACTATCTCAATTTCCTCTTCAGTGAGATTGTAGAGGTCAAAGACGATGTCGTCGATAAGCCGATCGATCTTCTCAATTTTTTCGTTGAGTTCCTCAGAACGCTCCTTTGCTTTGAGATAGCGTTGAAGATCATGTGTAATGTCGTCAGAGTCAGGCAGGGTGATGGCTTTTAATCGGTCAATGGGAGAATTTGTCTTTGTGGCGTTGTCTCGGAATCCTGCAAATCCGTCGGCCTCATTGACAGCGACTGGTACGAATACCTCGATCATCGCAGCCTCTTCCTCGGAGAGATTTGCAAGCGTAAACGCCTCGAGGTAGTCCGTCTCCGTGTACCCCCAGCGGTCAGTCTCGTACTCGTCTTCGTTCTCAGGCTTGTACCGTGCCCTCGCGTAAATAGTGACGCGGCAACCGTCGCGTTTAGTCCTCACATCACCGACACGGAGCTTCTTGTAATCCTCTGTGGTCGCGTCAAGGATGCTGGAGCTGGTTGGTTGGAAGAAACCAATGTCTGGGAGAACTAGACCTTCAGTGTAATTGCCGAGATAATCGAGAAGTGAGAGATTGAGTTGGGCTCGTTCTCTGTGTAATTTATGTATGTCTTCAGTCATTTCAGCAATCTTTTCCCTGTCTTCTTGTGGTTGCTTAATGGGTAACTGTTCCATATATTGCGATCGAAATTCGTAGTAGATATCATCTTGATTGGCACCCTCTAATTTGGCAAGTACTTGTTGAAGATAGAACAGACACAGTGTACTATTTAAGATACCAACTAAATAGCGGTCCTCTGTTGGGATGAAGAAGCATTTATCATTCAAATAGAGTGGTCCAGTATGGAATGCAAATCGATTTTCTGGAGCAATAACAGGATAGAGGATTTTGGCCCCTTCAAAGTGCTCAATATACGCCTGCTGGGGCTGCTGTAGCTCGTACCAATTTTGTTCGGTTGCCCGGCCTTCTAAAGCTTCTTTGTACTCTTTAAGATGGTTTTCAATGGCGGGGTATTTGTCAATGTTGACACCATGATTCATGTACAGAAGATAGGAAGGATTATCTTTGACATAGTATGATCTGATGTCCCTTCCTCTAGCAATAGGTCGAATTATCTCTGCACTCTTTGGATCCTTTTCGATCAAGGAATTTCGCTTAGATTCATCAATAAAGAAAGCATTATTTAGTCCCGTTACAATACCACGTCCGATTTGCTGTCCGTTAACACACTTGATAAGTGGTTTTCCTTGAGCTTCGATTTTCCCCATTAATTCCGAAATCTCGTGAGAAACTAACCGCCATTCTTCACCCTGAAGGTTTTCAGAGTCAATTTCGTATCCGACTTGGTTAACCTTTGAAGACAAAAGCTCAAACTCCAGATTATCAATTGGAGCAAAAAGAGGATTCTTCCCAGATTTAGGATTCTTCTGGGAGATCACTATTGCCGACCGGACAGTAGCGTCAGGAAACACTGGTAATCCACCAAAGTCAATAATTTCATGGATAGCTGTCTGAGAACCGAGAAGAGATCGGACGTTCTTTCCATAATTTGAGCGGAGGAATTTGTTCGACACGATAGCGCCATACAACCCATCCTTTCTGAGGATACGTACTGACTGTTCTATGAAGTAAACATAAAGATCGGTTCGAGCAGCATGTGTATCGAATTCTGCTGTAAGATATTTCTTGGCTTTCTTGAACTTCTCCATCCGAACGTAAGGAGGATTCCCGATCAGCGCGTCAAATCCGGCATCTGTCTTCTGTTTACCATCCTCTGCGTAGAAGGCTACGGGGAACTCCAACTCCCAATGAAAGAATTGTTCCTCCTCGGCCATAGCCTGTGCAGACCGGAACCAAGCTTGTTCTTCAATCTCAATCCACGATTCGTTGCGAAGTGCCTCGGCCATTCGCTCATACGATCCCTCAGGAATGTCCACCCCGAACTGCTCGGCCGTATGCACGTTCGCTATTTCAAACAGGCGTTCATACAATGGATCACTCCGAATTTCCGCATGCAAAGCTTCCATTGACTTGATATCCTCAAGCGTATCATTGTCGTACGACAGCAACTCTTGAACCAAGTCCATCACATGATCGAGCGCATTTTGTCGAACCCGCGCAAACGCTTGATGTAACGTCAGCTGTCCCCCGCTATCCCCCGTATCGCCGCTCAGGACCTCCGAAATATCACTCCCAATCAGCGAATTGCCCTCTTTCAGATGATGATCCAAGAACGCCAAGGGCTGATCGGCCGCAAGCGTCTCCAGCCACATCGAGAGCTTCGCTAACTCGACGGCCATCCCGTTCAGGTCAACACCGTAGATACACTCCTTTGAGACGCGCCGCCGAACATCCTGCTCGTCGAAGACGCCCGCGACCTTCTCGACTTTCCGGACCTCCTGCATTACAGCGTCCGCCAGATAGCCTGTGGCTTTCGTCAAGAAGTGTCCCGATCCCATCGCTGGATCGAGCACCTTCAACTCCAGCACTCGATCCGCGAAGGCATACACGTACGCCTCAGTCCCCGAATTTAACCCCTCCTCACGAAGATCCTCCTCAATGTCCTCAAGGAGGGGATCGATCGTCTCCTCAACGATGTAGGTTACCACATAGTCGGGCGTATAGTACGCACCAGTGGCCTTTCGCTCACCCTCATCGTTGACGACGTAGAGCTCACCCTTCTCAACCGATTCAACCGCATCGGCGACTGTAACCTCCGTCGCGGGTTTCCAGACCTGACCACCGTCCTCCGAGACCGCCGCGTACTCCTCAGGCGCAATGCGGAATTCATGTTCGAGCAGGCCTTCGTAGATCGTTCCGAGGTGGCGCGTATCTAGATCCGCATAGTCCGCAGGCACGTACGAACCATCATCGGCCTGGGTGGTCGAAAGTCGATAGATTACTTCCGCAAGGTGGCGATTCGAAACCTCATTCTCAGTCAGGAATGCGTGCTGGTCGTGATCAAACAATCCGCCGTTGTACGCCGGAATCCCTAACTCCTGCTCACCAGAGTCAATAAGTCGAAAGAGGTCCTCCATGCGGCTCCACATGGTCGTCGAGTAGCTGCTATACACCTCGTCGAATCCTCGAGCGTTGTCGATCTCCTCAAGGATCTCATCCCGAAGGGCCTCTAAGCTGAAGTTCGATTGATACTCATCTTCGGCCCGTGGGGTATCTGGATCGATCAGCCCGCGTGACTCGGCGTACAGAATGAACATGAGCCGATAGAGCAAAACCAGCGATTGCTCTTTGAGCTCGTCCAGCGCTGCATCATCATCAGGATCGATCCACAGGTCGTTTTTCTCGACGAAGCCCTCACCGAGTACTCGAAGAGCTGTGAAGACGTTATCCTGCAGATCTTCACCGAGCTCTTGTGCTGCAGTCTCGGATTCGTTCCAGACTTCATCGAGGAAGGTCGAGCCCCCGATCTCCTCGAAGGCCGCCGCCCGGAAGAAGACGTAGAAGTATTTGAACTGCTCAACCCTACCCGATTCAAGCAGCTCAGGCAGGTCGATCTCGTAGTAGGTCTGAGTCTCGTAGTCCTTGGTTCCATACAGTCGCCACTTCCGACCGTCTGTGAGAATACCCCATTTGACGTCCTCGGGTGTTCGCTCAAGATAGAATTTGATTTGATGGGATGCATCACGGTACTGGCGTCCCTCATTGAAGCGCGTCGAAAAGTCGGTGTTCCACTTCTTGGCTTCTAAGAGGGCCACTGATTTGCTGTACATCCCATCGAGGTCGCCATCCTGTCGAAGGTGCGCGGCATCAATTCGATCCTGGCTAGAGGCAAAGAGTGTCCGGTCGATCTCGCCACGACCGGCCGTGACGTTCGTCTCGCTGAGGCTATCGAACCCCAGGACATCAAGCACCTCATCGATCCATTTGCTCAGGACGTCCTCCTCTTTGTAGGAGGGAAGCAGTCCGCCTTCCTGATTGTACGCCTCTTGGAGCTGCGAAAGGGCTGCTTGGGCTTCGTCGTCACAGTCCCAGGCATCGAGATCCGCAACACGCTCATCGAGATAATAGCCCGAAAAGAGATTCGAGTTGAGATAGGTATCGGATGGGGACGCAGCCTGACTCATTTGGATTACGAGGTATGTCTGAGCAAACGCATATGAAGATAGTGGATTAGTAGTTGGCATCAAAGTCGAGAACCATTAGCTTCCAATATCCCATGACGAATTTGAGTCAGTGAAAGTCACGTGCCGTTTTTCGGTCCCATTGGAGATCTCAAACAGTAGCGTAGCATCAATTGGACCAGAGAGATCAACCTGGCTATCAAGCGTACCTGTGAACGATTCATCGAGTGACTGTTCTCGACTACCCAACTGCAGGTCACCACTATGGTGAGTGAGCTTGACTGCCTCGTCTTTATCCCTGAGAACGGCTCATATTGAATAAATATAGAGAACCCCGTCTGTGCGATTGCTTAAGTCACATCATATATGAAAACGGTGCTCAGCAACGAATGTACCGCCCATTCCGTCATCAGCTTCATAGCCTCCCAGAGAATACGTGGTCTCTTCAATGTCCTTGATCTCCAATTCGCCGACTTCACGCTTTGTGCTTTTGTACTGCAGATAGACAGCAGACGCTGACAAGAAGAGAGCAACGGTAGTCGCAACATCATTCAACCCGGCTTGGAGAGGAAATGTAATTTGAGTAGTTGCCATTAGTGGTTCCCTCACGAAAGCTTTCATTGGAGAGCTATCTCTATCATATTAGGGTCAAATACATCTGATAAGATTCTGTCCCAGAGTGTACTCAGATAGTTCATTCTATACTATAGTTTGATCGTTCGCAGCGTTGAGTCGCCTATAGTGCTTTTCATCGGATCTGGGTATAATGGTAGGCATCTCGAATATTTCGGTGGAAATATTTTCCATGTGAGGAGGCAGCCATGAGTCCATTATAGATACTTATTGGAACATTTGAGTACTGATAGACACTTCCGTCGTTGAACTCAATCTCTAATATACGACTATTCTCATCATATCCGACACTACTCAAGTTGCTTGACGATACTGGAGTTCGGTTCATAGCAAAGATAATGACAGCAACCCAGGAAAAGGTATCCTTCAATATAGTGACCAATCATCCCTTACTGAGAATTTCACGAAGATCAGTCGAGACACATCCATTCGACGTTGTTTGATCGTTCAACCCGCTGCGCGCTCATTATATCCTCTTGACACCTCATGGGGAGCTATCTTTTTCCTTCTACCGGATAACGTCGAGTAACATGATTCAACGAGAAGAACTACTCAGGAAGGAATTAGAGCATCTCCAGGGAATTGGGAACATTGAGATCGATAGTCCAAGCGTTCTCGAACTCATCGACGCCAATACGTTGGTTATCGTGAGTAGTGAGCGGTTTCGGGGACCGACTCCAAATCAGATTGTAGCCGAGTACAATGTCCGTGAGTTTGACCAGGTGCTTGTGGTGCTTGAAGACGTCATCTTGGATGTCGCTCCATCACCGCTTCTGATCTATCCCGGAGACTATTCTATCGAAGATCCCCACTCGGTTGCTACTCATCTCGAAGCGATTCTGCATGGACAGCAGTCGCCAAGTGTACTCGATACTGCGGATGAAGACCTTCTGGTACAACTCCAAGAAGCCGAACTGCTATCCTACCAGACGCCTGCCGCAGCAGCGGAATTGTTGATTAATTGGACAACTACAGGTCAACGACGAACGATCCTGAATGCAGGATGCGGTATAGGACAAATACTGGTGGAAATCCGCGATCAACTCACCTCCAATGAAGAGGACACTCCGGACTACTCTCTCTGGGGAATCGATACCAGTCGAATTGCTAGTGAGATTGCCCAAAATTGTCTTGGGGAGGACGCAACGATACTAACGTCCGATTTTCTCGAGTTCCAGAATGAACACCGGCAAACCACCTTGGAGGACGTACAATCACGGTCTAGTAATACCGAATCAATTCCAGCGTTTGACGCAGTCATAAGTCATCCCCCTGCCGTGCGAACGTCCTCTTTGCCGGAGTCTACAAAGGAGACGATCCGAGATAGATTTAGCTGCCGTCGTCTTGATCAAGCGTTCGTACTCCATTCGTTGTCGCTCTTGAGAAATGGAGGACATGGAGCGTTTCTTCTTCCTCAGTCGAGCCTAACCGAAAAATTTCTCAAGTCGATTCAATCACGAGGGCGAATCCACTGTCTGACCCGTCTCACTAACGCTGAATTCCTTGCGCAGGGCATTGAGCCTGTTCTCCTCTTCTTAGAGAGAACTGAGATGAACAGCGGTGTTGATGACTCAATCAGACTGCTTCGCGTCGATAGTACTGAGATCACACCCGAGCACATAGGATTGCTTCACGGTCATGCCGACAACGCGGTAAACCGAGCACAAGGAATAAATGACGTGAGTATAGTCGCTGTCTCTCCGGATGAGATAGATCCTGATCTGCTCCCACTCGCGCTCAATGCCCCGGAAGCAGTCCCATTCCTTTTCTCGGAGACGTTTGATGAACTCGGTTTAGTCGCTCAACCCTGTACTGGCCTCACAACGGGTGCAAACCAATTCTTCTATTTCGAACGCGAAGAGAGAGACGAATCAGCCATTCCAGATGAGTTGTTCACCCCCGTCCTTCGTAAACTCTCTCCGGAATCTCACCGTATTACCGAACGAGACATTACTTGGTATCTTCTTGATCTTCGGGGCATCGTCAAGGAGGCTCGCGAAGACATCTCTCCTTCCGATGAGTTTCTCGACTGGCTTGCAGAACAGGGCTATCCATCGTTGGTCGATTATATCTCTGAATTCTGGCATCGGTTCGACTTTGACCAGGACCATCTGGATACTCTGATCCCAAGTCGTTTTACAGACCGGGTGAGGAACCCGGACTTAGTCACACAGGGAATATTTTCACTGGAAAGTCCCGCTCAGCCAGAATGGTGGCTGGTAGACATCAATGAGGAGGTCGTCTTCGATAGTACCGTGGTTGGAATCCACTGTGAGGAGGAAACACCTCCACTCGCTCTTTGGTCGATACTGAATATCCCACTGTATCAGAGGATCCAGAAAGACTCTATGCCACTCCTGCGTAATGATCCAAACTACGCTCGATTTCGAATCAGAGAGCTTCAGAGTCTTCCGATTATCGAGTCCTGTCTGAGTGAGGAATTTGCACAGGAAATGAAGTCGTTGCTTCCCGTAGACTCCGCACACAAGGAAATCACCCTGCGAAACCGCATTATCGAAGCGTGCAGTCCAGCAGAACGCGCGGCAGTAGATGCGGCATTCGAGGCGTTTTCACAGCATGCACTGACGTGGTTTCTCTCCGGAGAAGAATTGGAAAAGTTCCGAGAACGGATTGAAGGAGACGACAATCCGGAAGAATTCCTTCTAGAACAATTCGGGGATGATGTTCTCTCTGACGTCCAGTATACGTTCTCGCGAACAGGCTTATTCGAGGGGCGACGGGAGGTGTTACTGGATCTCGTCGAACTATTCGACCAAGAGCGTTATCAGACGTTTCTCGTTGGATTGGCGTCCCAGTTTGAGGGAGTCCTCGTCGACTATGTCGAAGAAACCGGAGGCCGTATCGAATTTGAAATTCGAGAGGTTGAGCAAGACGGTGAGATGACTGAAATCGAGGTTCTCGTTTTCTATCGTCCAGGTCGACAGGAGGGGAAGAAAAAGGACCTCAAACGACTTTTTGACGAATTCTTTGAGGGAGAATATCTCAGGTATCTTCAGGAAACGGTACGGGAACGCCGAAACGAACTCGCTCACGGCTCGTTGGTCGACAACCCGGAACAGACAGCAGTGGTGTTACTAGTCACCTTTTTCGGAATGATCAATAACATCCTCCATCGCTATAACCGGCATCTTGCCCGGGTTGGTGAGTAGGCTCATGAGCGGCTAGCGCTCAATTTGATTCGAATACGGTCAAGTCAGTAAGTACAGTGAGAGAGACGAGTCAGACCGATCGCCGATACTTATCGTTCCGATCGCGGAAGGCCTGTTCACCGCCCTCTAGGATACTCTGAGTCTTCATTTTGATACGCTCGTTGTCGATAGAACCACACGTGCTATAGAACCCCCTTCGTCCGTTTGCGTCCATCACGATGATCTGCTCTGCGTCACCCAGTACAGGGATATTTGCATTGTGTGTCGCGGTGATAATCTGCCGGTCATGCTTGATAGAGCGTATGAGCTGCACGACTTCAGAGAAGATGAAATTGTTGTCCAGCATATCCTCAGGCTGATCGATAATTAATGGAACATCACGCTCGATCATTGTAATCGAAAGCAATGTCGTACACTGCTGACCGTCAGACATCTCATCAAGCGATTTCCAGCCTCCGTCGTTCAGCTCAAAAATCGGCTCGTCTCGGACCTCAAGCAACTCAAGCTCTGTCAGCCGCTCGTTGAGGTCATCATGCGTGACAAAGTTCTCCGCACTAGTCGGTGGACAATCAGCCTCCGCAATGAGTCGATCGGTATCATCTGTTCGAACGATCTCAGCGAGCGTACGTGGTTCAAATGTCTTTGCAATAGCTTCCTTATGCCTCGTGTAAACACCCGACCCCTCAAGGACGTGGTTGATCCAGTCGATATACTCTATTCGATTCGCTTGGCTTTCGAGTGAGACTCTTACGTCATTCAGCTCGCCGTTTAGTGTCGAAATACCGTCCTGACGTGCCTCCGTAAGCGCTCGCCGAGCCTCAGCCAGGTCACCGAACAGTTCGTCTTTCTGTGTTTTCGCTTTCTCCAGTTCCTTGCGCATCGTCTCCAGTTCCTCTGAGACCCCGTGTAGCTCATGCATTTCCGAACGTATCTCGAAGAACTGGTCGACATCGACATCGATTTCCTCATGAATCTCGTCGGCAAGGCGCGAGTGTTCTCGCTCCCGCTTCTTGTTGGCTTGGTTCCATTCCTCTCGGACCTCACTAATTTCGGATTGAGCCTCAGCGACAGTTTCTTCTAGACTCTCCTGTAATTCTTCGACGTCGGCACGGAGATTCTCCACAATGGAATTGGCATCTTCCAATAGTTCTTGGTTAGGACCACTAGTTGGAGAGATCTCGTTGATGACACCTGTAAGGTCCATACCACCCACTTTCTCATCGACTTCTTCGACTCCCTCAATCGCAGTAGCTAGGTTCGCACGCTCTTCTTCCCATTCTTCTTGGCCCTCGACGTACTCGTCAACACCCTTCTCACTCATCACCTCGATCTGTTCACGGAGTGTTTCGTAGTAATGCGTTTTATCGATAAGTTGGTCGACTTCATTCTGCATCGTCTGAACTTGGAGTGACTGGTCCTTGATTTCTGCCTTGGTCTCTTCACGGTCCCTCTTGAGTTCTGCTAGATCAAAATAGGTGTCCAACAGTTCAAGCTGATTCGTCTCGTTCCGTGCGAGATTGATGAGTTCCCGTTGGCTGTGTATCTCTGCGTCAAAGAACTCCTGCCGAAAGCGGTCAATAGGGATTGAAAGTGGTTCCTCAGCAGTGCTTTCATCATCGGAGACACGGTAGATTACGGGCGCAGAATTATATTCCCGAACAATTTCGTACTGGTCGCCGGTGTTGCCCGTCAACCGGAGCCTTACAATCCCATCGGGAGCAAGAGTCCATTTAATAAGTGCAGCACATTCAGCAGCGATATCTTCGGAACGAGGCTCGATATCTAACACGTAGCGAATATGCTCAAGCACAGATGACTTCCCAGTCCCCTTTCCACCAATGAGACTATTGAGATTCTTATTGAATTGTAGTTTCCGGGGCTCTAAGAACCCGTTTTTGACTTGAAGCGAATCTATGCTCATGTGCGTGTTGAGCTGCCGCTGTACAGACATACGAGACCCAGGATCGGATAGAGCCATTCGAAAGCCCTCGAATGTAGGAGCATCCATCTTGAGGTACGTACACCGTTCTCCGATGCTATCGAGATTGTGTGCGTCAGATGAGCGAATGTGGGCGAATTCTGGGAACTGGTCAGCGGTGTCAAGAGATACTATCTCCAATGCTGCGACTTTATCTGGGTCGAACGTCCGCTGTCGAGTAGGATTGTTCCGGTTGGCAAGCTCATGATGGGCCCCAGCATTCTGATCGATATGTGCAAGAATTGGGAGTCCGCCAGCATCCCGTACTGTATCGCAAATTGATGGAATTGTTGCGTCAGCAATGGCTGTCTCGGGATCGGTTCCTAATCCGATTTCATGCATGACTCCACTTATCGCAGGTGCGTTATCTGGCGGAAAGATTGCAGTCATGTGGATCTGATTTTCGCCGCTTTGCCCTGTCGTAATCTCAACCCCAGGCAGCACAGTCACGGGTTCAGCCTCCGCGGCTTCAACTAATTCTTCGTAATAGCCATCCGTATTATGGTCGGTGATAGCTACAAGTTCTATGTTCTCTTCGACGAAACGTTCAATGAGATCACTCGGCTCGGCCTCATCATCTTGATAATCATATGATTCAGGTGTATGAATATGAAGATCAGCTTTAATGAACCGCGCGCCCCCCGGCGTTTGACTTTCACTCATCAATAGACATTGATCTGAATCTTACTTCATATAATTTTGCATGTGTCGACACCGCCAATGTTATTTAGATAGATCCCCGGGATGAACCTCTGTGGTTATTTGTTGACTGAAACGTGCTGTGAAGTCAGTGTACATCGCCCAAATTACTCAGAGTCTATCAGGAACGTCGTGACCGACTCAGAAGAGGTATTCAGCAGACAGACATCATTTGGTTCGCCCTCACGAAAGCATTTAAAGAAGCCATCGGCAAATTGAGCAAGAAAGTATTCGAAATGGCTGACGAGTAAAATCCAGTTATCTATCTCCGTGACTTTCTCAAACGGCTGGGTATGGACAATTCCCGATTAGTCTCGTGGATCCCACTCGTATCGTATTTCACCGTTCTCTTTGATCTCATTGTAGTGTAGCGATCCTGGCCACCCTGTTCGCATCCACAGTCGATACAGTGGTTGCTGAAGGATTGTGGGTACATCAGTGTCGTATCGATCAATACGGATCTCCCCGAACCGAAAGACATCGTCACCGATCTCCCGACGGTTATGTGGCCCCCATATCGGCTTGGGGACATAGATAGTATACTCCGCAGCGTTGAGCACTGTTAGATAAGTGTAGAACGGCGGATTGATACCGACCTCCGCGTACCAGTCCAAAGCGTCCTCGACAAAGTCGACAACGTATTTGTCAATCATCGTCGTTAGCTCCGGATTGTCGGTCTGAGGGAGGATATCAACAGTGACCACTTCCGCCCACCCGTCTTCGTGGAAACAGGCATAGGATGTGAACGGATTCTCTCCGTTCAAACCATTGTTATCCCCAGTAATCACGAAATCGCCGTACTGTTGGGTATACCCGCTCCTTCTGAATCCTGGTGGATCAGGGAGCTCAGACCCCAATCGGTCGTGGTCGCTGCCGAATGCCTCGGCAGGAATCATATGTACTGTGAGGATCGGTCGTTCCTCCCGCCCGGTCAGATCATCCTCGGGTTCGATGGATCCATAATATCCATTGTACGCTTGCAATTCTTCGATTCGAGACTGGTAGAACTCTTGTGCGTCTTCCTCTGGGTCCTCAAATGCACGATTTGGATTGATACGAAGGTGATCACGGATGAGATCGTGATTATCTGGATTACCCTGAAGCTTGTTTCTGAGCCGTTGCAAGTCTAGTATCTGGACTCTCCATCCGTATTCGTCTGAGATCTCGTCCTCCAATCGGTCCCGTTTACTGCCGGAGGGGTTCTGTGTCGTGGCGAAAATGAAAATATCGTAGCTGTCATTACGGCTAGCAGCTTTCTGTGCGTCATTTCGGAGCTTGTTCTCGAGGTCTTGGCTGATGCTGCAGTGGAGAATACCTTGTTCGTCGTTACGAGAAAGAAGGGCGTCCCGTTTATTGTCGGGACCGCGGGTGCCGGTTGGGTTGACATTATAGCCTTCGCGTTGGAGGAGATCAGAAGCGAGTTGCTCAAGTTGAGCTCCGTCCCCGATCGCCTGGAGAACGGCTTCGATTCGGGTGTTTGGCATTACAAGAATGGTCCAGCGCGTTTAGGATAAAGGTGCGGACCTTATTCTTAGATGGACTGTTGACCGCTCTGTACTCCATTTGCGAGATAGATGGCTGCCAATGCTACGAGTCCGATATAGTCAACTCACTACTCCATGATACAGACTACTAAGACCTCAAAGAACACGAGATCTGAAGTAGTAGCGTAAGGAATCCTTGTGCAACGATCGCTATCTCCGAAACATTGTGTTGCACAAGGGCGACCCGTTATAAGCTAAAATCAGGAAAACCATTCGGTCAAGTATTGTATTGTAGCGATCAGGGAGACATCAGGGTAGCCGTACGCTTCCGTAGAAATCTGCTGGGCAAGTTGCTGCAGTCGTTCGACTCGTGCTGTCGGTCGTCTCTCAGTATAGGGAATTGTTCGGTTAATTCGATATGCGGGAAGGTCGGGCGAAGCAGCAGGGACTTGGTACGGTGGCGTTTTCTCAACGTCATATGTTTCACCGGTCGCAAGCTCATGTTCCTGGCTGATCGTTATTCTTGATCGCACCGTGTCCATTTGCTCGCGGAGCTCGTTCAAGTACTCTGTCGAGGAGTTCCGATGCATGACGATGCTATCTGCGTTATGGAACTGGAGGAGATTCAGTTCGTCAACGACGGACGTAGACTTGATGAGGACCTGCTCTCGAGAGTTCGACTTGATAGAGTAAATAAGCGGGTCGTAGAGAAAGAGGAGTCGTGAGGAATCAATAGGACAGTAGATCTGTGTACCACGTTCAGCTAAGCCAGCTGGTCCCATGCCGGTCTGGCGTTTGAAACGTGGATTGTCTAATACAATCGGGAGGTCAGAAATCACGAATTCCTTGTTAGTTGTGTTGCAGAGCAGTACACCGTCAAGATCGTTAATAGAGAGATAGCCGAGGACGCCTTTAACCATCAAAGAAAGATGAATACCGAGAATCGACGCATCAACTAGCGTGTCTTCTCGCTCGTCGGTAGTGAGATCGGTCGTCCACTGGAGAAGGTCCTCGTACCGATTGTTAGTTATATCGGCTTGAACCCCGCCACGGAGGATTTCATCCCCTGCCGCGATATCCTCTTGCGTGAACTTCGACCGGGTACGCTGTGTTGTTACAAAGGAGAGAAGGAGCGCTGTTTCGGCGCGAGTAAGGCTGGAAAGCGAACTTCCGGAGTGGAGGGTCTTCAGCGGGCGGTGGTGGAGGTCTTCCAAATCGCTGAGTTCTTGTTCAACGTGCGGGGGGTTGCCGTAGAGATAGTCTTCTGAGCAGACCTTGCTAATGTGCGTTGCCGGGACGGAACCGTGTTCTAAGTGGAAGACTTCAATTCGGTCGTTGATAGCCCAGCCGCGGAGGAAGTGTTGCGGAACGTAGTGCTGATTCTTCCACTCAGCCATTCACTGATACTAGATATGGGAGGTATGAACATAATATTGCGGGTAGAACATAGAACGGTCCTATTGGTTGCAACATCTCGGTCGATTCCCACACTAATGAGTCATACGCACACGCAACGAACTTCGCGTTTTGTTCGTTGTGAGGTTCTTCAAGCAGGTCCATCATTGGAACAATGAGATCGGCGAAGTGTCTCCACTCAAAATTCAGGCAATGGAAGGAAGGAGCTGTAAGGTTCTATCCAAGATCCGACTTGGTTAACAACCTTCTTACCGTGCGCGGCCGCAGTTGTTTCAATACTATACTTGCTGTCAACTTGTGTCCAGATGTATTTCATGATTTTCTTAATGACGTATATTATCACCTCATCGATACCACCAGTAACTGCAATTCGACATAACTTCAATACAGCCCTTCCAGCCGCCTGAACATCGGATTCAAGCTCCTTGTAGGGATTCGAACCCTACATAACCATGGCTTATTGAAGCTACCGGCCAGACAGTAACTGACAATATTCTCTGCATAATAGTAAGTTATGAAAGTATATAAATGTTTCGTTTATTATTTTCTTAATTCAGTACGACTAAACAGAGCCCTCCATCTCTACGATTACTCACCCAGAGTCGAATTCGAGAACCTCTTCAAGAGTTTCTTCATAGATCTCGTCGATCCGTCCAATCAAGGAATGATTCGACACGATGTGGTCGTCGACAGCAGTAGCTAATGCAGTAACGTAACCAGCGAACAGACTAGCATGGCCATCGACATCGATCTCGTATGTTCCCTCGATGATATTCGATTTTCGACCACGCCGCTCAGATCGCTCTGGGAGTGCAGCGGCAACCCCCTCGTCAGAATTGAACCGTTCCGCGAATCGCGGATAGAACTCGTCGTTACCGGAGGGTGCATTCCGGAGATAGAATGTCAACTCGTGATCGCCAAGCACAGTCTCTCGATCGAAATTCGGGCGGTGGAGGAATCCGACACGTGCATTAGGCTTCTCGTTTCGGTAGACCGGTTCACCGCGGTCTAGACGGGTCCACCAGTCCGTTGGGAACAGCCATGACCACTTGCCGTTAGCTTGGCGACACAGCCAGTAGCGGCGACGGCCCTCTCCATCTGGGAGTTGAAGCATCACGTCCTCATCGGGTACCGGCGGGACACCCTCCGGGCCCTCAACGAGTTGAACATCATCAAGGGTAATGGCGAGCCGGTGCCCCCAATTATCGATGAGATCGTTCCACTCATTCTGGAACGCACCCTGGACTTCATCAATTTCGTCGTAGTAGTCGACGTACAGGCTAGCCTTTTCAGTCTCATTTCGTTCGTAATCAGTCATCGTGAGTTCAGTTTCGATCGTATCAATGAAGTCGTCCAGTTGTCCGGTTGTACGCGCTGGATAGCTGCCGTAATCCGATTCTTGAACGGCCCGGAGTTGTGCGGTGATCCACGACCACCCAATAGCGATAAAGGCGGGCGACTCAGGTAACGACCGGTCAGGTGTAACATAGAGGTAGTGCCGACGGTCTTCCGGGACAGCAGTGGGATCAAGGTTAACGTCCTTGAACGTCTCGGCTGCGGCGTATTTCGGTGTTTGTCCGTCACCCTCCGAGGAATCGATCTTCAACTCACAGAGGACGAACCACTCTTCCTCACACCAGACCAGAAGGTCAAGCCGACCATTTGGAATCGGGACTTCAGTTGCCACGTCGATGTCTTCGAGGTCGAACCGTGAGAACTCGAAGTTGATATCATCTCGGTCACTCAAACCCTGTAGGAACTGCTCTACCACGGCATAGTCAAGCCCGTGTGGTTTCTCTGGTGAGAGGAAATATGCAAGGAAACGTTGCCAATCACCTTCTTGTCGACTCTGGCCGAGGAGTTGGAGAGTCGTCAAGGGTGGTTCTTCCGTCTCTGGAAGTCGCTCTAGCTGACGGCATAGTTCGTCAAAACGCCGAGCAAGGGTGTTCTGAGTCACGAGTGTAGTCCATACTATTGCCCAATCAAACTATTGCTACTCCAGATATACTCTTGAATAGGTGCCCTGTTAGAGACGCCCTCTATATTCAGCACGCCTGCGCAAGTTATCACCAATTGAGGACCCGTACTGTTGTGTCCAATATAGTAATTGAAGGATACTAAACCTGCATAGTGTATTATTCCTCAGTACGATAGTCCGCTATAGAGATGACTCACGAGATCGGAAGTATCGAAGAACACGACCTACGAAGCGTATGGCCACACGAAGAATACGACTTCACAAAGTGGTTGATGGAGAATATCGATCACCTCACCGCCAAACTGGGAATTGAGGTAGAAGACGTCTCTCACGAGGAAGCAATAGGCAGTTTCTCCGCCGATATCGTCGGCACTGAGATGAATACCGGCCGGCCTGTCGTCATCGAAAACCAGTATCAGATGACGGACCACGATCATCTCGGCAAGCTACTCACCTACTCAGCTGGGAAGGACGCTGGTTTCACAATCTGGGTGGCCGAGAACTTCCGTCCCGAACACAAGAGCGTTCTCGAGTGGCTCAATGAGAGTGGCCCGAAAGACGTCCGGTTCTTCGGTATTAAGCCGCGGGTCATCTCGATTGATGGGACCGAAGCGAGAGGATTCGAGTTCGAAATCGTGGTTGAGCCGAACGACTGGGAACGAGAACTGACGGGAGATCTCAGTGAAACCGAACGGACGTATCTGGAGTTCTATGAAGCGCTAACGGAGGCGTACTCACAACAGCGTTCCGACTGGTACAAACTTACACCGCAACCCCAGAGTTGGTTAGTATTTGGAGCGGGTATTGGGGGTGTCAGTTTGGGGTGGGCGTTCCATCAGGGGCCCGAGTTCTCAGTCGAACTCTATATCGACACCTCGGATAAAGAACGGAACGAAGCGATCTACGAGGCTCTAAAACAGCACCAAAATGAGATCCACACGAATCTCGCGGATTTCGATGAAGAACTCGTCTGGCAGCGACTCCCCGAGAAGCGGGCTTGCCGCATTAAATGCCCGCGTAGTATCCCAGACAAGCTATCTGAGCTATCAACAGAAGAACGGGATCAACTTGTTAGATGGGGTGTTGATACGATGAATCAGTTCCACGATGAGTTCGAGTCACGAATCGCTGATCTAGGAATCTAGATCGAAACTAGTCGCTATTCATAGTTGCTGCAAACCAGCCCTCACTTCACACCTTCTTCCGCTCAGGAGCCGACTCGCTACTATTCCGAAGGTCACTCAACGTGCGAGATTCGAACTCTGGATGATACCAATACTTGTAGCCGCTCAACGCCTTTTCGTTTGGTCAATCAACGAACCAGTGTAGAATCCCCTTTGAGAGGCCACTAAAGGAGTACTCCTCATTCTGAATAATGCGCGCACTGCCAAGTTCTTAAGTAGTCGCCGGAAGGCTTCATAGAACATGTATGACCAGCGAGTAACAATTTCAGAAGCAGTCCACCATATCCAGAACGAGGATTACCTTCTTCCAGCCATCCAGCGAGAGATTGTCTGGGAGCGAGACCAAATTACAGATCTTTTTGACTCTGTCCTTCAAGGGTATCCGATTGGAACGTTCCTGTACTGGGACATACGGGATGAGAACCGTGATGAATACAAGATGTACGGGTTCATCAAGGACTACATCACTACGACTAAATACATAAACACGAACGCTCGGTCACGAAATTCTGAGGTGGTTCCTGATGGCGCTGGAGACCTCAAGTTGATATTAGACGGTCAACAGAGGCTCTCCTCATTCTATATCGGACTAAAAGGGACGTATACCTACAAACAGGATTACAAGTGGTACCGGAACGAGGACGCTTGGAACAAATCACGGCTGTACCTTAACATCACCTCGAATCCCGAAGAGGAACTCTCTGAAGACGGAGACAGACAATCTCGGTACGATTTCGCATTCCTACCAATGGGTCAATATGATGAACGCGTAGTCACACGAGGGGATGATTTGTGGTTCAGAGCAGGAGCGATTCTGAACTATCCGAAGAACGAGGATCAAGAGGACCTCGTGTTTGAGGTGATAGATGAGTACGCCGACCACTTGGATCGAGAGCGTGAACGAAATGTCGGCCGCAATCTCCGTGCTCTATGGCGCGCTATTCACGACAAAGCGTACATCACGTATTTTGAGGAAAAGGAACAGGACATCGACAGAGTACTCGACATCTTCATCCGGACGAACGACGGCGGAACTCAACTTCAGAAATCCGATCTGCTCCTATCGATTGCCACGGCGAACTGGGAGCAGTACGATGCCAGAGAGGAGTTGACGTCCTTCGTCGATTACCTTAACAGCCAGCTACCGTTAAAAAACAACTACGACAAGGATTTTCTTCTCAAGTCGTGTCTGGTGCTCAGCGATCTCCCTGTCCGGTACCGAGTCGGACAGTTCAACCGGGAGAACGTCTCCAAAATCGAGAGCGAGTGGGAGGCAATTCGGACCGCGATTAAGGCAGCTGCAACACTCGTCAATCAATTCGGGATCGACGAAAATACGCTTACGAGCCGTAACGCAGTCATCCCCCTTGCGTACTACTTCAAAAATACGGGTCTTACCGTGGATCACGTACAGCAGAACGCGGAGGAGTATCATCAAACGAAACAGGCGATGAAGAAATGGCTGCTCACTACTCTTCTGAACGGGACACTCAGTGGGAATTCCGACACGGTTCTTCGCACAATTCGGGAGGAGTTGAGTGATGCGGAGGATGAAAGATTCCCACTTCAGGAGATCAACGATGCAGTCAAGGGACTCAACAAAGTCGTCGGATTCAACGAGGAGATTGCCGAAAACGTACTGGAAAACGAGAAGGGGAGCAAGCGAACCTTCCTCGCTCTCACCCTGCTCTACCCTGAAAATGACTGGGGGAGCGTCCAATATCATCAGGACCATATTTTCCCCGCATCGAAACTGGATGAGGAGTACCTTCGAGATCAGGGATTTCCAGAAAACAAGATTTCCGAGTTCACTGAAGAGCAGGACAAACTGGCAAACCTCCAGTTGCTTACTGAAAACGAGAACGAAACAAAGCAAGACAAATTGTTTGAAGAATGGGTTATAAATCAGAACGAGGGATTCTATCAGCGCCACTTCATCCCCGAGGACCCGGACTATTACAAGTTAGAAAACTTCGACCAGTTCGTCGCGGAGAGGCGCAAACGCGTCAAACGGCACCTACTATCGATGTTGACTGGCACGGAAGCAGAAACCACAGCTCACTGAGGATCGAGTCGAATATACAACAGTCCGACGGCGCACACGTGATCGGGACTTTCGGGAACTCGTACTCGAAGTCTACGATAAGACCTGTGCTGTCTGTGGTGCAGACCGACGGGACGCCAGAAGTCGAAGCCGCACATATCTACCCACGGAGCGACAACGGTCAAGACGACGTTCGCAACGGAATCGCACTTTGTCGATTGCACCATTGGGCGTTCGATGGTGGCTGGATCGAGATTACAACTGACTACGAGATCAGCGTGCTCGAAAAGCCAGATCAAGAGAAATACTGTGAGTTCGAGCAGCTGGATGGACAAGAAATAGCATGACCAGACGACACGACTCGTCCGTAGCAGCCAAAGCCAGCATCAACACACCGGTGAGCGTAACGAACGCACCAGTCTGCGATCTCGGCAAATGCGTGAACAAGTAATGAATACAGACAGCGCCGATTAACAGGTACGCTGGCATCTTCAAATAGTTCCGTAACGAGATTTTTCGCGTGATATAGTATATACCGGCGGTCAATAAACCAATTTCAAGTAAATTATTTGAATTACTGTTGTTCTATGTGATTATTGCGCTACTTTCTAATCAAAAATGTTGTGATATACTTTATATAAGTGCCTCCGATCTACACAAGAATCAAGACAACAACGCAGTACCTACTACTAACCACCGCCAATGGCACGTCCATTCCGTCTGTTTAGCCAATACGACTTCTTCAGCGTGTTTCTACCAGGTCTAGCTACTCTAATGAGCTTCTACATGGTCATCCCCCGGGAAATCTCACTGGGACCGATCGCTGCGATAATTCCTGTCCTGGTCTTAGCGTTCGTTCTCGGTCAAGCACTCCACTCACTCGCCGCCCTATTTGAACAACTGCTTGGAAAAACTGGTTCCGTGTCAAGCCACAGAACACTCTTCGCAGAGAAGGTATTAGACCACGATAACGCAGAAAAACGGATTGTAGATGAATTCAAAGTAGAATGCAGCCGTCTACTCCATGATCCCTCACTACTCAAAGGAAACGAAGATGAGGAATCTCCCTCACTTCAAGAATGGAAAGAGCTCTATCCCACGATTCAAAGCTATATTTACAACAGAGATATCGGGCGCTCACGTACCTTCCAAGCGATCTATGCCTTCTCACGAAGTATGTCCGTACTCTTCGCAGGACTCCCTCTTTTCTATATAATCTATTACTGTTTGCAGCAGAACGGTGTCTTCTTCGATAGACCATCCAAATACCTGTCATTCTTTCCGAACTTCGGAGAATTCATTGAGGTGGCTTGGCCGCTCTGCTGGATCGGAGCAGCGTTATTCTTGTACTCTACGTACTCCTACCGCAGGTTTTTCATTCAGTACTTGATCTCAGATTTCGTTGCTCTTCGAGCAGTTGACCACTGACCACTACTCTGCCCTCTTCACCACCTCAATCTCCGTGTCATCATCGGACAGATCCACTCCCTGGCTTCGATCCCGCAGCTTCCGAGTTCGCTGAATTATGTGTTCCTGTTCATCGGATTAATTGGCTGCACCGTAGGCAGCACCAATCAAATCAAATGCTCAACGAAATCATTATCTTCTGCCTGCCTGAAATTGTCTCACATGGCCAAAGGATATCCATCAGACTGGGATTCACGCCGACGAGCAGTCTACAAAAGAGATGGATACACCTGCCAGAACTGCGGAGCACAAGGCGGACCATACGGAAACACGGAGCTGAACGCCCACCACATCGTACCCAAAAGCAAGGGAGGAACCCATTCTAAGAACAACTTAGTAACGATATGTAAACCGTGTCACAATGCAGTCCACTATAACCAGCAAACACCTCCACCAACACAGCATCAAGCACCTACTCAACCACAGCAAAACCAAAATATCGCTCTGCAAATGGCAGAGAAAGATGACCTGGACCAAGCAGAAACGTTCTTCGCTGATTTCGGAGAAACATGCATAGAAGCCGCCGACTTCGTCGAAAATCTAGGAGGGGATCTTGCCATCCTTTCCGACGGCACTCTCGAAGACGATACGCTTGAAGAGAAACGAGTAGATCTTCTACAACAACTAGGGACAATAGATTTCCAACTAGAAGGATTCGAAGGAGATTACAGACTTGTTGACGATATTGAAATCTTCATAAACAGCTTGATATCTCTCTTTATCACCTTTGAAAACGTTGGAGAAATAATCGAAGATGATTCAAAAACTGCCTCAGAGAAACGGCAGCTAATCGAACCAAAGCTTAACAGGAGAATTCAACAGGTACGTCAAGATAGTCAACGAGTAAAGAGATCCTTGGATGATTTCAACCGACAAGTAGGAGAAGCACAGAAAGCTGTAGAAGCTGAGCAGAAATCATCTTCATTTCTTTCTCGATTATTTAATTTCTAAATGCGGGAGAAGAATATGTCTACGATAGGTACTTCTAACAGCTTATCTCTACAAGGGAGCTACTGGTCGAAGAAGTCGTCAAGGTTGTCGAACATCCGGTCCTGATGTTTCTCAGCGGTTTTCTCATTGTACTCGAGTTTGTTGAGCGGAGGGCTCTTCATGAAATCCTCGTCCTGGTACTCGGGATCTGATTCGCCATGTATCATAACACTGTTTCTATAATTTGTTGTTTAAATTGGTAATGGGTGTTCACCGGTAGGGCACACTCACCTGGTTCCATCTGAATCACTTGATACCGGTCATCAATCACCTGCACCGCCTACACACCCATATACTCCTCTTCTTCTACAAATCTCAAATCTTTCACGGAACTACTACGCGTGCTTATATATATCAAATGTGCTCGATCAATCAGCAACTGCATCAGCCTTCACCTCACGTCCCCACCGAGAAACAGTTGACTGGGTCACCCCAATGAAGTAGTGGAAAATACATCTATTGAGCAGCTCAGCACGACACTTTTCTACTTAGAATATGATTAATACCTATGTGGACTAAGTATGATTTCGAGACTATTGAAAACCTCCACCAAGAAGCTGCAGAAGACTACTCCTATCCTCATCCGAACCAAAACGAAGCCCAAACACTCCTTGTCTCTGCACAGAACCTTCACGACTTCCACACGCAGCTAGAAAAAACACAAGGCTCAGCGATCGGTGATGAGCATACTCTACAGCTATCTTGTCTGCGACGCGGAGTTAGAGCAATAATCTCCATGTACTGGTTATGTAAGCATCACTGCTACATTGCAAGCTATGGCCGGGTGAGATTTCTGCTGGAGCTTTACTTAGTGGTACGAGAGTTCAACCGGGAGAAAGAGAAGACAAAACGAAAGTGGCAGGAATTCAAACGCGATCTCAGAAATAATGACTACGGACCTTATGAGACGCTTCCGATGACGGACTACTTCGGTGGAAAACGACGCCAATTAAAAGGAGAGCTAGCCGATAAAGAAGAACTGTATGGGGACGTCTATGATCACCTGAGTAATATTGCATCGCATCCACACTCAATGAAATCATCGCGGAATGATGGTATATGGACTAAAGATCAAGAGGAAGATATCTTCCGATTTGGATTGATATTCGCGTATGCGTTGGCCGTACAGTATATCCGAACTTTTGAAGATACAGATATTGAACGGTTCGTACACAAAGAGATGGATAATGTCATTGTTCAAGCTCTCTTATCCTTCGATTATCTTCCATTATTTCTTGAAGAAGACTTAGAATTTGATTTATTGGTCTAACTTCAGTACCTAGTCGATAGGATCTTTCACTTTCTGTAGCTGACAACATTCTGGGTTGGATCCAATTGCGAATCCGCTGGTTCCGCAGGACATATTCGTTGTATCTACTCTACTTGCGAAGGGTATCACTGACAGTGAGAAGAACAGTCCGTTTTTCACCGCATCACCAGAAGCCACCCCCAATGGCCGACCGCCCACCGGTGAGCGTCCTCCTGCCAACAACACGCTGGACCGACGCCTGTACGGAGCTGGCCGCCCAACTCGAGGACCACGACGAACTCCTGCTCATCCACGACGTCGAGGACGACCCCATCACTGAACAACAACACACCCCCGAAGGCATCCGACTCATCGCCGCCGGTGAACCCGAGCACTGTTCGGGGAAGGCTAACGCCATCGCCACCGGGATGGAGGCCGCACGCCATGACCGTCTCGTCTGGACGGACGACGATTTTCACCAGCCCCCGGACTGGCTGGCAACCCTCAGTGCCGACTACGAGAAGTATGGGCCAGTCTCGGAAGTCCCGTACTTCATCGGGCAGGATCCCCTATCAGTACTACTCGAACCACTATATGCCTCGGCGGGTTCACTGAGTATCTATCGCGACAACCGAATCTGGGGTGGCGCGGTCATCTTCGAACGAGGCGACATCGACGAGGCCGCGTTTCTCGATGAACTTCGACGAACCGTCAGCGACGACGGACTCCTCATGGAGTACCTTCAAGTGACGACGGTCGGCCGGACACGGATCGTCCCGATCAGGGGCACGATCCGTGAGACGGTTGAGCGCCAAGTCCGGTGGACGCAGATTCTCCGGTGGCATTTCCCTGATGTCGTCGCCGGGACAGTGCTCGTCTTGCTACTCGTCCTCGCCAGTGCAATCATGGCTCCGCTTCCTGCGGCAGTCCTCCTCACCGTGTTACACCTCACCGTCAACAAGGTCCTGGGCGTCCGCCGATGGACGGCCGTACTAGCCTACCCGGCGGTGTTCGTCTTCGTGCCCCTGATCGTGTACGCACTGACTCGTCGGACGTTCGTTTGGGGTGACCGACGATACCGCTGGCGTGGGAAATTCGACGTGACGGTCCTCGACTAGCGACCCCAGTTTCACATTACTACCACTTGTGCAACGATTCTCTTTATCCAAGTTGCTGGTGTTGCACAAGGCGGGATACTCGATAACCAAACCCACCGAACTGCTCGCTCCTTGACTAGACACTTTCCGTCAATGAGATGTGAAATTTTGGGAATAGAACGACGTTCTGATCCGTTCTAAACGCCGGCACCAATCCCGTTGATTCGATACGTATAATCCGTATGATGTCCTCTAAAGCCGGTCTCGAATACAGAAGCACTACACGTCAGGGTCGATGTCGTTACTAGTAGAATGGTGCAGAAGTCTGACAGAGATAATCGTAGTATTAACCGCAGAAGTTATTTGAGTGCGATCGCAGGGGTCGCCGCGGCGCCGGTAGTCGGCTCGGCTGTCGGTGCGGCTGACGTCGACGAGGAAGCGGAGCTCGAAAACGAGATCGAGAGTGGGGGGACGGTCAATCTCGACTCCGATACCGTCTACGAGGTAGACGACACGATACGGGTCACCGGTCTCGACGATCTCACGCTGGACGGCAACGGCGCGACGGTCAAGATCGGCCCGACAACCGGCTACGTGTTCAAACTGGGTATCTCGGACGACCCGATCGGCGACCTCACCGTCAAGAACTTCAACATCGATCTCAGCACCGACGGCGCGGGTGGCCGCGTCTTCGAGTGCCATGCAGCCGACAACCTCGAAGTGAGCGACATCACCGTTGAAGGCGAGCACGACACCGCCGGTAAGGGTCCGATGCTGGTGGGTCTCCACACGAGCGATGGCAGCGGTACCGTCTCGAACGTCAACCTTCCCGACGGCGGCGAAAACTCGAGCAGTGGCTACGGCGGCACGGGGATGTTCGTCAGCGACAACCACACGGGAGAGGTCACGATCCGGGACTGTCACATCGGTCCGTTCCCGGACAACGGGCTCTACTGTTCGAACAGCGAGGGCGAAGTCCACGTCGAGGGCGGTCACTTCGAGAACTGCAACGTCGCGGGCGTTCGTCTCGACGGCGACAAATGTTCGCTGAAGGACGCGGAGTTCGAGTACGACGAGGACATCTCGGGCTTCGACGGCCAGCGCCCGGTTCGCTGTGACGGCGGCGACATCGAGATCGACGACATCCACGTCGACATGTCGATCAACCAGACCGAAGCCATCCGCGTGATGAGCGGCGCCGAGTCGGTCAGCATCGAGGACTGCTCGATGGATCTGCACGGCGAGGTTCGCGACGCCATCTCGGTCACGACCGGTGCCGGTTCGGTCACGACGAGCAACAACGACATCAGCGGCGAGCAGCGAGACGACGTCTACCACTACTGAACCGGCGACTGAGATCGACGATCGGACGCTTCCTTCGAACGACTACTCATACTCATCGTAAAGCAGCAGTTCGAAGTCCTAATTTTCCTTCTCCTTCTCCTTCGATGAAACAGATGGTTCAGTCCGGATCCGTCGAACCTGTTGCAGACGAGATTTTTGGTCCAATGCCCGTCGTATGGGACGACCAGAATCGTCGGCCATCAGCACTCAAACCTGAGACGGCATTTCGCTGGTTTATCGCGTACGGGAATCAGCCGGGCATGAACTGGACGAACGAAATCACGGTCGTCCGTCCGAAGAAACCCGTCCAGTGGTATCCAGGACTGTGCGCCACGGACGTAACGTCTCCAACCATGTTTGTGGTAGCTCCCGAAGACGAGATGCCTCGAGCCACGCCTGCTGTAGCCCGTGACGCCTACGAGCGAGTCGCTGGGCCAAAAGAATGGGTGGAGATCCCCGGCAGGCACTTCGGGTTGCTGTATTACCCGAGTGAAACGTTCGACCAGGCGTCATCCGCTCAATCGCGGTTCCTCACCGAGACTCTTCTCTCATAGGGTGATTGATCGCCCAGTGTTGAGACGGGTTTTCACAATCCGTTCTATAGATACTGTCTGTTCCCTCGCTTGCTTGTTAATGAGAAGAGTTATCATCCCTCATTCTAGATTTGTCGTAGAGAGGGTAGCAAAATGAGTGCATTCAGCTTCAAGCAGATATTCAAGCGTGCTGGATCTCCACCGGTACCAGATCAAGCACCGAAGGAGAGGAACGACGCCCGTACCAGTACCTGTTCCAGCTGTGGTGCCTCCCTCACGACGTCACTGACGTTCTGCCCTGGCTGCTTAACGTCCTACTGAACTCGAATGCAGTGACCGGTTTTTTCACCGCATCACCAGAAGTCACTACCAATGGCCAACCGTCCACCGGTGAGCGTCCTCCTGCCAACAACACGCTGGACCGACGCCTGTACGGAGCTGGCCGCCCAACTCGGGAATCGCGACGAACTCCTGCTCATCCACGACGTCGAGAGCGACCCCGTTACCGGACACCAAAACACCCCCGAGGGTGTCCGACTCATCGCCGCCGGTGAACCCGAGCCCTGTTCGGGGAAAGCCAACGCCATTGCCGGTATACGCATCGCGACGGTGAGGTCACCACGCCTTTTTAGCCGGCTCGCCTACTAGATGTATGGTAACTATTCTCGAACTTGAACTCCCCACCGAAGAATTCGCGCTCGATAAGACACTGACAACGGTCTCAGAAGCTCATATCGAAATCGAACGGGTCGTCGCCGATGATTCTGATCGTATCACCCCCTATCTATGGGTGCGTACCGATGACTTCGATGCATTCGAAGCCGCCCTTGACGATGATCCGACAGTCAAGGACGTTACCGAATTAGCTGAAACGGATGACGAACGGTCGTATCAGATGACCTGGATCGAGTCGATTGATTTGATCCTTCAATTACTCACTGACCACGAGGGAACAGTCACTCATGCTGAGGGATCAGCTGACGGGTGGCATCTCCGTGTCGTGTTTCCGGACCATGAATCACTCTCACAGGCGCACGATGCTATCAAAGAGGACGGGTTTCGGTTTGAGGTGCGAGCGGTCTATGATACAGATGATCCCCGGCATACTCAATATGGACTCACAGAGATTCAACATAACACGATGGTAGCAGCTCTCGAGGCGGGTTATTTCGACGTACCACGCGAAGTGACGCTCACAGAGTTCGCCGAGCAACAGGGTTTAACACACCAAGCAGTATCAGAACGGCTTCGACGAGCAACGCGTCAACTCGCAGAGTCCACACTAACCGCTCATGGCGATGAAGAAGAGGAATAACACCCAGACCCTGAGAGGACACCTCAATTTCCGCGACGACAAGACGGTCGGCACCTCGGGATTGCAATTAAGACGTGAATCCTAATCAACAGAGGCGAGGGACGAATCTCTTAGCAATCAATCCACTCCTCTCTAAATCGCGTTTCACGCACCGCTGTATGCTTTAGCGGGTTCGCTTGGCATCTATCTCGGTAATCAGATCTGGGGCGGCGGGGTCGTCTTCGAGCGAGACGACATCGACGAGGCCGCATTCGTCGAGCACCTTCGGCGGACCGTCAGCGACGACGGACTCCTCATGGAGTACCTGCAAGTAACGACAGTCGACCGAACGCGGATCGTCCCGATCGGGGGCACGATCCGCGAGACGGTTGAGCGCCAAGTCCGATGGACACAGATTCTCCGGTGGCATTTTCCCGGAGCGGTCGTCGGAACCGTTCTCGTCTTGCTGCTCGTCCTCGCTAGTGTAATCGTGGCTCCGCTCCCGACGGCAGTCCTCCTCACAGTGTTGCACCTCGCCGTCAACGAGATTCTGAGCGTTCGCCGGTGGACGGCCGTGCTGGCCTACCCGGCGATGTTCGTGTTCGTGCCCCTCGTTATGTACGCACTGACTCGTCGGACGTTCGTTTGGGGTGGCCGGCGATATCGCTGGTGTGGGAAATTCGACGTGACAGTCCTCGACTAGCGATCCCCGTGTCACACTACGATCCCTTGTGCAACGATTGCCGTTATGGACCAGTCACTGTTGCACAAGGTCCCAAAAAATCGAGCGCTTGTCTGAAGCGGTAGCACACCTCGGCGGTAATAGAAGTGACGTGCTGAATACAGCGCGCGTATTCAGCAGGGCAACGATTGCTCAATAGAGAAAATACAGGAAGGAAAAACAAGCTATCCACTGATATAGAGCGAAATACAGGTTTTTTGCAAGTATAGTGCGATACAGCGGCTATGGCACACCCCGTTTACGTTATCGGGCATCAACAGCCGGACACTGACACCATCTGCTCTGCCCTCGCGTATGCACGGTTGAAGCAGGCGCAGGGAGCGGATGTCGTCCCGGCCCGGGCTGGGAAGGTGAATCCTGAGACCCGGTTTGTCCTTGATCGCTGGGACGTCGAGATCCCCACCCTCATCGATGATGCAGCGACGGACCGGCTGATCCTCGTTGACCATAATGAGTACAGTCAGGCCGTGTCCGGCGCGCGGGAGGCGGAGATCGTCGAGATCGTGGACCACCACCGAATCGGGGACATAGAGACCAGCGACCCCATCTTCTTCCGAAACGAACCAGTTGGATCCACCGCCACCATCCTCACGCAACTGTACGACGAAGCGGACGAGGCGATCGACACCGAGACCGCCGGTCTGCTGCTCAGCGGTCTACTGAGCGATACTCTTGTGCTTCGATCCCCGACGACCACCGACACGGATCGAAGTATAGCCGAACGACTGGCTGAGACAGCCAGTGTGGACTACGAGGAGTACGGCAAAGAGTTGCTCCAACAGAAAAGCAAGCTCGGGGAGAAACAGCCTCGGGAGATGGTGCTGAGTGACTTCAAAGAATTCGAGTTCGGATCTCATCATGTCGGCATTGGACAGATTGAAACCGTAGAACAGGAGGAGGTGTTGAAGCAGCGCGATGCTATACTCGCCGCGATGAACGAACTCGTCTCAGAGCGGGACTACGCCGTACTCCTGTTACTTGTCACAGACGTGCTTGGGGAGGAATCCATCGCCCTCATCGCCGGCGACCATGTGGACACGGTGGAAGATGCCCTCGATACCACGTTCACGGATCGGGAAGCATTCTTGCCCGGCGTTATGTCTCGCAAGAACCAGGTCGTCCCGCCACTTGAGGAGACCTTCAGCTGATCCAGCGTGAATCCAATTGCGCCGGTCGATGGACAGGAACCGATAGCTCAGACTCCGATCCCAGCGCTGACAACTCGGGATCACAATCCATCTGCAGATGGACAGGTGCGAACGCAGTGGTTCCGGAGTTTGTCGAAGTTGAGAACGGCTATGTCGTCGCCAACTATAGACACGCAGGAACGCACATGACTGTCGATTCATCTTCTCCCGTGCGAGCACCCGGAGGCGACGGAGATAGGTATGGATGGAGCAATGCATTTGGAGCCAGTACCCCACTACCGTGCTTGTTCAGTTTGATACCACGTCGGATGGGTGTTACTCTTGTCCGCGCTCGGTGATATTCTCCTATGCGGCAATCCAGAGATCCTGGTTGGCGAGTGTCTCAACCCGGTCCCGCCAATCAAAGTCGCAGTAGCTGACTCCCTCATCGACTGAGATTACGGTTTGGGCTTCAATGCGGGTCACGTTCTCCGTGTTCAGCACGCAATGATTCGCGGGTGTATCCGGACGCAATGCATACAGCCAGTCCGAGTCGTACTGCCTGATGACGACGCTGTAGGCTGTCGCTGTTCCGTCAGTGAGCTACTTGGCTGGAAGTGCGCATAGAGGGCATAGGTGTCATCGCCGAAATCAAGAATAACGGCGTTCCCATCTGCCTCCTCAAGAGTAATTCCGGCTGGATACTCGCCCGGAACGTTCTTAGTAATCTCATCGATTACGGTATGTACAGTACTGTCAGCAACCGCAATCGCCTCCTCCCCGTAGATAGTGTAACTCTCAAGGTCCTGTTGTGCCCCATTGTAGAGACGATCCTTTGCATCGAGTTGTTCGTAATCTATAGTATATCGCTGTGCAAGCCAGATGCGACCATTAATCGGCAGTGCCGCTCGCGTGTGGCGAATCGCGTCACAGCAGGCATCAGCCGCGACGCGAAAACCTGCTATGTAAATAATAAAACATTTATTTATACTTGCACAGTCCCCCTCAATCTTAACACCTCGTGAACCATATACGACGCATGGTTGAGTTCAAGGACCTCACACTCCGTGAGGGTTCGCAAGTACCAGGACTCCACATTTCGACGGAAATGGGCACACAAATACTAAATCATCTCGCTACACTACATATTGATCGTGTTGAGGTGTCGTTTCCTCGTGCACATGCGCGCGAGTCTTGGTATCGACACGCCGATGATCTTGGACTCCGGACGGCGGCGCTCGCTCGGGCGATATCAGGCGACATAGATGCAGCACACGCTGTTGATCCCGACGAGATCGAGGTCATTATCAATAGCTCTGATGTCCAACTTGAGCACGCACTCGGGAAAACACGTGAAGAGGCCTGCGACATACTCGTTTCAAATGTAGAGCGGGCACTCAAGGGTGGCGTAGACGTAGGCGTGACCTTAATGGACGCAATTCGCGCCGATAACGACTTCCTGGTTACAACCGCTCGCGCTGCCATTGACACAGGCGCTAAGCACATTACACTCGCAGACACAACTGGTGCCGGTATCCCCAAGGAGGTCTACGAAACCATCTCCGTAGTCACAGATGAAATCGGTACGGAGGGTGGGATTGCAATTCACACCCATGACGATATGGGCATAGCGACCGCAAACGCAGCCGCCGGTGTAGCAGCGGGTGCCACAAGCGTCGATGCCACGGTCGGCGGTATCGGCGAACGCGCAGGGAACGCGCCCCTTGAAGAGATCGCAGTATTGCTTGCTGAGCGGGGCGATGACCCTGAACTCGCACTTGACGAACTGGTACCTATTTGTCAGCAGATCCATGAAACACTCAATATTGATATCTCCCCCGGTAAACCGATCATCGGCGATCGTGCTTATCGCCATGAGAGTGGAATGCATACTGCAGCGATTCTTCAAGAACCTAGCACTTACGAACCATTTGATCCTGCAAGTTACGGTGGCCAACGCGAACTCCTCTTTGGGACCGACACAGGACGTGGAGCAGTGCGTGCTCTCCTTAAAGACGCCGGTATTGAAACAACTGACGAAGCTATTACAGCACACCTCACAGCGCTAAAGAAAGCTTCTGAACAGGCAGGCGAACCACTCACTGAGGATGATGCGCGCCGTCTAATTCGAGATGATTGATGGCACAGATCGTTTGATTATAGAGACTCCCATCTTTCACCAATAATAAGTTGTTTTTGTGGAATATTGTGTCTGCTACTCTTGATAGCTTTTGACACCAATCGGTGACAGAGGTGAATTTATACATATGGAGCGCGACCCTATGTATATGGCTAACACCCCTCAGACACTCACAGAATCTATTCTCGCAGACCATCTCGTTAGTGGATCGCTCAAACCGAATACGGATATTAGTATCAGCGTTGACCAAGTGCTACTTCAAGATGTACTTGGGCCGCTAGTTTGGATGGAATTCGAGGCATTAGAGTTTGATAAGGTTCAACCTAACCTTGTTGTAACCTATGCTGACCATCAAGTATATGAATTTGATCAACGAGACACGGCCACGCACCGGTACCTCCGGACGGTGGCACAACACCATGGTGGGTATTACTCAAAGGCTGGCAACGGTATTTGTCACCAAGTTCATCGAGAACGATTCATCAAGCCAGGATGCACGTTGCTTGGTAGCGACTCCCATTCGACGACTGCCGGTGGATTCGGTGCCTTCGGTATCGGGGCTGGTGGTCTTGATGTCGCCGTCTCAATGGGCGGGGAACCGTATACCTTTGAAATGCCGAATCGTGTTAACGTTCAGTTGGTTGGTGAACTCGATAAGTGGGTCTCAGCAAAGGACGTAACTCTTGAACTCTTGCGTCGACTCTCCGTTGAAGGGGGCGTTGGTTCAGTTATCGAATTTACTGGCCCTGGCATAAAAACTCTCTCAGTCCCTGAGCGATGCACTATCACGAATATGACGACTGAACTCGGTGCGACTACTAGTTTGTTCCCGAGTGATGAGCGCACGCGGCGACATCTCGCCCGGCTTGGTCGCGAAGGGGACTATCAGCCCTTGACAGCCGATGAGGGAGCAGAATACGATGAAAGTATTAAAGTAGACTTATCTGATATCGTTCCCTTGATTGCTGCGCCATCAATGCCTGACAACGTCGTCCCGGTCGCGGAGGTTGCCGGTACTGAGGCTGATCAGGTGATCGTCGGCTCTTGTACAAACGGCTCCTACACAGATATCGCCACAGTCGCGGATATCATTGCAGGGGAATCTGTTGCCGCTGAGACAGATATGGTCGTCATTCCAGCATCTAAACGAGCGTCTGAGCTCATAGCTAGGGAGGGCAAGATTGCGGATCTCTATGCTGCAGGTGTAAACCTCTCAGAAAGTACCTGCGGTGCGTGCATTGGCCAGGGACATGTACCTGCATCTGGTACTGTGAGTCTCCGCACGTTTAACCGCAATTTCAAGGGCCGATCTGGTAATGAAGAAGACGCTGTCTACCTCTGTTCGCCAGAAGTGGCAGCAGTGAGTGCTGTTTATGGCGAGATCACTGATCCACGCACGACCGGCCTTAAGCCGCCTGATATCACGCTACCAAATGATATGACTGGTTCAAATGTTGATATTCTCTCCCCAGACGCGAATGTTGAGGTTCAGCGCGGTGAAACTATTGGTCATGTACCACTACGAGAGCCGCTCACGAGCGACCTCTCTGGTACGCTGCTGCTAAAGGTAGGTGACAATATCTCAACTGATCATATTATGCCTGCGACAGCCGAAGTTATGTCTCTTTGGTCAGATCCGCAGGCTGCTGCGGACTATACTCTAGCACGTATCGATGAACAGTTCTCTGATCGAGCGCGCGCCGCTGATGGCGGTTGGATCGTCGCAGGTGAGAACTACGGCCAAGGATCTAGTCGAGAGAACGCAGCACTTGAACCCGCCGTACTCGGCGTCAATGGGGTGCTAGCACAGAGTTTTGCACGAATCCATGTTGCCAATCTCTTCAATTTCGGCGTGATACCACTGACCTTCGAAAATCCCGCCATCTATGAGGAGATTCAGGAAGGAGATTCACTTGAGATCATCGACGATGTTGCGATGGGTATCACGAATGGACAGGAGCTCTTCACAATGGAAGTGAACAATGATTGGCAATTTGAGGTTCGATTGAAAGGATCTGAACAAGAACGCGTCGTGCTGGCTGGAGGTGGAAAACTTCAGTATCTCAAACAACAGCACACTGACTAAGCCATAGTGAATTCCAATATGGATGGCAAGCGGAGTAAGGCGCCGGAGACGAAGACTTAGAAGGCGAATGTCTGAAACACAAGATACCCAGTCCGGTCTCGAATGGCAAGAGAGACAAATCGTAACTGTGCAAGGGGTTTCATTGACACAAGGATAATCACCGTAAGCGTTGGAAGGTTCTTATGATATATCCCGATATACCCTGCGACCTCGCCAATCGCACTAATTCGTATTTTGCTGCGCACAGTAGGGGTGGTGCGCGCTTTTCGATTCGAATAAACAGCGTACACCGCGCCGCATTACCAGGTTCCGAGAAAGGGTGGGTTAGAGTTTAGACACTCGCACCACGAGGATTGCGGGTGATTTGAATCCATGTTCAATCTACATAGTTCGATAGGTCAGGTCTGAGTATAAAATTGGGGCTACATTCCAGGTTGAAAAGAATAATACGTTAGAATAGGACAATCTGAGGTTAAAAACCCAAATATTAGACAGTCAGACAGACTCTAGCCTGTATCTGAATATTGGCAGAATTACTTATTTCCATCGTGCGTCACTACAACGACGGGACACTTTGAATTGAGGAGTACGGATTGGGTGACACTTCCGAAAATGGCTTTTCCCGCTGGCGAACGCTTTCGTGGTCCGAGAACGATGTATCGAACGTTGTTTTCGGTGGCATATTGCAGAATTTCGTCCTTCGGATTGCCCATCACGCCGACGGTTTCACCATCAATGTCGAGTGATGCCGCCGCCACCTCTGCGATCTCTTTGGCTGTCTCCTTCACCTCGTTGATATCGAGCACGTTGCCGGTTTGGTTGACGTTAGTTCGTTCGAGATCGACGAAGTCTGAACGACTGAGTACGTGGAGTACATGGACTCGCTCGTCGAACGCCCTCGCTAAAGCGGCTGCTTCCTTGAGGACATTTTCAGCTTTCTCTGAATTGTCGACTGGTGCAAGGATTACCATATTCTCATTACTCGCGTTGCAGGTATTAATATTCCTCTTATAGAGCGGTTGACTAGTCGATTTGTGTTATCAAGGGTGCCGTCGAATCGAGTTAAGTCGAGTTCAAGCCAGCTGTGGCCAGACAATACTCAGGTGCTGGGGTCCCAGCCGACGAATTTATCACCAGTCTCGATTTCGATGCCAAGAGCATCGATAAAGTTGCCGAGGGCAGCATAACTACCTGCCGTCACTACGATACCGACAATTGTTCGATCATCAAAGTGCTCCGAAATGGCCTTGTAAAGTGGCTCCTCGACTCGTCCCCGAGCGACGGCTCACGTGTACGCCATCAAGATCTCTTCTGGCATTGAAAACGGTATTTGACCGTCTCTTGCGCTCGCTCTGATCTCCGCCTTAGTAATGCCAACGTTCATCGCGATATTCACGTGTTCATGCCACTCATACGTCGACCGTATCTCCGAGGCAGCAGTCAGGATGACAATATCATCTATCTGACAGGACAAATCTGCCCGAAGTGAGCTGAAGAACCGTCAAAGACCTCTCAATACGACTGGATTATTTCCGGTTCCTGCGTACACGTTGGCTGCCTTATCCGGTTGGAGAGATAAGACAAGAAACTCTCGATATTCTGAATCCAATTCATCTTCGGTTAGGTGTGCAACGCGTGCCATCACTCCACAAGAGACGGTGAGAGGATGATTATTTCCCATTAACAATTATCATTGATAATTATTTATATTTCATTCTATATTACAATAGATATATTTTATCTTAATCTCTCTATAAAGTCTCCAGCCTCAAACTGGCTAATCGAACGCGTAGACTATGATCGTTTAAGGCCCGTAGTGTTACTGGACACAACGGGAATGTTTCTACTGAGAAACCTCATTGATCGAATGGTCCAAGAATCGTTCAGTGACGCCGTCCTGCAAGACTATCTTGGTGAGCAGAAAGCTACGACAAAACATGCACTGACCGAATTCTGTACAACGCAGATCGACTTACTATGGCATAAACCTTATATATAATAGCTACATTGGTTGTTCCCATGGTTGGTATTAACAGACGTAGAGCTCTTACCATGATCAGCGGAGCTGCATTTACGGGATTAGCTGGTTGCGGTGGTCTTGGTGGTGGTGGCGAGGACTTTCCGACACGGGATATTCGAACCATCGTCCCATACGGACCTGGTGGTGGCGTCGACGCGTACGCTCAAGGTTACACGCCAGCGGTATCGGACGAGCTTGGTGTGAATATTGAAATTGACCACATCGAAGGCGCGGCCGGACTTCGAGGCCTTGGTGAGTTAGCGGGAGCCGACCCGGATGGATACACCATTGGGCAGGCGTCTCCACCAGCGGAAGTCCTTCCAGCGCTGCTTGAGGATCCAGGGTTCGACCAAAGGGAACTCACCGGAATCGCTCGTGTCGGCTACAGTTCCCTCACAGGGATTGTCAATGCTGATCATGGTATCGAGTCGTACACCGATCTAGTCGATGCGTACCAAAGTGGTGAGTTCTCACAGTGTGCCGGTCTTGGAGAGGGCGGACAACAGCACGCCGCCGCGCTGACCGCCCGCGATAAACACGGTCTCGATTTTGATTCATACGTCGCCTACGGCGGGACCGGCCAGGTCGAGGAAGCCGTCGTGAGCAATGAGGTTCCCTTCGGTTTCGGGACTGACGCTGGATTCCTGTCTGCGGTGGAATCAGACTCTGCGTACCCAGTCGCGATTTTGAGTGCCGAACCGAGCGGGGTCTTCCCTGATTGGCCAACGGTGACTGACGAAGGGTTTGAAGACATCAGCTTCATCGGTGTACTGCACCGAATGTGGATGGCGCCGCCCGATACTCCCGACGATATTCAACAAACCCTCCAGGATGCGTTCGAAACAGCGTACAACAGCGATCATGTTCAGCAGTGGTCGGAGGACACCGGTAACGCCATAACCTTCGACGAGGGTGAAGAAGCCGAACAGATGATAACGACGATGTATGAAGAGATTCCTGCAAACGTCGATATGGAAGAACTAGCCGGTAATTAGACGTCTAACCCCCATACATCAATCACATGCTAGAAAAATACCAAAAAAAGGCTAATTCTGAGCAAATGCTACTGATATTAGTGACGGGAATAAGCGTGTATATGTTCGTTGAATCATTCACTTTTCATCCAGATGCCGCTAACTTTCCTCAAATAATGTCGAGTAGTGTTATAATTTTCGGCATATTATTGCTATTCAAGAACTATCTTCCGGAAGCTATTCAGAAATATTTGATGCAGGAACAGACAATCGACGTGGGGTCAGTCGGGGATGACGAGATCGAAGAAGATCTTGAAGAAACCGGTGAGAAACTCAAAGGAAGTGCGGAGGCCTTAGATCGGCCAATTCATCCCTCACTTTTTACCACTATTGTAACAATTTTGTATCTAGTTAGCTCGTACCTATTTGGCCTGTTCTGGATGACCCCCATCGTTGTCGTTGGATACCTCGTTTGGTTCAAGCAACCGTGGTGGAAGATCGGTGTTGTGACCGCAGTCTCGATCATCGCCGTGTACGGGTTTATTGAGCTCCTGAATATGAGATTCTTCAGTGGAGTGTTGTAATAAAACCGATGTCTCTTTCATCAGTAGGTCAGGGACTGCAACTCGTCCTTAGCTGGCCAACAATAGGTTTTGTCATCTTGGGCGTCTTGCTCGGCATATTCATTGGATCGCTACCGGGGCTCGGACCCGATCTGGGAATGGCAGTTATGTTGCCGCTGACACTCCCACTCGAGGGTCTTGATGCGATTATCCTACTCGTGGGCATCTATAGCGGAGCACTGTATGGTGGAAGCATCTCGGCCATTCTAATTAACGTTCCCGGGACGGCAGCGTCCGCTGCAACGACGTTCGACGGGTATCCGTTGACACAGCAAGGAAAGGCGCTCGTCGCGCTGACGACGTCCGCAAGTGCGTCCGCGATTGGCGGGTTCTTCACCGTCCTCGCACTCTTTGCGCTGTCCCCGGTTTTGATTGGCGTCGTACTGGCGTTCGGAACTCCCGAGTACTTCCTCATGGCCGTTCTGGGTCTCGCGATGATCTCAGTCATCGCGAAAGGGTCAATATTGAAAGGGTTGTTTATGGGTGCCTTCGGGTTCCTGATCGCCACTATGGGTGTTGCACCGATGGTTTTTCAGCGACGCTACACCTTCGACACTATTGCCCTATATGATGGGCTTGATTTCGTCGCTATACTCATTGGACTGTTCGCTATCTCCGAGATGTTCAAGCTGGCGAACCAGGAAGGGGGTATCTCGGGTGGACTTGAGTTACAGGGGAAAGTATCCGATGGCGTTCGGAATATTATCACCTACAAATTTCTCATGCTCAAATCTGCATTCATCGGAATGGGTGTCGGCTCAATTCCAGGAGCGGGTGCGACCGTAGCGAACTTCCTCTCGTACGCAGAGGTTGTTCGAAGTGTTCCCAATCCAGAGATCCCATTCGGAGAGGGAAACATCCGAGGACTCATTGCGTCCGAGGCATCGAATAACGGGACCGTCGGTGGGTCGTTGATACCAACCTTCTCGTTTGGTATTCCGGGAAGTGCATCGACTGCGGTTCTGCTCGGTGGACTATTGATGCACGGTCTGCAGCCTGGGCCACAGTTGTTCTCCGCACAGTTACACGTCACCTATAGCGTATTCTTCGCACTCCTACTTGGAAACATTTTGATACTTATTATTGGACTGGGATTTGTCTCCTACGCTAGTCACCTAACGAGGATTGACACAGAACTGATTATTCCGATCGTCATCGTCCTTGCGATGGCTGGGAGTTTCGCGCTGCGAAGAAACTGGCTTGATCCCCTGACTATTGTTGTTCTGGGGATCGTCGGCTACTATATGTACAAGAACAATTACTCCGTCATTGCATTCATTCTCGGGGTAATCCTCGGTCCGATCGCAGAGGAAAACTTCCACCGGAGTCTCGTGCTCTCGGAGGGGTCATACGCCATCTTCGTCACGCGGCCACTTTCTCTTTTACTGGTGCTCGTGACGGTACTTGTGCTTATTGGGCCAGCTCTCAATGACCGAATCAAGGGCTGAATTTGAAAGCTCCTGTTTCGATACTTATGCACAATCTCTAGAAGGGTAGTGTAGATACATCAATCATTCACTAGTTCTTAAAAACTGAAGCAAGTTAGAAAATAGACATTCCAACCGCCCCGGTACATCGTTCTCACGATAGTCATTTTCTTAGAGCTCAAAACACACCGCAGAATCACGACTGGACGCTCTTCTCTAGAATCGAACTGAATCTCTTCGTTGTACCCCTGCTATGTCAGCTGACGCTCACCATGATTGAATATTCTAAGCAGGATTCTTTTCTGTTCTAGTAGTGACGGCAGGCGTATACCTCACTGTGGGATCATCTATCGAAGACCAACATAGCCGGCGCACTCATCAGTTTCGACCTTAGAACTCGGACAGTAGCTCAGGCTTTGTTTGATGGCGTGAGTTCCGTCTCCACTTCATCGGAGTTGGACTGAAAGCTCATCTGACACTATCTGCTTGCAGTGTATTCAATCATTTTCTTCGATATTTGTAGATCGCCAAAATAAGACGTGGCTCTCACATTTGGGCTGATAGAGGTCAGTATCTTCACACGCATCGGAAGCGGGTATATAGCGGATTGAATGGATATCAGCGAATATACTTTATGTCACTACTACTCCTCATTGGAAAAACCGTGTCTTAGCGTCATTCGTTTCAATAATCTACGTCGCGGCATTGCTCTTCGGGACCAAACTGGTATCATTACTTCATATTCAATTTATTCTCTTCATGAGATTAGAATTACTATATAATCATCGGATAATCAATGTCTTGTTCGGACTGTTCGTGCTTGAGTAAACCCTTTAGAACTGACGATTAACAATCTTTTTCTGAAAATTCGTCAAAATACACCGCTCTATTCTTACTAACTTCATATAATTATACTATAAATATGATGATTGGCAGTATTATTATCCACATTCAGAAGTATCGCTTGGAATTTATCGCTTACGTTGAGTTCACGACTCATCTTGAACTGTCGGGCCAAAAGTAGGGGTGCTTGCGAGGAGAGGCCAGCTCAATCATGTTAAGCGATCCTTTCCAAGACCTCATAGAGTAGGCATCCACGCATTAGTTACCGTTGTTATTATAACATGAAACCAATCTATATATGGGTGCGTACAGGTGTTTGCGTATGCAACTCGGGGTCGGCCTACCATCGTTTGCCAGCAGGACGCACGCTATTCCACCGGACCGGTTCCGGCGGTACGCACGACTTGCTGAAGAGTACCGATTCGCCGGCGCATGGGTGATTGAACATATGGTTAAACCACCGTCCTACGCCACATCTCTTCTCGATCCATTAACAACCCTATCAGTCGTTGCAGGGGAAACAAAGACCCTGCCAGTCGGTACAAGCGTCATGCTGTTACCCCTTCGAAACCCAGTCTTGGTCGCAAAACGAGCTGCGACGCTTCAGCACCTCTCGGGTCGACAGCTCACGTTAGGAATGGGAACAGGATACGTCGAGGCAGAATTCAACGCAGTTGGAGTACCGATGGCTGAACGGTCTTCCCGCTACCGCGAGGGGATTGAATTGATTCGGCGGTTGTTCGACGAGAACAGGGTCACGTTCGATGGAGAATTCTTCTCCGTAGAAAATCTACAGCTTGAACCAAATCTTGGGCAACCGCCACGGATTCTCGCGGGCGGTGGCGGCGTCGACACCGCTGAGGGTCGCCAAGTGCTTGATAGTGTAAAAAAGAGGTTGCTTCATGCCGATGGATGGATTGCAGCCCCACGCTCTCCGGAAATCCTCAAAGCAGATTGGAGTCATTTCGCATCGTACCTCGAATCAAAGGAGATTGACCCAGACGCTATGGACAAAGTCGCCCTCCAGTATCTCCATCTTGTTCCTAGTGAGGACCCTGAAAAGGTACGCCGAACCCAACAAAACGTCTACGATCGGGTGATCGGTGCAGACCGGTCCGTAGACCACGCAACGGCGAACTGGTTAACCGGAACCGTTGATGAGGTGAAAGAGACACTTGAAGCGTATGAATCGCAGGGATTTGACGAAGTCATATTACATCCAATGAGTACAAATCCTGCCGAACTCGACCGTCAACTTCAGTTGTATCAACAGTTTTTACTCCCTGAGTACCCCTAGTGCAGCGATTTGCCCTTGACATCAGTAGATGGATTACCCCCTCAAGAAAGTCTTAAGGTTCGGATTCCGTTACCAAGCATCGCGAAGCACTGCTTCGATTTCGTCAGCTGTTGGATCAAGCCCGTCTGGCCCTTGTGGCAGGATCCGATCATTCAAGATATACTCTGCAGTTTCCGGGAAGTCGGCATCAGTAAGTATATCGATATCGCGGAGGCGTGTTGGTAGATCCATGGAATCACGGACGGTGGCAACTTCCGCGATAATTGCTTCGGCGATCTCTAAATTTGATAGTGGTGTGGGGTCAATACCGAGTCCCTCAGCGAGTAGTTCTCGCCGACCGTCAGTGTTTTCGAAAATATATCGAAGGACGTGTGGGACTAAGATGCCGTGAATTTCTCCCTGCTGGACAGGATACCGCCGTGTATATCCGTGTGCGAATGCGTGAATCACCGACAGCCGACGCTCAAATTGGACCAGCACGATACCAATAACTGCACGTTCCATGGCTGTGGCATCATCAGGGAGCTTCGGCAACCCATCGTGCATCATTTGAAGTCCACGTATTGCGGTGGCATCGGTGATCGGCGTAGATTCGTTCGAATAGATCCGTTCAAGACCCTTGTTGAATCCGTTCATTGCCGATCCGGCAAGGGCACCCATGGGTGTCGTCTCGAAGAGGTTTGGATCATAGAACATTGCGGTTGGATCTATTGAGCCGCCGCCAGTAATTGTCTGTCCAGTTGGAGATTCCTCAGCCGGAAGCACCTCGACTACGCTTCTTGTTGAAATATCAGCTCCGGCGAACGTCGTGGGGACAACAATTAGCGACGTGAGTGGCTGCATCGGCTCAGGTGGTTCGAAGTTCTCTTCACGGGCCATCTCTCGAAATGTATCCAATGATCGGCCATCAGCTTTGAATACGCTCATCTGTCGGGCAATATCGAGACTACTTCCGCCCCCCACGCCGATGAGCACATCAGCATTGGTATCGTGCATAGCTGCAATTCCGTCGTAGACGGTCTCTATCAACTTATTAGGTGTAGTCTCGTCGAATACTCCATTGAGCCGGTCGCCCAATCCCGCTCGTAGCGGGTCCATTAGGTCTTCATTTGATCCAACGTTCGATCCGCAGACAACAAGAGCATTGTTCAGCCCTTTCTCTTCAAGGTATGTCTCTATGTCAGCAATGCGCCCGCGACCGTAAATAATATCTCGACCATAGTAATCAAATTCGAACGAATCTTGGATTGGTAACACTATTTGAGATATGTCTGATACGTGTATAACTATTGCGTTAAATGAGCCTAAGGTTTGAGTCCCACCGATCCCACCGATTGGGTTTCCGAAATACTCGCCCGATCTATGCTCACGAACTAGCGTTGTGTTGGCTACTGTCCGAGCCGGCTATCTCATTGAACTACCACTCGCGACACTATCTACGACTTGATCGACAACTACCCATGTGCTTATATACAAATGCGTTTATTACCTTCGCATGGATTTCAGTGGTAAAACTGCGCTCGTGACCGGATCAAGTCAGAACATTGGGCGTGCAATCGCGATAGGAATGGCTGAGCGGGGGGCAGATGTGGGCATCACTGCTCGGAGCAACATCGAGGGATGCGAGGAGACCGCACAACAGGTAGAAGCCACGGGATCGGACGCAGCTGTTGCACTTGCCGACCTGGCAGATCCAACGGATATCGAGGAGATGGTCACCTATGTTCGCGAAGAACTCGGACCAATAGATATCCTTGTGAACAACGCGACCTACCGGCCGATCAAGCCGTTTCTGGATGTTGAACTCGAAGACATCGACCGGGTTCAGGACGTAAACTTCCGTGGACTCTTCTTGACAACCCAGCACGTGGTGCCCGACATGCTAGACAACGCTGGCGGAGCAATCGTGAACCTCATTGGCGCGATGGTATATCTCGGTCGTCCCAGCCACACACACTCTTACGGAACGAAGATGGCTATCGAAGGGTTGGTCCGACAGTTGGCGACCGAACTAGGCCCGAGTGGGATTCGAGTGAACGGACTCTCTCCAGGATTGATTGATGTCGGACGCGAGCAGACCGCCGAGTGGCAACAAATCGAAGAGAAGGTGATCGAAGCGACTGCCCTCCGACGACTAGGTACAGTCGAAGAGATGGCCGACGTATGCTGTTTCCTCGCGTCAGATCATGCATCGTTCGTCACAGGCCAGGTACTACATGCAAACGGCGGAACCTATCCAATACCGAATCTATTGCCAACTGAGTAAGAAGGGACGTTGACACTGAGAGATACTGCTACGATTTCTTATTTATCAATTAGAATGAATTTCTGGTTGTCGGGGTCGACCCAGCAGGATTGCGGTCGAATGAGGTGGGATTGTCGTTAGACTGTTTGAGCATGAGGCAATACAGCTGCCGGCGAAACCTATCATGAGAATTTCAATAGACGTCAATGAAGACGTCCAATAACATTGACGCTGAGTAAGAGCCGGCTCAACTCGGGTCCTCCTCGGTAAGGTAGTGCTTGATCAAGACGGTGAATTCATACTGCTTTATGTTGCCAGCTTCAGGCAGAGTACAACGTCTATTTCGATGAGGATCAATTTTGATCTCAAGAATAGATATAAGTATTGATTAACACTAATTCCGATATTTGAAATTGAGTTCTTCGGGTGGTAGATACGCCAATATCAACACTTACGGTATCCATGTCCACGTGTTCGTTCCTCCTTAGTACCTGGTTTCCACTCTCGGTGAACTGGTTCAAAGACTCCTGCTAGAGGTATTGAACGTACATTACTGTAATCACTCACTGAATTCTCATGGTGCAAATAGCAAGAAATGCATCAAAAATCACCATGTATATTCACTAGACTATAGTATTATTTTATATAATTATTCATTATATCTCCAATCCTGGATGGTTACAAATGTATATCTGTAAATCCACGATTCGTATATATGAAATACGCTTAGCTCCGTGTAACCGTCCATCTTCTGCTTAATTAAATCAACATTTTATAATAACTAATATATCGGAGTAATAACGGCTCTGTTTCAGAAAGCTCTTAACCAACTTCTTGACTACGAATCCGTAGCGCTCTTTGACTATTTTCCATAGAGTGAATTATAAATAATGTAGTTCCGGGTTATGCCTGTGAAAGATAAAACCAAGTAATACCCTTACCAGGTGGAGCGAGGAGTTGAAATCATCTCTTTTTGATCGGAAGATTAGATATGAATATTATGTGGGAATGCGGTTTCTCACTATCGGAGAATATGCTAGACACAGAAAGAAAGCGTACGAAGTAGCAATCGAAAAATCCCTGTTTTAGCGAAGGAAACTGGCGAGCGAGCACAGTTTGTGATTGAGAACACGGTCGTGAAATCTACGTCCAGACCAGTATAGGAGATTCGGCGGCAGTCATGACTACCGCCAGGTAGGGCAGACTCGCTACCTCCATTCCAGTGCAGCTAGGAAAACGATCCTAGCGTTTCAGCCGGATTGCAGTGTTGATCAAGTCGTTGAACGGTGTGATTTCCCTGCAGAACCGGGTGCTACGATTTCCGACCGTGCGGTCCTATATTCTGAACTCTAGCCGGTTTGCTCCTCCGATGTCGCATTCAACGACGAAGAGTAAATCAAGGGTCTACGGGCCATTGGTGTTCCGGTTCGGAGACCGGACAACACGATAATCGGTGCAGTCAGTGTCTCAGGCCAGCCCGCAGATTCAAGGGCTCGCGATGTAGGGACGAATTACCTGATATCGTGTTAGGCGTCATGAATAAATCCGAACTCAAAATAAGTTATTCTTAATATCTGGGATTTATACAATAGCGGTGGGGCACAATTAATGGAGAAGAGTTGAATATTGGTCGGCTATAAGGTTAGTTATGCAAGACCTCGGCATAGATCTCGATCCAGAGCTGTCGATACCCGTTGGAGGTGAGACCGTCGCAGCGACCCGTTACAAACCGACAGCATACGATGAACCCTTGCCGCTCATTCTCATTGCCACGCCATACCGGAAAGACGATTGGATTACCTTCGGTGGATGGGACCCCTCGATTCGGTACTTTTGCCATCAAGGATACGAAGTTGTGGTCGCAGATCTCCTCGGAACCGGGGCATCCACTGGCGACTCTCCACCATTCCATCGATCCGAAGGTGACCAGATTGCCACCGTCATCGAGTGGCTAGCTGACTGTGAGTGGACGACAGGTGATATCGGAATGTTCGGACTATCTTACGGCGCCTGGACACAGTACGTTACTGCAGCTGTCAACCCCGAGCCCCTGAAGGCAATTGTCCCCGTGGCCGTATCTCCCTCTGTATATCAGAGTTCCTCGCCTGGCGGGGTGTTCAATCCAATGAAGCGAGCAACGTGGTCGGTGCTGATGCAGACGTTACGGGTACTACCGCCGAGCCGCCGCGATGGTACGGGTCAGTGGTTGGAGGTCTGGAATGAACGACTCAAATCGATTGAGACTACGACCCCCTGGTTGTTTCGCTTTCTCGGACATGAGGCAAAAGACGACTTCTGGGTGTCCCGCGAGGTCAACCCTGACGAGATCACAGTTCCCACGTTCGCCGCTTGCGGATACCGCGACGACCACACTGCGCCAATGGTCGAATTCTTCGACGAGATCGACGCTCCGAAGCGATTGCTGCTCGGTCCTTGGCGGCACCGCATGCCGGAGCAGGGTCGTGAGTGTGCAGTCGACTTTCGCCGTCAAGCAACAGCGTGGTTCGATCATTTCCTTAAAGGGGATCAAAACGATGTCTGCTCCGAGCCAACCGTGGTCTATTGGACCGAACAAGATGGCGGGTGGACGATGGGGGCAGGAGCATGGCGTGGAATTGACCAATGGCCGACGACCCAGGAATCATCGTTGTCGTACGCTGTTACGCCGGACGACCTTCGAAACGCTGACACCTTCACCGAGGGTCGGTTCGAGAAGACCTACGAAATTGACCATACCGTTGGTGTCGAATCTCTTGATCGAGTTGGACGAGTAACAAATCCAGGAGTGCCCACCAACGGGGACGATGCCAGGTCGCTCGTCGTCGAAACAGACCGCATCGAAACTCCACTCGAGTGGACCGGGACCGGGTATGCTACCCTCGCCGTTCGGCCGACAATCACACCGCTGATTCTCGCCGTCCGTATAGCCGACGTCGACTACGGCGGAGCGGCTCGACTGGTTTCGGCCGGCAGTCTTCATGCAAGCCAGAGGACCGATACCGGCGAACCTCTCCAGCCTGGGATCGTATCTCCAATACAGATCCCACTGAAACCGAAATCGCATGTCTTCGAGCGAGGACATAAGATCTGTATGGCCATCAGTGGTGCGTACTTCCCTCGAGCACTGCCGCTACGCACCAGCGGTCAATTCGATATCGTCTCGACACCGGAACTACCTACGGAGATCGTCTTTCCCGGCCAAATACACTCTGAAGCCGTTCAGTTTGACAATTGCATCACTACTGCGCCGCCAGACACTACCGTCCCGACGAGATCTCCGTTCAAAACTACAATCGACTCACAGTGGGCCGTTGACCGGAATCATTCGACGAATTCGGCGACACTGCGAATGGTAACGGCATCCATTATCGATCTCCCACACGGTAGCGAATTACACACTCAACAGCGTGTCGAGGCAGGTGTTGCGAGCGATGACCCGAAGACGGCTGCTGTTAAGATAGACGTCGCAGCAGAACTCAAATACGACACTGAGACGTGGAGCGTTTCAACGACATCGCGAGTCACCAGAGGTCTCGCAACTCTTACAACAACGGTTACAGTTGACGGCGAGCCGACGTTCAAACGGACATGGCGCCGTCTCGATCCTATGCAGAAATAGTGGTTTCAGTCCTAGGGACGGAACGGCAGTCTCGACACGCGACACCCTACTCGTGTTAAAGTTAGTATGATGCTGCCAGACAATGAAGGTTGGAACCACAAGTCTGCCGTTGTCGGCATGGCTGTCCGTCTGTGATACTGGAAAGTCCACCGTGTTCCCTTAAAACATCAACATTCCAACTTCCAGGGTTGAATTTTTGTAGCTAGTTATGAATAACGATATACCGTCGGTCGACACTTAACCTCTTAAAATAATGTCTTGTATTTAGTAAATATCATCCAGACAAGAGAACTGAAGACCAACTTCGATCCGCTGTTGGGTAGCCGTTCTTCCTCAATGTCCCCTAAATCCATTCAGTCGATACTGGTGTTCTGGTGATTGATTTCGGCCATAGGTATTCAGAACATCGGTCAACTCACTCTCGACGTAGCATCACTAGAGATCTCTATGCATACATTTATTGCTCCGAACAGCAACGGCGGCGTATGGACTATAATATCGCAGGCCAACGAGTGATTGTAACCGCCGCGAGCAAAGGACTTGGACGGGCGGTTGCCCAGGAGTTCGTTGACCAGGGTGCGACCGTTGTTATCAATTCGCGAAGCGAGGAAAACCTTGAAGCGGCCAGAGAACACATTGAAGCGAACGTCGACGGTGATGGATCGGTACTCATCGTCCCTGGTGACCTCTCGGATCCGGAGGTGGTAATTGAGGTGTTCGACGCTGCTATCGATAAGCTCGGAGGACTCGATACGCTTGTAACCAACCATGGCGGGACAACCCGTCGAAGTTTCGAGAAGATGACCACTGAACTACTTGATGAGACGTACGAATCGGTTATCAAATCGACGTTTCTGATGGTAAAAAAGGCGCTTCCGGCGTTGAAAGAGAGTGACGGAGGTAGCATCACTCACATCGTCTCGACATCTGCCCGAGAACCGCCTCGTAATCATATCCCGTCGAACATCCTTCGATTGGGCATCTACGGTCTCTCTAAGAGCGTCTCGAATGAGTACGGAGAGTACGGTGTCCGGTCCAATTGTGTTGGCCCGCGCATGGTGATGACCGACCGGATCGCCAGCATCTTTGAGGATGACGCCAAGCGACAGGGAATCTCAGTCGAAGAAGCGAAATCCCAACACGTCGACTCACTGCCGCTCAGCCGAGTAGGCGATCCACAGGAGTTTGCCGAAGCGGTCGCATTCCTGTCGTCGGACGCCGCCAGCTTCATCACTGGTACGTCGCTCGCTATTGATGGTGGCTGGACGAACGGCGCGATTCTCTGACAGCGCTTTAGGTATTGGCTGAGCCCGTTCCACGTTAGTTGTGGCCGTCTATAAGCGAACAGTATCTCCCATTCGTTGAGGGCGACATACGATACTAAGGGTAAGAGACGACCTATTGAAGTAGTGAAATTCCGGATGACTGCCTCGAAAGACCGAATAGCCGTCGCAGGAGAGAAGCTCGTGCTCATACGGGCAATATCGAAGTACAGTCTCTGAGTATGAGCCTGTATTGGGTTCGTTTTCCCACTTGAGAACGAGGCTAATCTCCCAACTGCCGGTAAGAAAGAACTAATAAGTTACTTCGTGAACTGGTATCACACAATGAGTGGCTCTATCGAAACACACATAGAGGGAGGCATCTGCACGATGACCCTCAAAAATGAGGGAAAACGAAACGCGATTAGCTATCCGATGATGGACACAGCGATCGACGAAATCAATGAACTAGAAGCAATGGACGATGATTACGTACTCGTCATTACGGGTGCAGGAGATAAAGCGTTTAGTGCTGGGTTTGACCTCTCGCAGGATCGCGATTCCGAGAAGGAAAAATGGTGGAAAGATCTTAATGAGGCCATAGAATCATACGAATATCCAACTATTGCGAGAATAAATGGGGATACTTACGGTGGGGCAATTGAATTAGTATGCGCCTGTGACATCCGTATCGGGGTGAAAAACGCCCGGTTTGGCATCACTCCTGCAAAGATCGGTATCGTCTACAGCCCCGAAGCCATCACACGCGTCATCCGACTTGTTGGCACAGCGAAGGCCAAAGAGCTGTTATTCACTGGAAACGCAATTAAGGGGGAACACGCATATGATATTGGATTGTTAAATCACGTTGTCAGATCCGAAGACCTCGATGAAAAAGCGTACGATCTGGCCGGTACGATTGCGAGCAATGCTCCAATATCGTTGAAGAGCATGAAACAAATCATTTCCGCGATCAATGACACGAGCTCACTCTCGCGAACAGAGCGAGAGTGGGGTCGATCGATGCGAACTAAAGCCTTTGAAAGCAGAGACCACCAGGAAGGCGTTGAAGCATTCTCAGAGAATCGTCAACCCGAGTTCGAAGGACACTGATCCATCGTCACCGGCGGACCGCCGGTGACGTGCTGTCTGCCGTCTCTCTCAGGTGAGCAATAGTACCCCGACCTGTCCTCGGGATCAGTCTATCTTTGACATGTCCTTTTTGGATTCGCCTTCTGTTACTCGACGATGTCCTCGTTGCGTAATTTCTTGATTTCTTCGGACTTGAGACCGAGACGTGTCTCAAGTATGTCTTCTGTGTGTTCGCCAAGTGTCGGTGACCCATGATCGAGCCGTGGTTCGCTATCCGAGAAATGAAGTGGGTGCCCATGCATTAACACGTCTCCAGCATGTTCGTGCTGGTACTCGATAACATAGTCGAGTGCCCGTGCCTGTGGGTGGTCGACGACATCACTAACCTCGTTGAGGGGCCCGTTCGGAAAGTCGTATTTATCAAAGATTTCTTTCCATTCTTCAGTGGTCTTCTCTTTTAAGACTGGATGTATCTCAGCAGCAATCCTCATGTAGTTTTTTTGCCGTTTACTTGGGGTGTCATACTCAAGTAACGACTCTTTGCCGATGATTTCGGTAGCGAAGGTTTTCCAACCCTCCTCGCCGCCGGCAGGCCAGAAGGCAATATAGCCGTCTTTGGTCTCAGCTACCTCGTATGGGACGGTAGTCTGGTGTCGTCGGCCGTATGGTGACGGGTTCTCACCTGTCATTCCGTAAATCGTGAGATACTCTTCAAGAAACGAGACGATGGTCCCAAAGAGATTCGTTGAGAAACGCTGGCCCTCTCCTGTTCGTTCCCGTGCGTATAAGGCGGTCAGAATCCCGATGACTGCGTAGAGGCCCGCGCCGATATCGCCGATTGCCTGTCCAACCTTCACCGGTGGCCCCCCCTCCGGGCCGGTCACACTCATGATGCCTGCTTCCGCCTGCATCACCAGATCGACTCCCTTCTTATCAGAGAGGGGTCCTTTCTCTCCATACCCTTTTATCGAGGCGTACACTAGCTCCGGATTCTCAGCAGAGAGCGCGTCATACCCTAATCCAAGCTTTTCCATTGATCCCGGGCTAAAGTTCTCGACAACGACATCAGCGTCACGAGCGAGTTCTCTGGCAATGTCTCGCCCTCGCTCGGATTTCAAATCTATTGCAATACTCTCTTTGTTGCGATTTCGGGCAATATGTTCTGCGCTGAACCCTTCCTGTTTCGGATCCGTTGTTCGTTCAAGTGCACCAATTCCTGGTCGTTCGACCTTGATGACTTCCGCACCGAGTTCGCCAAGTATCTGCGTCGACCACGGACCAGCGCGAATCTGGCTGAAGTCAACGACTGTAATATCGTCTAGTGGAGCGGCACTCATACAAACTACCGTAGCTATGCACCGACTTGATTGTTGTGTTAGACACTCCCATGGTATCAAAAGGAATCCAACAGGGCAAACACTGTCCCCCAGGCGGATCGGCATGTACTTGTTTTCAAGACCCTACCTATTTGTCCTCAGATGCTGTAAGTGCTTTATGGGTGTCAGAAGTCTAAACGAAGAACAGGAGAAAATCGTAGACGTTGCAGCGCAGATCTGCGACGAGCAATTTGCCGAGACGGCATTCACCTGGGGCGGCAAAACTCCATGGGAGAACCTGGAGACTCTCTCAGAACGTGGATTCTATTGTCTAGCTATTCCCGAAAAATACGGCGGTGGGGGGATGTCTATCTTCGAAGATACGCTTCTGATAGAGGAGGTTGCATCGGTCTGTCCAGATACTGGGTGGCAAGTACTCGTTACCACGATTGCTCCGCACAGCGTCGTCCAGTTCGGTAGCGAGGAGGCAAAAGAACGGTATCTCCCGCCAATCTGCAGTGGTGAAAGACAGATGTCGATTGGTATTAGCGAACCAGAAGCGGGAAGCGATGCAATGAATATGAAGACAACCCTCGAAAACGACGGCGATGAATACCTCTTGACAGGAGAAAAAACCTGGGTGGGCGGCGTCGGTGATTCGAACGCTGCGGTTATCTGGTCAAAGATGCCGGACGGGAACATCGGTTCAGTCATTATGGATTTTGATGCCAACGGCGTTGATCTCATTACAGAATACGAAAACATGGCTGGATACACCCAGACGCACTTTAGCATGGATCGTGTTCGTATACCTGAGGAGAACATCCTCATCACGAATCAGACAGAATGGAAAGATCAACTTCAGCGGCTTAACTGGGAGCGCGTCACCATTGCGATGTGGACTAATGCCCTCGCTCGTTGTGCTATCGAACACGCACTGGAGTACGCACAGACTCGCGAACAATTTGGGCAAAAAATCGGGGAATTTCAGGGAATGCGGTGGAAGTTTGCTGACATGGTTAAAGAGTATGAGGTCGGACGGAGCCTTATCTATCAAATTGCAGCGACCGCCGCTGAGAACGACGATGTTCCCGACCGACTCAAATCGAGCATTGCGAAGCTATACGCGGCTGAAACGACCGAGCGAATCGTCAGTGAATCACTCCAGGTCTTCGGGGCTAAGGGCTACCAGAAGGGACATCCACTCGAATATCTATATCGATATAACCGGTCACGCCGTATCGGTCACGGCACAGACGAAATAATGAAGAACGGGATCGCGGACCAGCTGTTCAAGCACGGCCTCCCGAAGTAGCTGATTGACATACCGCTGTTTCGAATAGACTTTTAGTATTATTTACCCTTGAATTCTGGTTCGCGATCCTCCAGGAAGGCTTGGGCACCTTCCTTCTGATCTTGGGTCCCGAAGAGGATGCCTCCGGCAACGCGGTCAATGCCGAGTCCAGCCTCCATATTCAGCCCACGGTGCATGCTCTCCTTAGCGAGCGAGAGTGCGAGTGGGGGATGTTTTGCAAGCTTTTTCGCGAATGCGTACACCTCCTCTTCGAACTCCTCTGGCTCATAGATCCTATTCGCCAGACCAATCCGTTCAGCTTCTTCGGCATCAATGATGTCGCCAGTGTACACTAGTTCCTTCGCTTTTCCGAGGCCGACGATTCTAATGAGTCGCTGACCGCCGCCGCCGGTAGGGTATAACCCGACCCGGGATTCAGTTAATCCAAACTTTGCGTCCGTCGAGGCGAGGCGGATATCACAGGCGGTTGCAATCTCGGTCCCGCCGCCGAGTGCATATCCGTCAACTGCGGCGATAGTCGGCTTCGATATTCGCTCGACAAACGTGTACAGACCTTCTGCATACTTTTGGACGTATTTGAGCCCTTCCACCATATCAAGCTGGCTGTAGAACTCAAGATCCCCACCAGCACTGAACGCCGAGCCAGCACCGCGCAGCACGACAGCGCGAACATCCTCACGCTCTTCTGCCTCCTTGAATGCTTCCCGTATCGCATCACGGGTCGGTTCATCCATCGCGTTTCGTTTCTCCGGTCGGTTAATCGTAATCGTCGCCACCGCATCTTCTACATCGAACAAGACTAGTTCGCTCATGCATCTTCTCATACTCTGTAAGGGGTCTTAATCTCGAGGCTTGATGACAATTGACGATGCGAATCCAGTTCCATCTTCTCTTGTGGGAGCTATCGGTGACGGTTCTTAATTTCTCCATGTTGACTGATTCTCAGTCCAGTAAGACTAATAACAGTTCAGGGATCAGTTATCTAACGGGAGAAACTCATTGTTTGAGCAGCATCCGGCCGCACTTCATCAGATGTGCTTATTGATACGACCTGGTAGGTTCCCGAGAAATCTGTTGATTCGAATGCGCCCGGGTTGCGTGGCAGTACGACAATGGGTAAGCCCAACTCGTCTTTGAAGATAGGTTTGACGAGTCTTGACTTGTGTACAATAATCAGTTCGTCGAGTAGTTCAAGAATCGTGATAGAGACTGGAATGGGTTATTGAGGACGATGACAGATTCGTAGACTCTGTCAGCAGTTTTAGCAATGATGAGTTCTTCGCGGAAGGGTTACTCATACGTTCATTAATAGTAACTACATTGATATTAACTTTCCCGATGCTGATTGAAGTCGTAGCGAATGAGTTCGTGATTCTGACTTCTATATCCTCGTCAAAGGGATGATCTGAGTTGTATCTTATATCACCCCCTCATCCCGTAACCGATCATACTCCTCCGTTGAGAGGTTGAGTTCGTTAAGGAACACGTCCTTATTGTGATGCCCCTGAGGCATGCCGGCGTGAACGGCCTCCCCGGGCGTTTTCGAGAGTTTCGGCACTGGACTAGGAGTTTGGAGTGTGCCAAACGTCTCATCGTCCATCTCAACGATGTTGTCCCGTTCATTAAACTGTTCATCCTCGTAAATATCGGCGATGTCGTACACCGGGCCAACAATGGCGTCGTGTGCACGCATTGTTTCGAGTACCTCATCGGTCGAGCGCTCTCTGGTCCACGCCTCGATGATTTCGTCGAGTAGGTCCGCGTTCTCAACTCGTCGGTCGTTCGTTCGGAACCGTTCGTCCTCTATCAAATCCGTCCGATCAATTGCCTGGACAACGTTCTCGTAAATCGCTTGTGAAGATGCTGACAGTGTTATCCACCCGTCAGTTGTCTCGTAGATTCCCCTCGGTGCGGCACTGGGGTGATGATTTCCGGTTCGCTCTGGGACCCTCTCAAGTCGGTCATAGGTCTCAACGTCGGCAGCAAATAACCGGAACAGCGGTTCGTAGAGACTGATGTCGACTACTTGACCGTCTCCGTCAGTATGATCGGGCCTGAGGTGCTGTTCGTACAGAGCAAACATCGCGCCGTGAACGGCGAATAGTCCTGCGGTTAGGTCTGCGAGGCTAATGGGTGGCAGGAGTGGTTCTCGATCTGGAAATCCGTTGACGTGTGCCCAGCCAGAGAATCCTTCGGCGATCGTGCCAAATCCAGGGTGATCCGACAGAGGGCCGGTCTGGCCGAAACCGGAGACACGAACGAGGATGACTGAGGCATTCACTTCCTGTAGCTGCTCCGGCCCGAGTCCCCACCGTTCCATCGTCCCTGGGCGGAAGTTCTCAAAGACTAGGTCTGCATCTTCGACGAGCTTCAACGCTATCTTTTTTCCATCTTCAGTGCTCAGGTCCAGCGTAATGCATCGCTTGTTTCGGCCGATCGATTTCCACCATAACGACTCTTCTTCGTCGAATGGTGGCCACGATCGGAGTGGATCAGGATATTTCGGATGCTCTATTGTCACGACGTCTGCGCCGAAGTCCGCAAGCTGCATCGTCGCAAAACCACCAGCAATCATCCCAGAAAAATCAATCACACGAAGGCCCTCTAACGGCTGATGTGCTGACTGCATAGGTGACTATGCCTTGGGAGGCTACATAAAAATTCGTGAGGTACCATCTCTGGGATTGTTCTAATAGGTCTCGTCTGTCGGGGGCACGCTTGCAGCGACAGATCATACTCACTACTCAACCGATTCCCCCGCTCGGTGCAATATCTCCTCTGCCCGGGAGAGGATTGGCGCATCGATCATCTGACCATTCAACTCGAAGACGCCCTTGCCACCGGCTTCACTCCTCGCCGAGAGGACTTCTCTCGCCCACGTGATGTCCGTGTCCGACGGAGTGAAGACATCATTGAGCACTGATAGTTGCACAGGATGAATAGCGACCTTTCCGTCGAATCCGAAATTGAGTGCTTGTCTCGCATCGGTCCGAAGGCCCTCCAAATTCTCGATATCTGTATACACCGTGTCAATAGTAGCGATGGCAGCGGCGGCTCCCGCGACGGCGACTCGGCTTCGAGCGTAGGAGAGATAATTCGTGTCTTCGAGCTTGATAATTCCCATGTCCGCGGTGAAATCCTCCGCACCAAAGATGATGCCTGTCAGTTGTGGGTGGGTGGCTATCTCTTCGACAGCGGTCAACCCCGCTGCCGTCTCTATGATCGCGATGATTTCCGAGTTGAGGCCCATCTCGTCAAGTTCATTCGCGGCGTCCTGTATATCTCCAATCGAATCCACCATCGGTACAACGATATTCTCGGGAGCAGTTTCGGCGGTTGCGAGTGAACTGATGTCCTCTTGACCACCCACTTCGAGCGGGTTTATGCGGACCCAGACCCGCGGTCGTGCATTACTATTCTCGGTTAATACCGTCGAAACTGCCTTTCTTGCCTCGTCCTTAGCGGTTAGGGCGACTGCGTCTTCCAGATCGAGGATTAAGACGTCGGCGTCACTCTCAAGTGATTTCCGCATCATCGTGATCTCGTCACCGGGCGTGAATAGCACTGATCGAGTAGGCATAGTGCCACAGGGACACACCAAAGCAAAAAACTTCGTATGGATCATATACCAGTTGGCTAAAGCCGCTGAACTAGGATGGTCATCGCTTCGGACAACACGGCGAGATCAAAAAACGGCTCGTTGAAGAAGCCCTGGTCGGCCAGCGCACCGACCATGACTGGGCTAGCCGCACCGATACCAAATGAGATCGTTCGCAGCAGTCCGAACCCAGCCCCCTGTGTGACATTAGGGAGAATGACGAGCAGATATGACTGTGTGATCGTCGCGAATCCGAGCGTGGCACTTGAAAGGACGATAATAGCTACCACGGACCAGGGTACATCGGTCAGCGGTAGACAGACCATCGACATGGTTAAGTCTCCTATAATGACCGTCAGTGATTTTCGAATACCGAACTAATCATATACGCCGCCCGATAGCGGCTGTACCACATCAATTACTCTAATCAGGACTTTTGAACACCAATTGATCTTAAACGCCCAAATACCAGCTTCAAATCGGGCTATCTACTCTCCGCACTCGACTAAGAAGTGCTAGTCTGCGTGTCCAACCCCTTCCGTGCTACTGACACTCCTTCCGTTGTCCGAGCGCACCGCTCTCCCAGAGCTCGTCGAGTTCAGAGCGAGTGTACCCATACTGCCTGAGTATCTTTTCAGTATGTTCGCCTACTCGTGGAGGCGCGCGTTTGTGTATTGGACGTATGGATTCAGTAGAGATAGGGGTGAGCAGTGACTTGAACTCCGTATTACCGTCGCTGGTCTGTGACTTCGCTATGAGACCTGTCGCTTCCAAGTGGGGGTCGTCGACTAAGCTAGATGGATTGTTTACAGGCGCTGCTGGAATCCCTGTATCAATGAGTTGTAGTACCAATTCATCTCGGTCCCACCTGCGTACCTCGGAGGCAATCGTCTTCGACAGTTCTTCTTTGTGTTCGAGCCGCAATGCTGCGGTCTCATAGTTAGGATTCGCCAGCAGATCTTCGCGACCGAGTATTGTACAGAGATCAACCCACTGGCCTTCGCTCACAATACCAATGAACGCCCATCGGTCGCATTCGAATTGGTAGGCATCGTAAACCGCCTGTGAAGGATGTGACGCACCGAGGGGTGGGTGGTCCGCTCCCACGAACTGGGTATACGCAATCCAGTAATTCATCCAGTGTGAGAGTGACTCAAAGATCCCTGCCGTAATCTTCTGTCCCTCGCCTGTGGCTTTCCGATGACGCAACGCCAGCAGAATACCGACGATCCCATACAGTGCACAACTGAAGTCGCCAATAGAGGTTCCTGCCCGTAGCGGTTTCTCTCCTTCCTGACCCGTCATCTGCATGAATCCAGACATTGCCTCTCCGACTACGTCCATTCCCGCTCTATCTCCGTATGGGCCGTCATAGAAGCCCTTAATCGACAGATAGATGAGTCCTGGATTGACGGCCGAGAGCGACGCGTACCCCACATTGAGATGTTCGGCTGCACCAGGACGGAGGTTCTCAATGACGATGTCCGCGTCTTCAACCAGTTCTGTGTAGATTTCTTGTCCACGGTCGGCTTGCAGATTAATAGTAATCGATCGCTTGTTCCGGTTGAGTGACTGGAACATCGCGTTGCCAACATTTCCTGCGTGTCGAATCCGATCTCCGTCGCCCGGACGTTCAACCTTGATGACCTCGGCACCGAGGTCAGCCAAGACAGCTGTAGCCATTGGACCGGAAACGATCTGTCCGAGTTCAATGACGGTGATATCAGAGAGTGGTTGTCGCTCACCTTGTGCTGACATACTATCATTCCTCATCCAGGTCACATAAATCTACGGTCATATAGAATAAACGACAGCGGAGCTATGGCTCTAAGTCTTCGTGATATGGTAAAATTTGGCTTTGTTGAAGCTCCATTGTTTATTATTAATTGGTCTGAAATATATTGAGTAGATCTGCAAACCTAACGCTGTTACTTCTATCAGTCCTCAGTAATTTTGAGTGGATTCATGCTGAATAGAAGGCGCGTATTGGTCACGAAGCCACGGAGCAAGACCCAGACTCTTGGACAGAATATTTCGGGATGTCACCTATCGCCGCATCAATGGCTTCGACTCCTTCCGCTTCACCTACATTGCCCTTTCACTCGAATACCGATCGGGATGGTCAGGACCGAGCGCCGCCCGCAATGTAGGCCGGGAAGCGAGTCCGCTAGTTGTCCGGAGCTTTTACTCGACGGGATCGACGCGGGGCGGCCACTGGCCTGAAATCCGTCTCGACGGGTCGTCTGAAGATGTATTCTTTCCCCGTCGACGACAGACTTTTTATTCGGAACCTTATACTTCAACCGATGAACGGCGTCCACGACATGGGCGGGATGCACGGTTTCGGTGCCATTGCCACTGACGATACGGCACAGTTTCACGCCGATTGGGAGCGTCTCGTCTTCTCCATGGATAAGGCTGTCAAGGCACAGGAGATCATCAATATCGACCAGAAGCGCCACGCGATTGAGCGGATGGGGCAGGCAGAGTACCTGCGCTCGACGTACTTCGAGCGCTGGATGGCGGCCATCGAGATCATGCTCGCTGAGGAGGGATACCTAACCCCGGACGAGCTCGAAACCCGCCTTGAGGAGGTTCTCGTAGCGGAGGATCCAATGAACGTGGTCCCGAACCGGACGGACCCGGACCTTGCCGCGAGGATTCGGGAGGCTTTCGAATCCGAGGCGTCGTTCGACCGCGATCCAACGGAACCCGCCTACGAGGAGGGTGAGACCGTCCGAGTGCGGAACACCCATCCCGAGGGACACACCCGGTGTCCGCGCTACGCCCGCCGCGCAGTGGGTGAGATAGAAACGGTCCACGGAACGTTCATCTACCCAGACACCAACGCTCACGGTGAGGAACGCGCCGAACCGCTGTATACGGTCGGCTTCGACGCCGCCGAACTCTGGAGTATCGACGCCGAGACTCCCAACGACACCGTCCACATCGATCTCTGGGAACCCTATCTGGAGGAACCATGACCCACGATCACAACCACGAACATGACAAGGCATCCCCCAAGGATCCACGACCGCGCGCTCGCGCGCTCCAGTCGCTACTCGTCGAAAAGGGACTACTTTCGACCGACGCGGTGGACACAGCAATCAGCGCTTACGAGGAGGACATTGGACCGCTCAACGGTGCGCAGGTCGTCGCCAGCGCCTGGGAGGATCCCGCCTTCAAGCAGCGTCTGCTGGAGGACGCCAACGAGGCGCTCAAGAAGTTCGACTTCGACGTCGGGATCCAGCACATTGAGGTGGTGGAGAACACCGAGGACGTCCACAACACGGTCGTCTGTACGCTCTGTTCGTGTTACCCGTGGTCGCTTCTGGGCCTGCCGCCGACGTGGTACAAGTCTCCGGAGTACCGCTCGCGGATGGTCCGGGAACCGCGGGCCGTGCTTTCGGAGTTTGGAGTCGACCTCGACAAGGACACAGCGGTGAAGGTCTGGGACTCCAGTTCGGAGATCCGATACATGGTGCTTCCCCGACGGCCATCCGGAACGGGAGGCATGAGCGAGGAGGAACTCGCCGACATCGTCTCCCGGGACGCGATGATCGGCGTCACACGGGTGACGCCCCCGGGTGCAGACGAGGAAACGACAGACGAGGTGGTCCAGACAGATGACTGAGCGGAACCGGTTGCTGTCGGACCTGTTCGATTCTAAAGACCGCGACGGTCCGGTCTTCGACGCTCCCTGGCAGGCGCGGGCATTCGGAATCGTCGTCGCGCTTCACGATGAGGGCGACGGCTTTGACTGGATGGAGTTTCAGGGGCGGCTCGTAGATGAGGTCGCGGCCGCCGACCCCGACATGGCCCCGGAAGGCGCCCTTGAGGAGGCCTACTACGAGCAGTGGCTCGCCGCCTTCGAGTGCCTGCTGGTCGAGGAGGGCCTCCTCTCGCCCGAAGAGATAGAGGCCCGCGCCGCCGAGTTTGCACGAGAAGAACGCACAGCTGAGGAGTTCGTCGACGGCGAGCGCGTACACTGAACGGCCGGGAGCTCCATTTCTAGGGGGGTGCCTCTGTCCGGACGCTTTCGAACGCTTCCTGTACCCTTAGTCCCCCTCCTATCGATTGGCCTATCTCAGGGGAGAGTCGTCACTCTCGAGGTGGGCGCCCACACCGCGTTTCGAGAGTGATTATCGAATAGGGTTCTTACCGAACTGCGTGCAGAGCATAAATCAGATATCATAATAGCTTGAAGATGGAAAAGTAACGTACTACTTTGGGAGATATGTTCTCTGTATTCAGCACGCTGTTTTTTGACAGCTATTGGGGAGATCGATTGCCGCTCCATTAACTGCTTGACCTGTACGTACCGTTGAAGGTGTCAAATATGTTATCAAGTAATAATTTCAATCTTTGCTGAAATCTTGCTTGACTAATGCGGTCCACGATGTAGCGTTGCAAGACCCAACCATGGAGCAGTCACAAACCGATGGTATATTAGAAAGGTCGGCTCTGTTGAAACCCTCTTCACGTCTTGCGATTTCGTATAGCAAGTGAATTCCACAGCTCTGGTCGTGAACACCACGTAGAACCTCTCTCCCGAATGTCAATGGTAAAGGGCTTCAACAAGGCCGAAAGGTCCGTCCCTACAGTAGTCGCGTTTAGACAGCCGAAAGCCGACGGAGCAGACGTGATTCAGTCGGTAGAAATCATTCCGAGAGATCCAGTTCTTCGAACTCATTTGTTCGCATGTATTCGAAGAAGTCGTCAGCGAGTTCAATGAGGCGCTCACTGGGCGACCTCTGGAGTAGCTGACCGCTCAGTTCGGTTATATGTGTTATGAATCTCGACGAACATAGGATAAGATCGCTGGATGTATAGAGGTCGTATGGTGTTAGCGTCGTCACCTCGACCTCAATTCCAAGTGCCCTTGCTCGTTCGAGCAACACTTCACGGGTGATGCCTGCTAGCGTGTACGTCGTTGGCGGCGTTTTGAAAACGCCGTCCTCGTCAAAGAGCAGTACATTAGCGATATGGGCCTCAGCCACGTGTCCATGTTCATCGAGCAGGATTGCGTGGTCCGCTTCCGTTCCGACGAGTTCCCGTTCTGCGAGCACGTTGTTGACGTAGCTAGTGCTTTTCATCCGGGGGTCGATTGTCTGTGGCCGTATTGCGGTTGTGGACACAATTCGCGCCTTCCCGGTCGTCACCTCATCATAACTGAACGTGTTGGCAGACAATTGTTGTGGTATGACGAAGATGATAGGTCCCATGACTGCATTTGTGTTGGCAATTCCTTGCGGCCCGACGCCTCGCGAGACGATGATCCGGACAACGCCGTATTCCATGGCGCTGGCTTCGAGCGTCTCGACGAGTCTATCAGACAGCGTCTCCTTCGATAACGGAATCTCGATCTTCATTGCTTTCATCGATCGGAAGAGACGGTCAATGTGGCGATCGATGACGAGTACCTTTCCATCTGACACTGGAATCGACTCAAAGACCCCATCGCTGTAGAGGAAGTTCCTGTCGAGAAGCGAAACAGTCGCTTTCTCGGCAGGAATTAATTCACCATCGATGTTCACATATGTCCCTGCAGCCGTATCGGGAATATCCCAGTCCATTGTACTCCGAACGCAAGAGAGGGACTTAATTATTGGTAGGCAGATAGTAGTAGTGTTAAAATACACTCGATTTCGTGCATTAGATGGTTGAGACCCCTATCTGGACGGTGAGACGAATCATCAAATCAGGCATCGCTTACGAAGATCCGATCCGCTATCTCATTAAGAGAGGGCGGGAGGTTATTAGGCTAATCTCGCGCTAACCAGCTATATAGCGCATTACATTCACGGACAATCTCAGTTATGCTGCTTGAGTTATTAGAAGTGCTTAGCGAAGACTAGTAGTGAATCACTGAGAAATGGGCCAGAATCATAACTAATTCTGTGAAGGTGTAGTATTTTCTGAATATTTGTTTCTTAGTTTCTTGTCAATGCGAGAGTTCTAGCAATCCGATTTTGGTCTACTCGTAACTACCCAATAATACAGTACATCTAATAATATTGAGTGTCTAAATAGAAAATCAATACAAATCTATCTGTAAATAAGTAGTTTTACTAGTTTTTCATTTTGAGGACTCCTGATGATGGTCTTTTTGGCGCTCTTCAAGAAGTTGGACGCAGTGTTGTTCGCATTCATGCAGGCGTTGATATGCGTTAGAGCTCATCAAACTGTTTCCAAGAAACTAGAAGCCTACAATCTGCTTTACCTCGTCTTCAATTGCTGTTAGAGCACGCTTAGTCTGCTGGAAGTGGTTCTCTTCGCCATCAAGTACTGGCGTGGATTTACTGTAGCGAACACCTGATTTATGTGTCGCGCGATCAAGTCCCGAAACTTCATAGCCTCAGGCAGTCAACTCCGACAGAAGGAGAACATTACGTGCGCCATTTTTCGTTTCTCAAACGTGAAGCACGAAGTCTCTGGAGCGACGGCCGCGGACCTATATTACTCGCTATCGCCGCCGGATGGTTCCTCTCAATCGGCACTAGAATGATCTATCCGATATTACTTCCACAGCTTCGGACCGCTTACGAACTCGACCTCACAGCTGCAGGGCTTCTGCTGACCGTGTTATTCGTTGCCTACGGACTTGGACAATTTCCCGGTGGCATCCTTTCCGACCGTTTCGGTGAGAGATTACTCCTGATCCTGAGTACTGCCATCTCCGTGTTGACACTTATTTTGATCGTGACTGCACGGTCGACACTAATCCTCTTTCTAGTGACTGCGCTGTTTGGCGCGGGTGTCGCCCTGTATGCGGTTGCTCGGTACACCATCCTTGTCGATCTCTATCCAGAGCAGGTTGGGGCCGCAAACGGCGTCACGTCGGCGGCTGCTGACGCCGGACAGTCGCTTCTTCCCCCAGTCGCTGGATTAATCGTCGGCGTCTTCGCCTGGCAGTTTGGCTTCGGATTCGCCATTCCACTGTTTGTCATCGCAGCGATTGGGCTCTGGTTGGTCGTCCCGTCGAAGCCACCCGATCCTCCAACACACGAAACATCAATGCTTGAGACAGCGGAAGATGTCCTCTTGGGACTGCGTGGCTTACCAGTCGTCTATGGGACAGGGACGCTCCTGCTCGGAGTCTCGATCTGGCAGGCGGTTACGGGGTTTTATCCGACCTACCTGATAGAGGTGAAAGCGCTATCAGGAACACTCGCCAGTGTATTGTTCGGCCTATTTTTTGCGTTGGGCGTCGTCATTCAACCTGTATCGGGTGCTGCCTATGATCGTATCGGGATCAGCTGGTCACTCCTGTTCGTAATGGGTATCTCCGGTATCGGGCTCATGCTCCTACCATTGCTTGAGGGGTTTTGGCCACTTGTGGGCGTCACGATCCTCCTGAGCACGCTGCTTGGGTTCGCCCCGGTCACCCAGTCACACCTCATTCTGGCGCTCCCTGAGAATATTCAGGGAACGGGGCTTGGTATTCTCCGGACAGTCTCGTTCACGACCGGTGCGGCCAGCCCAGTCTTCGTCGGCGCCGCGGCCGATCGAGGATACTTCGATGAAGCCTTTTGGGCGCTCGCCGTTCTGGCAGGCTTGACGGTCATTCTCGGTATGATAACGCCAGAAGCTAATGATGATGTACATCATTCCTCGAACTGACCGGATGGTGATCAGCGTATTTTGCTCAGTGAGACACTGAATTACATGCAGTTCAGCTGAATGGTTAGCTTAGTATGAATGAAACGAAATAAATGATTACGCACCAGTTGTCAGATGTGGCATACTTAGAAATGACTGAGGTGCTCAGACGCTAACCGCCGCAAGAGCGGGCCAATCCTCCAACACGATGTCGTCTCAATTTCCCGAACTCGGTTGTTCATCCGATACCGTTACACTTAGATTCATTCCTTGAGCGTCGATTGGCGGCTCTACCCAAGGGCCCTGCATGAAAGGCCACTCTCCGACAACGATTGTCCAGGAAGAGTACCCCCCACTGCTATTCATCTTCTCGAAACATGAAAATGTGGTCTGGATCGTACTGTGTACGATAAAGTGATTTCCACCGTCTGAGGCCTTGAACAGTCTCTACTGGGTCTCGCTGCATTTCTCTGTTACAGATTGTGATCTCTTCGATAATCGGTGTGTGAGGATCGAACGCTATCCCAACGTATTTGCTAATGATTCTGATGAGACGCTCTCTGCCTATGCGATAGCCCAAGAGGGGACTCTCTCCTGTCCGAACAATCCTTCAGATTGCCCAAGACGGTGAATAGGATTACGAGTATCGGAGCTTCGTTGATCATATTGTGTATCCTACGGCCGCGGATACAGATGTTGCGCCGATCAAATTACCAGAATCGGATCCCATTAATAGTAGAGCGGCCAAATGTACCGTCTGATATACATCCATTTTCAGCGTGCAAAAGGTACTTATGGATATTTAGCGTGCTACTCTCTTACAATGCGCGCAGCTGTCCTCAAAGAGTACCAGGAACCGCTGGCGATTCAGGATGTCGACGCTCCCGACCTGGATGCCGAGGGAGCAATCGTGGAGATAGAGGCGTGTGGAATCTGCCGCAGCGACTGGCACGGATGGCAAGGTGACTGGGATTGGCTCGGTATTCAGCCACCAATTGGCCAGATCCTCGGCCATGAACCCGCGGGCAAAGTAGTCGAAGTCGGCAACAACGTCGAAAATGTTATCGAAGGTGATCGTGTCACGGTCCCGTTTAATATTGGTGACGGAAGCTGTCACCAATGTCGTACCGGGCACGGAAACACGTGTGCGAATGTGAGACCGCTGGGCTTCGCTGAATCCGTTCCAGGCGCATTCGCTGAACAACTCCACGTTCCAGCAGCCGATCATAACGCCGTCCGGTTACCCGAAGGCGTCTCTTCAATCGATATGGCTGGACTTGGATGCCGGTTCATGACCTCATTCCACGCGCTCGCTCACCAAGCAGATCTTGAGGGGGGTGACTGGGTTGCCGTCCATGGCTGCGGTGGTGTCGGTCTCTCTGCCGTCCACATTGCCGACGCTCTCGGAGCAAACGTCATTGCGGTTGACCTACACGACGAGAAACTACAAAAAGCAACGGAGCTGGGTGCAGTCGAGACCATCAACGCAACCGAGGCCGACGACACTCCCAAGGCAGTCAAGGCGGTCGCTGGTGGTGGCGTCGACATCTCGGTCGATGCACTTGGCATCGAAAGCACATGTCGTAACTCCGTGATGAGCCTCGCCACTCGTGGCCAACACCTTCAGGTCGGCTTGAGTACTCAGGACGAAGAAGGCATGGTGGCCCTACCGACAGACCTGATGGTGATGAAAGAGATCGAGTTTATCGGATCACTCGGTATGCCTCCAACCCGCTATGAGGAGATTTTCCGAATGGTCGATACCGGCAAACTCGATCCGGGTGCCGTAGTTTCGGAGACGGTGACGCTCGCTGATGTCTCCAATAAACTCGCGTCGATGAGTGACTTTGAAACGATGGGTATTCCTGTTATCAATGAGTTCGCCTGATTTATTAGATTGATTGAGACATATTCAATTCAAATATCACACATTCTATGACAATCAAGACTGCTGTAGCTACTACCGCTGTGATCAGTGTAAAATCTACATATTGTATCTATCAGTCTCTTTTTGATGACTGCTGGAGAAGGCGGTGAGAAGGATGCGAGAAACAGAGCGTCTATTCAGCAAAAGAGTAAGCAAGAGTGGAAACCACAGGATACCGGACACCTGCTTCGAAGAGACCAACGACCACTCTTCGGAGTATAAACTATTCCATACCTTGTGCAACAGTTGTCTTCCAGTAAGGGCTGATGTTGTACAAGGTAAAGTGTTCACTTGTACATTGACCTACAGGATTGGTAGAAGCCTTTATGCGTTTCAATATGTGACTCTCTTATTCAGTGTAAAAGAGTTATGAATACAGAATACTTACTCCTCAGAATAACCAGTTATTACATGATTCTTGGTTAAGTGTGGTAGTGTAACGATGTTCCACACTAACGGTAGGCTGTTCAAGAACGCGTTCGGGACCCCTGAGATGCGGGAGGTTTTCAACGAAGCGAAGTACGTTGAACAATTCATGGTTGTCGAGGCGGCTCTAGCGCGTGCACAGGCCGACCTCGAAATAATTCCCGAGGAAGCCGCTGAGATGATCACCGAGACTGCCTCGCTGGAGTATCTCGATCTTGAAAAGGTTGAGCAGAAGATCGACAAAATCGATCTCTTCACTGTCGCTATCATCGAAACCTGGAAAGAGGCAATCGGCGATGGTGGTGAGTACATCCATTACGGTGCGACCAGCCAGGATATCGCTGACACGACAATGGTACTGCTCGTCCGAGATGGAATTGAGCTGCTCAGGGAGGAACTCGCGACTATCAAAGGTCAGCTGGAAGAGCTAGCCAGTGAGCACGCTGAGACCCCGATGATAGGTCGAACCCACCACGTTCATGCACTACCAATCACGTTTGGGTTGAAGGCCGCCGACTGGCTCGACGAACTTACCCGTGGGATCAAGCGCTTGGAAGCCGCCGCCGAGCAGGCCCTCGTCATCGAATTCTTCGGTGCCGTTGGATCACTGGCCTCCCTCGGAGAAGATGGGCTGGATGTCCAGGAGCGCTTCGCCGAGAAACTTGATCTCGCGGTCCCAAATACGGCCTGGTTCGCCTCCCGCGATCGGTTTCTCGGACTTCTCAACGCGTTTATTACAATCGGTGGAACTGCCAGCCGGATCGCCCGTCAGGTGCTATTGCTCAACCGTGAAGAGATCGGCGAGCTCTCCGAGCCGATCCCCGAGGGAATAGTCGGGTCTTCAACGATGCCGCACAAGCGCAACCCGGTCATGAGCGAACGGACTGTCGGCCTGGTAGCGCTGCTGCGCGGCCACGCCAACGTCATGGGATCGTTGCTTGAGAACTATGATGAACGTGACGCTGGGCTCTGGTACGCTGAATACGCGATCATCCCCGAAGCGTTTCTCTATCTTCACCGCACGCTGCGCAACATTCGTGAGACACTCGATGGACTGGGCGTCCACGCTGATGCCATGCGGGGAAACATGGATATCCACGGCGGTCTCGTGACCTCGGAAGCGGTGATGATGGCACTGGCGGAATCGATCGGACGGATCACTGCACACGAACTCGTCCACGAAGCCGCGATGGAGGCCTACGAGAGCGACCGACCCTTTGAGGAAATTCTCTTAGACGACGATCGTGTCACTGAGACGCTCTCCGCGGAAGAATTGTTGGAGATAACAGATCCGACACGGTACACCGGTGTCTCGAATCAGATCGTCAAGCGAACCGTTGAGGGCAGCCGAGACCTGTAGGCTGAAAGTTGTTATGGCGTATGAAGTTTAATCAAGGTTATTATCCTCATTCTATATCTTCAGGAGATGAGGCGTTCGTATAAGGCGAAATAAATATCATTTTCTCAATATATCTGTTCGTCTTTAGATCATCGTGCTGAATGCTTTGTGAGCGACTACCATCGACCTGTAGTCGAATCTGGACATCTCGAATCTAGAGGCAAAATTCTAATAGGTATTTTGTGTCTCGCTATTCAATAGCTTCGAGAAACTCAGATAGCGTATCGGTGAGGTCATTGACCCATCCACTACCCCTGATCGGCCGAATAGAGGTACTGTTGAATACATGTCCTCGGCCTTGTTTAGATGTGGCATAGAGACGTTTGCTCTCGTATAGATATCCGGACGGAATAAGGACACAGGTGCTGTACCGGCTTCGTTAGAGAAGCGGGTCTGTTTAGAAACTCCGCAACCGGTTAAGAAAGTCGAAAGTCGTCATAGACGAACACCGCCTCGTCACGAGCCAACCTCCCAAGACCATTATTCTCTCTCCAAGTCCGGCCCACTGGCGGGATTTTGCCTGCTTGATCTACTAACTCATCATCACTTCGATCTACCCTATCCACCCCGGATAGCATCCATTTCGTTTTAAGGGAGTAGGCCGGCTCGTCGCGCGCCGCTTAAGGAAATTTAGAAACATAGAATATTTCGTACGCATAACGTAGGCGGAGATGATATACCGCTGGAATCTGTACTTTCTTCCAGCCATGCCCATCGAACACCGTGGACTGACCTTTAAGCAGCTCGCTCATGCCAGTATCCGTATCGAAACCGAGGACGGCTCCGTCATCTACATCGATCCATGGACAGAGGTGCTCGACGACGAACCAGGTGATGGTGACGTGGTGTTCGTCACACATGACGATTTCGACCACTACGACCCCGACGCCATCGACGCGGTTGCGAAGCCCGACGCTACCGTCGCCGTCTACGAAGCGGTCGATACCGCCGATTTCGGCTTCGAGGTCGTCGATCTCTCGTACAAAGGTGAGACGACCATCGACGATATAGACGTTCGGAGCGTCCCTGCTTACAACGACCCCGACAGCGATCATGTCGACGATGACGGCGACCCCTTCCACGCCGACGGGGAAGTGATCGGCCTTCTGCTGACGATCGAAGGAACGGTCGTCTTCTTTCCCTCTGACACCGACTTCCTCTCACATCACGAGTCCATCGATGCTGAGGTGTTCGTACCGCCCATTGGCGGCCATTTCACAATGGACCGGCACGAGGCTGCGGAGTTCGCCCGGAGCGTCGATCCTAATCTGGTACTTCCGGTCCACTACGACACGTTCGACCCCATCGAAACCGACGCGGCAGCCTTCGCGGACGAGCTCGAGGATGAGGGGATCCGTGTCGAACTTTTCTAAAAAATCAGTAAGAGTTCCACGGGTCGGGTGACCTATGGAACTTCACGCCGATCGCATAACCAGTTCATCTAAGGATTAGCGGAAGTCTCGTACTTTCTATCCCAGTAACGGACACGATTTCTCGATTCTCTTCTTGCTGAATATGTGCGCTAGGCCTTGTTTAGAGCGGAGTAGAACGCCCACAGTGGACAGTTAACCGAATCGGGAATGCGCTGAAGACGCACTAAACAGTCTGATCCCTCTACGTAGAATGCTCCCACATGCGCGTTTCATCTACACGTTTAAATAAGGTTTAGAGGCTGCATTTCGATGGCTTTGGTTGTTTCAGAAGATTTGTGCTGAACCACCTGCTTTGTAATCGGGTGAACCTATCACAGGATATTTTACCAACTCTGGATAATCGTTACGGAGTCGTGCTGAATAAAGGGTGTCTATCCTGCAGATCAAGCCATCACACTGGACGAAAGATTAATAAGCGTCGTTGACCCTCTTGTTTATAATGCAGTGGAGCACCATACCAGGACGTTCGTCCGTTGGTAGTGGTGCGTCTATTATCGCTATCATTGCGATTATTGGGGTTTCTTAGTAGCCCCATACTTCATTCCATACCTCGACTTTAGTCCGGTTCGCAACGATTCCTAATTAACAGTGTCACCGGTCTATCCGGCGATGCTGTGGCCTCTACACAACCTAGAATGACAGAACAAGCGGCAGTCCACGAAGACACGACAGAGGACACGTCCCCACGACCGATCACAACCGGAGCTGACGCTGTCGTCGCAGCGCTCGAGGCTGCTGGCGTCGAATACGCGTTTGGAGTACAAGGCGGTGCCATCATGCCTGTCTACGATTCCCTGTACCACTCCGATATGCAACACATCACAATGGCACATGAACAGGGCGCTGCCCATGCTGCCGACGCCTATGGAATCGTCTCCGGCGAACCGGGTGTCTGTTTAGCTACGTCCGGTCCTGGTGCGACCAACCTTGTTACAGGATTGGCTGACGCAGACATGGACTCAGATCCAGTGGTAGCCTTGACTGGACAGGCCCCTTCAGACTTGGTCGGTAAGGACGCCTTTCAGGAGACGGATACAACGGGCATGACCAGACCAGTAACGAAGACGAACTACTTTGTCACTGATCCCGACACAGTTGGAGACACCGTTGATGAGGCGTTCACGCTCGCACGTGACGGGCGGCCAGGCCCAACACTGGTTGACCTCCCGAAGGACGTTACTTTGGGTAATACTGATTCAATGCCCAGCGAACCCCAACAGTCCACAAACATCGAGGTGCCCGACGCAGCCGATGGTGAGCGTATCACTGCGGCCGCGAACGCGCTTGCAAACGCTGAGCGGCCCATCATCCTCTCGGGCGGCGGCGTGGTCAAAGGTGAAGCGTGGACCACGCTTCAGCGATTGGCCGTCGAGTACGGGATTCCCGTCGTGACGACGATGCCGGGGATCGGCTCGTTCCCGGAAGACCACGACCTCGCGATGGAGGTCGCAGGAATGCACGGCACCGGCTATGCGAACATGGCTCTCCAACACTGCGACGTGATGCTCGCGGTCGGAACGCGCTTCGATGACCGCCTTACGGGCGGTGTCGAGACATTCGCGCCCGAGGCCGAAATCATCCATGTTGATATCGACGCCGCGGAGATCAGCAAGAACGTCTACGCAGACTACCCCCTCGTAGGCGACGCGGCGACGGTACTTGACCAACTTCACAATACAATGCCGCGCACGCCCGACTTGGACGAGTGGCACGAGCAGTGTCACCAATGGAAAGATGAGTACTCGATGGACTACGCAATGTCCGAGGATAATCCCCTAAAGCCCCAATTCGTTGTCGAGGCGACGGACGCACTGACGCCTGATGAGACGATCGTCACGACGGGTGTCGGCCAGCACCAGATGTGGGCGATGCAGTACTGGACGTACCGGCACCCACGGACGTGGGTATCCTCTCATGGACTGGGGACGATGGGCTATGGACTACCCGCAGCTGTCGGGGCTCGTCTTGCCGCGGATGACGACCAGTCGGTCGTCTGCTTCGAGGGTGATGGATCGTTCCTCATGACGCTCCAGGAACTTGCGGTCGCCGTTCGGGAGAACCTCGATATCACGGTGATCGTCCTCAACAACGCCGCCATCGGGATGGTTCGCCAGTGGCAGGACGCCTTCTTCGAGGGACGCCGGATGGCATCGGAGTACTCCTGGGTGCCCCAGTTCGACGTCCTAGCGGAGGCATTCGGCGCCCAGGGCTTCCGCCTCGAGACGGACAACGAGGTCGAGGAGACGCTCCAGGCCGCCCTCGATTACGACGGTCCGTCGGTGGTCGACGCGCACGTCGACCCTGCAGAAGACGTCTATCCGATCGTGCCCAGCGGCGGCGATAACGCGAAGTTCGCGATGAACGGTGCGCAACTAGAGGAACTATGAGCGGGGGACTAGACGGTCCGGGACCGCACGAGCGCTCCCAACCCAGCGGGCGACGGACCCGAGCAGGAGTCCAAATCGAAGCGGCGAACAGCGACTTTGACTGCTGCCGTGCGGTATTGTCCGCGGTCGTCAAAAGCGAGCCAGGCGTGCTGGCTGAGGTGACAGGATTGGCCGTTCAGCGGCAGATCGTTATCGAACGTCTCGTGGCCGAACCGATGGATGACGGTGTACACTCGCAAATAACGTTCACCATTAAGCAGTCTCATCCCGGCATCGAACAGGCCATCAGACACCTCGAGAATCTTCGTCCGGTCATGGTAGTCGAAGAGCACGGCCTTGATACCGCGAGACAGCTTACCTCGTCCGTCATCGAGTCATAAGGACATCTGCAAAAGCCTCTCCTCTTACCAAATCTCTATCCGCCTCGTCAACGAATTCTGTACCCCGACAACCAGACTCCGGGGCCACGGCAGCGGCGATGTCTACGACATGCTCTGGACTGAACTCAACCAGCTCAATACAACCCATGTTCTCTTCGTCCTTGATGAAAGCGACTCTATCGGTACAGACGACGGCATCCTCTACGAACTTCCGCGCTACAACGCCAACAGCAACGTTGACGATACTATTCTTTAATCGTGCTACTCTTATACAATTGATAGGCGTCTAACTAGAACTGATAGAATCCATTTCAAAGACGTGTCCGTCCCCTCCTCGTTGAGATGGTATTTCTTTTCCACCAGTCCCTTCTGGCGTACACTACCCAATCTCTATTTTCGAAGCAAGCGTGTGTCAGTTCATGACATCCCAGGAGCCCCACGAACAGATGATTGAGCGTGTCGTTCGGACTGTCGAGGCCAATACGAAAGGAAGTGGTCCGGACGCAATCGATGCCGCACATATTCGTGTCATCCTCTGTGCGAATTCGGGGTATCCAGTCAAGCAGGTCAATCAGGCGATCGCGACAGCGCTTGAACAGGCCCGACTCACGGAACATGACGAGAAGGATGGGTACAATGTCACTCAGAGACATAGCAGTGAGTCCTTCTAGGGACCACCCTGCCGAGCGTTGTGTTTGCCAGTGGTGAGAGCAGATGGATACCCATGCTCTAACGGTGTACGTGCTCTTTTTGCAACTAGTTACCCTCGCTAACACTTAATCTCTCAACCCGTTTATCGGATTCGTGCGGGAGCCGTACTTCTGGCCTACAACCGCTCTTCTACCTCCAAGACGAGATATAAAGCGATATTAGTGGCTGATCTTCTACTTCTCGGTAATGAGTTCAACTATAGAGCTGTCCTCTGCGGAGCAGCAAGCCTACAAAACCATCACTACTGCAGACGAGTTACATCAAAGCGAGCTCTGGAAACGCTTGGATGTCAGTAGCCGAAAAGGGAGCCGCCTCGCCCGATCGCTGGCAGAGTATGGACTCATCGAGCGCACACAATCCACTCACAACGGGCGTAC
>NZ_JAZDDH010000005.1 GCF_037081715.1 Halalkalicoccus sp. CG83
ACCCAGCTCGACGTCGGCGAGATCATCCCCTACATCCGCCCCGACGTCGAGGGCCGCGACGCCGTCGACTCCTGGGAGGACGTCCCCGACGACATCAAGGACACCTTCGAAAAACTCGGCATCCCAGAAGCCGAACGAGAGTCCCTCTCCGGCGTCGGCGCCCAGTACGAGAGCGAGGTCGTCTACCAGAACATGCAGGAACAGTGGCAAGAAAAAGGGGTGATCTTCATGAACATGGACGAGGCCGTCCAGAAACACCCCGAGATCGTGAAAGAACACTTCATGACTCGGTGTGTCCCCCCCAGCGACAACAAGTTCGCCGCCCTCCACGGCGCCGTCTGGTCCGGCGGCAGCTTCGTCTACGTTCCCGAGGACGTCACCGTCGAGATGCCCGTCCAGGCCTACTTCCGGATGAACAGCGAGGGAATGGGCCAGTTCGAACACACCCTGATCGTCGCCGAGAAGGGCAGCGAGGTCCACTACATCGAAGGCTGTAGCGCCCCCAAGTACGGCACCCACAACCTCCACTCCGGCGGCGTGGAAGTGTTCGTCGGCGAGGACGCTCACGTCCAGTACTCGACGGTGCAGAACTGGTCGAAGAACACGTTCAACCTGAACACCAAGCGCGCGATCGCCGAGAAGGGCGGGCGCATGGAGTGGGTGAGCGGTTCGATGGGCTCGAAGGCCACGATGCTCTACCCCTGTACCATTCTGAAGGGGCG
>NZ_JAZDDH010000006.1 GCF_037081715.1 Halalkalicoccus sp. CG83
TCCATCTCGAGTTCGATGAGGCGGTTGAGCTCGACCGCGTACTCGATCGGCAGCTCCTCGGTCAGCGGCTCGATGAACCCGCTGACGATCATGCGTTTGGCGTCGTCGTCGTCCAGCCCACGCGACTGGAGGTAGAAGACGTCCTCGTCGCCGATCTTTCCGACCGTCGCCTCGTGAGCGACGTCGACCCGGGACTCGTTGATCTCCATGTACGGCATCGTGTCCGAGACCGACTCGTTGTCGAACATCAGCGCGTCACACTCCACCGACGTCGACGAGTCGTGTGCCCCGTCCGAGATGTGGACCAGCCCGCGGTAGTTCGTGCGCCCGCCGTCCTTGCTGATCGACTTCGACTCGATCGTCGAGTTGGTGTCGGGCGCGTTGTGATACACTTTCGCGCCGGTGTCGATGTCCTGGCCCTCGCCCGCGAACGCGATCGAGATGTGGTTCGCGCTCGCGCCTCGCCCCTTCAGAATGGTACAGGGGTAGAGCATCGTGGCCTTCGAGCCCATCGAACCGCTCACCCACTCCATGCGCCCGCCCTTCTCGGCGATCGCGCGCTTGGTGTTCAGGTTGAACGT